>DASWON010000358.1:0-38275 GCA_036398735.1 Rhodopila sp.
GTGGAAGTGCGCGCCGATCGGCCGCGACATCCCATGCACGAGCGCGACCGAACTGTTGGAGAACGCCAGGCCCGCCTCTGTGGCGCCCAGCATCATTGCCTCCCGCGCCGCCGCGTTGCGCGGTTCGGCATAGGCCGTCCGGATATTTGCCCCGATCAGCGTCATCGCCGACAGCGCCAGCGCATCCGACACGGGGTTCGCCCGCTTCGACACGTAGGCCTCGAGCGCATGGGTCAGGCTGTCCACGCCGGTGTCGGCGGTGGTGCGAGGCGGCACCGAATAGGTCAGTTCGTAATCGACCAGAGCCGCCAGCGGCAGCGCCCCCAGCCCGGCGATCAACATCTTCTCATCCCGCTCGGTATCCGTAATGACGGTGAAGCGGGTGCACTCGCTGCCGGTGCCGGCGGTGGTCGGGATGGCGATGACCGGCAACGCCCCCTGGTCGGCGGCGAAGGGCGCCTTGTAGTCGCGCATCCTGGTCCGGCCCTCGTTGATGCCTGCCGCCAGGATTGCCATCGCCTTGGCGGTGTCGATCGGCGAGCCGCCGCCAAAGCCGATCAGGCAGTCGAAGTCGCCCTTGTTCAGCTCCGCCACGCCGGCCTCCACCACCGTGTCGGTCGGGTCCGGCACGGTGGCGCTGAAGACCGCGACCGCAAGCCCGGCGGCGGCCAGCGGTTCGAGACAGTGTTGCACGTGGCCAGAGCTGACCATGAACGGATCGGTGACCACCAAGGGCCGCGACAGCCCGAATTTCGCCAGGACTTCAGCGACCTGCCGCACCGCTCCGGCGGATACCAGCAACAGGCGTGGGGAGGCGAAATTCATGGTGATGGCGGTCATGGCGGTTCCCTCTCGGCGTGTGCCGAGTGATTTAGCGCGCGGGGAGGCCTGCGTCACGCCGTCGGCCGGGATGGGTTCGTAGGGACCGGGGGACCGGGGAAGCGGGAAGTGGGGAGCGGGGAGCGGGGAGCGGGGAGCGGGGAGCGGGGAGCGGGGAGCGGGGAGCGGGGAGCGGGGAGCGGGGAGCGGGGAGCGGGAAAAGCAGACGAGACGTGGCGCCAGCGTCACGTTCCGGTGACGACACCTGCAACAGCGCGCGGTTCGGCACGACCTGATACAAGGGGACGCTTCATTCTCCAGGAGAATTTCTTGGACAGCTTCACACACCTGGTCCGCAGCCTGCTCGACCTCCTCATCGGGCTGGGAAACATCATCGTCGCGGCGCTTATCTCGGTCGAATTGTGGCTGCGTGCGCAGCTTGGTCAACTCGGCCTGCCGCCGGCGGTGCAGACCGTGATCCTGATCGCGGTGGCGGTCCTGCTGGTGATCGGGGCGTTACGGCTGTTCGGAGGGTTGATCCGCGTGGCCGTGGTGCTGGTGCTGATCCTGATCGCCATCCACGTCCTGCTGCCGGTGCTGCAGCACTGAGCCGGCCGGCGGTGCTGCGCCATCTGGCCTGCCGGTGGACCGCACCATCCAGCCTGCAGGTGGCGCTGCGCCGGCCGGAAATCGCCCCGCGTCAGAAATCGAATTCCAGGCTGGCTTCGAAGGTTCGCGGCGTCCCGACATAGGCGGTGTTGGCACCGGGACTGCCGACGATGTTGCCGTCGGCGATGGACGAATAATAGAACACGTTCGTCACGTTGATGACCTGGAGCCGCGCCGTTACGAAGTGGCCGAGGAAGCCGGTTGAATAGCGCGCGCCGAGATCCACAGTGGCATAGGATGGGGCAAACGAATTGTTCGTATTGGTCGCCGCGCGGGCACCTTCGAAATGCGCCGCGGTGGTCAGCGCGAACCCCCTGGCGAAGGCGGGATGGTAGTCGAGGGCAACGTCGCTTTTGACGTCCGGAACGCCGACCACCCACTTGTCGTTGGTCGCCCCGACGCCCGTGCCAGTCAGTTTGGCATCGATATAGGTCATCCCGCCCAGGATACTGAGGTCCGGCGTGATGTTGCCTTGCGCGAACAGTTCGATGCCGTTGTTCCGCTGCGTCCCCACCACCTGAAAGATATTCGATACGGCATCGGTGATCGCCAGCGGACGTGTCATGTGGAATGCATCGAGGGTCAGGAGCAGAGCGTCGGAGACGGCGTATTTGATGCCGATCTCGTACTCCCGGTCGTCGTATTGCGCCAGGAACTGATTGGCGTTCGCCGTTCCGGTCGGCGCCTGCTCGCCCGGCTCCACGCTGCTGGCGTAGGTGGCGTAGGCGGTCAGCTTCGGGACCGGCTTATAGATCAGGCTGACAGTGGGGCTCAGGACGCTGTCGCGCGATTCCGATCCGGTCAGCTTGTCGGCGGTCGTGAAGCTCCGGGTGCTGAGATAGGACGTGCTGAGCACCGCCTGAACCGCCCACTGATCATCGAAATGCAGCGTATCGCCGAGGATGATCGACTGTTCTCTCAGGTAGGCCGCTTCGTACTGGCCGCCATTGTCCGGGATTGGCCGGTTCGGCAGCACGACCGGGTTGGCGAGGTTCGAGTTGCCCAGCACCGTGGCGATCGAGTTGCGGTATGAGTACTGCTCGTTAATAAATCCGTTCGTTCCGATCGACACGTCGTTCTTCATACCCAGCAAATCGAAATGCCCGTTCAGCGACGCCATGTTGCTGCCGACGGTGAAGTGAGGAACGGCATTGAAGTTCTTGGTGACCGAGAAGTTGCCGGCGTTATCGGTCATGGTGTTCGTGATGCCGAAAAGGTTTCGGATGGCGTTCTGATACAGACCCCCGGCCTCGAAGCTCCAGTTGTCATTGAAACTGTGTTTGATCTTCACAACGCCGGTGTCGGTGATGAGGTCGGCACCGGCGCCCGGCTGTCCATAACCGAGCCTGGTGGGGTCGACGGCCTTGGGCAGCAGGGTGCTCTTGCCGTTGTCGTAGACGATGCTGCCCGGGAGGCCCGTGATGTTGGTTTCGTAGTGACTGTAGTCAGTCTCGACAACCGTCTGGTCGTCGAGGTGCCAGTCAAGGTCGGCGCTGAACAGCGTGCGGTTGACGTTGCTCCGGGGGGCATAGCTGCCGCCCTCGCCATGGGCGAAGTTGAAACGGTAGCCGATCTTGTTGTCCGGGCCGGTGCGGCCGCCGATATCGGCCTCCTCGGTAAGGACGCCGCTGGAATCGAAGCCCTCGACAAAGCGGCGCAACGGTGTATCGGTCGGGCGCTTCAGGATGTAGTTGAACACGCCCGCCGGGGTTTCGGGTCCATACAATGATCCAGCCAGCCCGTTGAGGACCTCGATTCCCGCGAGGTTCTCAGTTGGAATGGCGGTCGTGCCGATGATGTTGAGGCCGTCGAGCCGCGTGTTCTGCACGATGCCACCCTGAAATCCGCGTGACTGCGGCCGCGAAACTTCGAAGCCCTGCTGATCGCGGATTTCGACCGACGGGAGGTAGCGCAGCGTGTCGTTGACCGTGCGGGCCTGCTGATTGACGATCAGATCCTCGGGCACTTTCGTTACCGAGAGCGGCGTGTTCAGGATCGGCTGGCCGCCGAGCGGGCCGAGATTGACTGTGTCAGTGTGATATTGCGGGTTCGCCGCGTAGCCCCCCTGCTCCGCCGGCGCCTCGATCGTGATCTGCGGTATCGCGGAGGGTGCCGGCTGCGGCGTGGCCGTCGGTTGTATCATCGCCGGCGGGGGCGCACTCGACTGTGGTGCCGGCTGCGGCGGGGCGCTCGGTTGTTGCGCATTCGCCGTACGGGCCGAAAGCGCCAGGGAGTTTGCCAGCGCGCAGATGGCGATTGTCGTGTTCGCAGCTTTCGTAAGCCTCATGTATCCACACCTCTGCCGAACCCGCCCCGATGGAAGGCTCGGTGAGAATAACTATCGTTGTACTCGGCGGGATATAGCGTGTAGGACACATAGAATTACGATTTAGCGCGAAAGCTGCGTTTTCGGCCTTTATTGCTGAATTTTTAATTTCGATACGAATAATCGCGAGGAAGTCTCGTGCGGTCGTTCGATTCAAGCGGTGGACCGCGGCCGGAACCGGACACGCGAACGCGACGGTGTCTGGAGGGTGGGCCTTCTCGTTCGCTGTGCCGCCGCCGGCTTCACCGCCTGCTCAGCGGGGATCAAACACGGGCGGGCCTTCATAACGAAAAAATACCGAAAAGCCGCTTGGCTGTCACCGGCATGAAACGATGTGGCAAGCGTCCGCTTGACCGTCGCGCGGCGATCATCGATCCATACCGTATGACAATGAGCAAAACCGCGCCGACCCGTCCGGCGTGACATTGCTCCCGGCGCTTATCCGAAAGGCAACGTCGTGTTCGACGCGAAGTCGGCCACCCGAGCAGCTTCAAGGTGACCGGAAACGCCGGGCAGCCAGCTCCGTGTCATCACCCGGCTGCGACGCGGTGGCCCGCGACATGCACGTCGCGATATGCACGTGCAGGTTCCGCGAATCGTGGGCGGCCGGGCCAGGGCGTGGCACAAGAAACAGCCAACGCAACCCCACTCATCGGGGCACCTCGCCAGCTATCCACGCCACCAGCTATCGATTTTGGGGGCAACGACATTCACGGCGCGGGGAACTGCGCGACCAAGCCAACCAACCGATCCAGATCGAGCAGCTGATCGCCGACAGCCCCTAAAGTTGAGATCCGATGGCGGCCTTGTCTATGGTTGACCAGACCTTCTCGATCCGTCCGTCGCGAAACTCATAGAACACATTTTCGGTAAACGAGACCCGCTTCCCGTTCACATGATACCCGAACAGCATTCCTGTCGGCGTGCAGTCAAAGGTCAGCCGGCTCGCGACAAGAGGGGGCTGGGAAATCAGCAGATGGATGTTGAATCGCAGGTCGGGGATGGCGCGAAAGTCTGCCTCCAACATCCGGCGATAGCCCGACAGGCCAAGCAGTTCGCCATTGTAATGGACTGAGTCATGAACGAACTGCCCCAGGTTCGGCCAGTCCTGATTGTTCAGGCAGGCGATGTAGTCTCTGTAGATGTCGGACAGGCCGGCATTCGTCATGGCGGTTGGGTCTTCTGTTCCTGGGAGATCACTGGCGTGAGGCTGTGCTCATACCGGTTGCCGCCGGCCGGGATGCGCGCCGGGTTGGTGAGGCGACCGCCGGGGCGGGGCGGCCGGCCATCGCCATCGGCCCCGTAGGACGGGAGCCGGCCTCAAAACCTCCATCACGGCGCAGCCTCGCCCCTCCCGTCACCCGGTCCCCGCCGCCGCGGGGATGAACCTGGTTGCGGTATCGACACGGATGTCGGCGCCCAGCCGGTGCGTGCGCTCGCTCAGATCACCCCGTCCTTATGCAACCGCTTCAACTCATCGGGCGTAACGTCACACAGGCTGCTCAGCAGAGCGTCGGTGTGCTCACCGAGCAGAGGAGGACGGGTGATTTCGGCTGGTGAATCGGACAGTTTGATCGGGCAGCCAACCGTTTGATAGGTGCCGCGTGTCGGGAAATCGACATCGACGATCATGTCGCGGGCGCGCAGATGCGGATCGGCCAGCACCTCCCCGGTGTCCTGGCAGGCACCGCTTGGCACACCGGCTTCCCCGAGGATCCGCATCACCTCATGCTTGCCGCGCTGCCGTGTCCACGCCTCGACGATCGCGTTCAGCGCGGCATGGTTTTCCCAGCGGGCATCGGGGGTTTTGAAGCGCGGGTCGTCAGCCAGCTCCGGCTGACCGATCGCGGTTAGCAACGGCTTCCACATCTGCGGCTGGGCAAAGATGTAGACGTAGTCGTTGGGGCCGCCCGGCGCACAGGGATAGGTTGTTCCGGGAACAGTATGGCCAAGCTGGTTGCCGACGCGCGGTGGCGGATGGCCGAAACGCTGGTGGTCGCGCAGGCTGACCCGGATCAGGTTCACCACCGCGTCCTGCATCGATACCTCCACGTGCTGCCCCTTCCCGGTGGCGTGGCGCTGCTGCAGCGCGGCGAGGATGCCGATCGCCATGTGCATTCCGGTGCCGGAATCGCCGATCGCGGGGAACACGTATGTGGGCGGATTCTCCGGAAAGCCGGTGACCGCCATGGCGCCGCCCATCGCCTGGGCGATCGGCTCGAAGCTCTTGTATCCGCTGTACGGGCCGTACGTCCCGAACCCCTTGATGGTCGCATAGATCAGTCGCGGATTCAGTTCGGACAGCGCGCTGTAGCCCAGGCCCAGCCGGTCCAGCGCGCCCGGCCCGAAATTCTCCAGCAGCACGTCGGATTCCGCGATCACCTTGCGAAACAGCGCCTTGCCCTCCTCCGTCTTGAGGTTGAGCGTCAGGCTGCGCTTGTTGGCGTTCAGGATCAGGAAGAACAGGCTGTCGCTGTCGGGTTTGTCACGCAGGTTGGTGCGCGCGACGTCGCCGCCCTTCGGCTCCTCCAGCTTGATCACGTCGGCGCCGAGAAAGCCCAGTATCTGCGCGCAGGCCGGACCAGCCTGATTATGCGTCATGTCGATGACGCGAATGCCCTGAAGCGCCTGACTCATTCGTTTCTCCCTTTATCCATTGTCGCGCATCAGTGCAACGCGACACCTCGGTTTCGAAAATGCCCCACCCGATCTGCGCGGTTCCTCGCGGTCGCGTCGCAACCCTTGCTTTGCAATCGGATACTACGCCGCTTCATCCAGTGTCGAACCCGTATCGAGCGTGGTGGCCCGCCGCAGGTCCCGCGGCTGATTTTCATCATGTGGACGTCCGCGGTGCATCGTCCAGCGGTTGTCCCAGATCAGCAGGTCGCCGACCCGCCAGCGATGGCTGTAGACGAAACGAGGCTGCGTCGCATGCGAATTCAGATCCAGCAGCAGCAGGCGGCCGTCGGCAACCGGCCAGCCGGTGATATGAGAGGCATGCGCCGACAGATACAGGCTCTTGCGGCCCGTCGCCGCCTGGCGGCGAACCAGACGCTGGCGGGACGGCGGGTATTGTTCACGTTCGCCCGGCGGAAATTCGGTAAAGCCGATCTGTGCCCGCGACCAGAAGACATCGTGTTCGGCGGCCAGCTCGTCGATCACCTGGCGCATTGTTTCCGGCAGCGCGTCGTAGGCCGCCCGCATGTCGGCGAACTCGGTCTCGCCATTGCCGAAGGGACCGGGCGGCGGCAGCGCGACGGCGTGCAGCATGCCCAGCACCACCGGCACCGGCATGTAGGACGCGTCGGTATGCCACAGCCGGTTGCCCAGGCTGTCCAGCCGCCGCCGATCGGTCAGCGCCCGAACCTTGTTGTCCTCATCGAGGTTGGAGATATCGCCGATCTGCGGGATCGCCAGGCGCCGTCGGCCAGGGCGCGCGGCGGAGCGGCCGATTTCGAGCGGCCCGAAACTGGCGGCGAAGTCGCGCAACTGGTCATCGCTGAGACGTTGATCGCGGAACACCAGAACCGGATATGCATCGATGGCGGCTTGCACCTCGGCCACCGCGTCCGCGTCCAGCGGTTGCGACAGGTCGAGAAAACCGGCCTCGGCGGCGAAGCCGGGATGCAGCTCTTGGGTTCGAATGGGCATTGCTGTCGCCTCCCTGCCCTATCCTGCGAGCGTCGCCCCGCGTGCGCAACCCGCGGCCGGCCGCGCCGGATGCCGCGGTTGGTCGAACACGACACGATGCGCGTGCCGGCTCTGCGGTCGGGCGCTAGCGCGAGCACACCAATCCGACACGCCGATCGTTCCCGGGCTGATCTTCTCCGGTTAAATACTCCGGGCGGCCCCCTGGTTAACCCTTTGGCCAACCCCTCTGGCCAACCCCTCTGGCCAACCCTCTGGCCGACCCCGCTGGCCAACCCCTCTTCTCTGGCCAACTCCGGACCGACCCACGGCCGTGCCCGTTTCGACGCATCCCGGGAGCCCACGATCGTCGGCGCGCGTCCGGGCGCCTGCCGAGACGCGAATTGGCATGGTCGCACGCTCTTGCGTGAGCGTTCGGGGATCACAACACCAGGTCGCGGGCTCGCCGCTGGACACAAGCCAGTAACGACCATTGGATCGGCGTACCCCTTGCTCCCGGCGGCACACTGTCGCAGGCTCAGGCCCATGCGCATCACCCTGATCCATGCCATGGCACCCTCGATCCCGCCGATCACGCAGGCCTTCGCACGGCTGTGGCCCGAGGCGACGCTGATGAACCTGCTGGACGACTCGCTGGCACCCGACCTGGCCCGCGACGGCGCCCTTACAGCCGCGATGACCGACCGCTTCCTGGCTCTGACGCGCTACGCGCGGTCCACCGGCGCCGATGCGATCCTGTTCACCTGCTCCGCCTTCGGCCCCTGTATCGAGGCCTGTGCGCGGGAATTTCCGGCAATCCCGGTGCTTAAGCCGAACGAGGCGATGATCGAGGAAGCCATCGCCCTGACCGGCCCACGCGGGCGGATCGGACTGATGGCGACGTTCGCGCCGACGCTGGCCTCGATGCCGCCCGAGTTCGAAGCCGTGGCACCGGAGGCGACCCTGGTGCCACGCCTTGCCGAGGGCGCTCTGGCGGCCCTGAACGGCGGCGACAGCGCCGGACACGACGCCGCAGCCGTGCGCGCGGCGGCTTCGCTCACGGATTGCGACCTGATCGCCCTGGCGCAGTTCAGCCTGTCGCAGGCCGCCGGCGCGGTCGCGGCGGCAACCGGCAAGACGGTGCTGACCACGCCCGACAGCGCGGTGCGCAAGCTGCGTCATCTCCTGTTACCGGCAAAGGCGGCATGACCATGGATCTTGCAACGTTCCGGACATCGGTCCCCGCGGCCGCGCCGCCGGAGGGGAGTTCATTGCCGCTGCAGGCGCTGTGGTGGGATGCGAAAGGCGACTGGGCCAAGGCGCATGAGTGCGCACAGGCCGACCCGGGTCCGGCAGGCGCGGCGGTACACGCCTATCTGCACCGCAAGGAACCGGACCTTTCCAATGCCCGATACTGGTACAACCGAGCGGGACGGACGCCGGCGGCCGGCACCCTGGAGCAGGAATGGGATGCGCTGGCCACGGAGCTTCTGGGCGCCTGATTGCACGTTGCCGCGAAGGTTCGCCGCGTCCCGCCATGGCCGCCGGAGACCGTCGTAAAGCCGGCTTCAACCGTGCCGGGACCAAAGTCAGCCGGGCATGATGGCGAGGCGGCGGATCGGGTGACGGCGGCTATGACGCGCCCGAACCGCCGGACACCAGGCAGAACCCGTAGTCCTCGAACGCGCCGGGGGATGTCATCACGCTGCGCGGGTGCCCGCACAGGTCGACCCTTCTGCTGGCGTCGAGCCTCCGTTCGGGTTCACGCCGCCATGTCAGATCGAGCGTATTCGGCCCGCTGAAGTAGCCGCGCTGCGGGTGCACTCCGGCAAACAATTCCAGCAGGTAGGCTGCCTGGTTGTCCTGCACCCGCAGCGCCGCCGCATCACGGGCGCGGATCACGCCATCGACGATATTGGCCGTCACACTGGCCGACGTCTCCACAAAGCGCGCATCGATGCCCGCGGTATCGAGCAAGGTGTTGTGGTCGATGACCGACCGCGCCGCCCGGTTCAGATAGATGCCGTCGTCGTCACAGGACGCAATGAGGTTGTCGCGGATTATGCCGCCGGTCTGCTCGAACCCGCTGTGTCCCTGCTCGCGGCGGGCATAGTCGTCGGTTCCTCCGCCGCCCAGCGACAGGCCGACCCGCTGGCCCGCGACGTTCCGCAGCTTCCACTCGCAGATCACCACGTTGCGCTCGATGATGTTGGCCTCGCCGGCGCCCTTGACGAAGGCGCCGTAGGTGACCTTGCCGCCATCGGCGCGTACGAAGTCGGCGATGACGTTGCCGCGGATGAGCCAGTTGCTGGCGGCGACCAGGTCGATCGGCGTGACCGGGTTGTCGGTGGACCGGGGCGCCGTGTCGGTCAGCGTGTTGCCCTCGATCACTCCGCGGTCGGGAAAGCGGCCGCCTTCGCCGTTGACCTTGATGTGGGCATTGTAATCCCGGAAGCGGTTGTTGCGGATCACGACGTCGGTGGCGCCGCCGACCACATGGATGGCATGCTCGCAGTCCGAGTGATTGCCGCAGACGCCGCGCATGCTGAGGTTCTCAAACCGCCAGAACGGCGCGGAGACGTTGAATGTCTCGGAGGCATCGGATTCGACGACCGCACCGTCCAGCGTGGCCGCACGCAGCGTGATCGGGGCGTCCGCGGTGCCGGGACGGTTGAATTTGATCGAGTAGCCGCCGAAGCGATAGTGCCCGGGCTCCAGCTGAATGACGTCCCCGGGTTCGGCGGTCGCGGCGGCTTCGGCCAGTGCCGGCAGTGACGCCACGACCCGCAGCCGACCGGGCGGCGCGATGCCGGACCGGCTCACCGTGGCTCCCGCGAAGGCGGGCAGCGTGAACGGCTGGGGCGGCGCAAGCCGGTCGGCGTAGATCAGCCAGCGGGCGACGAGATCGGCCGCGTTGACGATCAGCGGCCGGTGCTTCGCCGCGCGACGCTGCAGGTAGGGGGCCCACTCCCGGGGTGTCCGCCCCAGATGCGACAGAATGACGCCCGCCGTGGCGGCGCCGGCGACGCCACCCAGGCAAGCGACGACGACCAGAAGGCGGACGAGACGCCGGGCGATGCTTCGCGGCCGGGCGCGAACAACGAGCCCGTCGGACGTCAGGTAGTGTGTCGGGCGTGGCCGTGGCGTCGCGGAACCAACCATGGAACGGCAGCATACCGTTCCGTACCCGGACGCGACAGATTTATCGTCGCCGGGCAGCGAATTGGGCCCGCTGCCCGCCAATTGCGCAAGCAAACCGATCCAATGGTGCGAAATGCGCCGGCATGGCCGAATGGTTCTGGGGCGGATCCCTCTATCATCGGCTCGTTCGGCTATGCGGCACCGGCCCCAGGCCGGCAGGGTCCGGCGCAACCGCGGTCGCAGGCGGTGCCGTCGCCGCGCCAGGCCGGGACGGTGCTGCTCCTCCTTCGGTTGTCGTGATCGAGGTCACGGCACCCGTCATCAGGCTGCCGACGGGAGGGGGCGAAATCGTCCCCTTGGGCCGCAAGCCGGCGTAATGGCTGTGCTGATGTCCCTGCGGCAGATCACGTGGGGCTGGACGTTCCGCGAACGGCAGGCGCGCGCTGTCGCCTCGGGTCCTGCCGCTCATGAGCAGGCTGGTCGACGGCACGGCGGCGGGCGGGATCGGCGTGCCGGCCCCCGGCGTCGTGGGCTGCGCGATGGTGGAGCTGGACTGGGCCGCCGATGTCCCAGGTGGCGGTGGCGGCGACCGGGGGAGCGGGTCCGTGGGCGGCGGCGGCGACGATCGCACGACCGGCGCCACGGACCGCAATGTCGGCGGCATCGGCTGCGGCGGCATCGACTGGGGCGACATCGACTGCGGCGACATCGACTGGGGCGACATCGGCTGCGGCGGCATCGACTGGGGCGACATCGACTGCGGCGGCATCGGCTGGGGCGGCATCGGCTGCGGCGACCATGGCATCGTCTGTCCCGGTGGCGCATCGGGCTGCGCCACAGGCAACCCTGGCTGCTCGGTCGGCACGTTGAACCCTGCGTCAGGAGCCCGGGATTGCAAGTCCGGGGCGAGCGTCGCCGCGGATGGGGTCGGATGCGGCAGCGAAGCGGATTGCGCCGCGGGCGATGCCGACGGTCTGGCCGCTGGCACGGGCTGAGGCGCCGGGGACGTGGCTTGCACCGCCTCGCCGGCGAGACCCGCCGAGACGGTGGCCCCCGCGTTCATGCCCCCGGCGTCCCGCGGCATCCCCATGGACAGTGCGACGTTGCCGGCTGTTCCGTGGATCGGGTCCGCTGATGCGGATGGATCGGCGGTTGCCGGCGAAGCCGCCGTTCCCATCGCTCCGGCCGACCGCGCAGGGCGTTCCAAGGCCGCCGAAGCGGTCGCCATACGTCCAGCGGCGCCTGAACCACCGCCGCCGTCAACGATCTGGGCGGACGGCGCCATGGAGTCGTTGCCGCTTCGGTTCGGCACCGGGGGCGGACCGTTTTCTCCCCCGCTCCGATCGCCGCGGAAGGCCTTTCCCGTCAGGCCGCTGCCGTCCGGATACCGCAGACCCACCACGACGAAGGCCCCCGACTGCCCACGCTCCAGCGAGACGACGGCGATCCCGGCCTGGCCGGACGCTCCGGCGACCACGGGTTCAGCCTTGATCCTCATCCCATTCATCAAGACGGTATCGCGATCCACCCTGACGAACGCCTGCACGATCAGCCGGTTGGCGGCCGGGCCAAAATACCCGGCCGGATCCGGAAACAGGGTATCGGGCGCGACGTCACGCACCTGGCGGCCGCTCGCCCCGTCGCTCCCCGAGACGATGACAAACTGGCCCTGCTTCACGCCGGCCGCCTGGGATTCGTCCAGCGCCAGGTTGCCGACGCGTGTCACCGCCCCGTCCCGCACGACCGGGCCACGCACCGAGAAAGCCCCGGGCGGCGCGGGATCCAGCCGACTGGCGAGGACGGTCCCGTCGTCCTGCCGCAGGCCGCTGACCCTGACCCAGTCCCCCCCGGCAAACCGGCCAGCGCCCCAGGCCGCCTCTGGCACCGAAACCACCTGTCCGGCGATCGTCAGGATCGCCGGGCCGACCTGCAGCGAGTCGATCCTGCCGGTCACCGCGCTCTGCACCGAGATCGACCGCGCACGCGGCGCATTCGCCGGCCCGTCGGCCTGGATCGCAACCAGCTGCCCGGTCCCCAGCACCGAGGCGGACGATGCGGTTCCGTCGAGGTCGACCACCGCCGATGGATCGATCTCGACCTCGATCCCGTTGACGAAGATCGAACCGAAGCCGGTGATGATGCCGACGATGCCAGTACCGCCGATGCCCCGGTCCGCGGTCCGGCCGGACCCGGGCTCTGCCGTCGGTGAACCGGTTCCGCCGATGCCGCGGTCAGCCGCCAGCGAGCCGCCAGAGGCACCGATCCGAACCGGCGCATCGGCACCGGCGCGCCTGGCATCTTCCGGCCTGCCGACCGCAGGGGCATGTCCGGCGGCCGTTCCCGGCGTCTGCGCCATGCAGGCAGACAGCAGATTGAGCATGCAGGCCGCGAGCGGTCCCAGCATCACGGAAGCGCCGAGGCGCTTCGACAGGGCGCGCCGATGCCTGCCATCGCGCGCTGCCGGGGCCGGTTCCGACAGGCGGAGCCGGGCTGGGCAGACCTCCGAAGCGGCAGGGTCCGGCCGGCGCGTCTGCCCGTGGCGCTTCGCCGGGGTGCGCATCTCCGGAAGTCGCTTCATGAAGACGCCCTCATGGGCCGCCTCGGGCAGCGGTGCGCTCATCCTCGTCGAAGACATAGATCCCGAAATTGATCCGCCGCGGCTGCTGCAGGTCGGTTTCGCCGGGCGCCTCCGTCAGTTCCTGCGCCAGCCGGTTGACGTCGAGCAGCACGCGCATCGCTGCCGCGCGTGCGAATTCGCGCAGGGTCTGCACCTGAGATGGCGTCAGGCGGTCGTAATGAACACTGCGGTCCAGGAAGGGCGGCACGTCGGGCGCGGTGATGTTCGCCACCGAGGCGGCAACATGGTCATGGAGATTGCGGCCAAAGTAGAAGAGCTGCTCCTCGCCGCCCGGCCTGGGGATGAAGGCCTCGGCGTTGAGATGAACGCGATCGTTCTCGTCCAGAAACACGCTGCCATGGCCGAGCAGGTCGTCGAGTACGGTTCGTGGGCGGATGTCGGTCGTTACCGCGGCCACCAGTTCATCGAACGAGGGACCGGCACCGGTCGCCTCGTTGCGGGTCCGCGGCAGCGCGCGGGGATGCCCGGTCGGGTCGATGAACGGCGCCGTGCCGACCCAGCGCGCGACGATCTGCCCGGCCAGTGTCACCACCGCCGGTGGTTCGGTGCGATCGGCCGGCATCTCGCGCAGGCGTCGGATTTCCTTTCGATGCACGCCGGTGAGCAGGCTGATCCGGCTGTCGGTGCGAGCCTTGGGGTCGGTCAAGAGATCGCTAACCGCAATTTCGACGTAGAGGCGACGAAGTGAGTCGGCGAGGACCGGAAAGGTCACGCCGCTCTGCATCATCAGGCGCACCAATGGCCGCAGCAGCCTGCGGGTGGCCGCCAGAAGCGACACGGGCGGCAGCGACAGGGGACGTTTCTGTGCGGGCATGGCAACTGCAGATCCTTGCCATTTACGACCTAGCACATACCTATGTGGGATAAATACCCACAAATTGGCGAAAATCGATTGACGTGGGAAATCTTCCCACATACGATTTGTACTGTGTCCGGTCACGCACTTTAACGTTGTCTTAAGGCTTCACCGCCTAAGGTGAGCGATCACCGATGACGGCGCATCGAAAACCGAGAGGCCTGCAACATGTCCTACGCCGCGTCCTTATCGTCCAATGCACGCCGTAGCCTTCCGGGACACGGCAAGAGGCCTGCGTTCCACGGCTCGTCCGACAGGGTGACAAGCGATGCGGAGATGGCTGAACGAGCCGCCGAAGAGATCGACCTGCGCCAGCTGCGCCATCACACAAAGAACGCGCTGCAGCGTATCGTTGGTTTGATCGCAGAGGCGCCTGGCCTGTGCGACACACCCGAGGGTGAACGGATCGTCCAGGAACTGAATTATCGCATAGGCCTGTCCGCCACAATCTCCAATGCGTTGTTCGGGCTGACCGGTGCGCCCGGGTCAATGGCGGAACGCCTGCGCCAGCTTGCCGGAGCGGTGGTGGACCTCATGCGCGACGCCGACCAGGTGATCCGCATCGGGGTCTCGGTGCGCGGATGCTGTCCCGCGGGATTGCGTGAAGCGGTCTTGCGCAGCGCCCATGAGCTCATCGTCAACGCGGTCAAGCATGGCATGAAGGGTCGTTCCAGCGGCCGGATCGCGGTGCGCCTGGTGACCGATGAGGATTGCACGACCCTGACCGTCATCGACAACGGCTGGGGCTTCACCGGGGAGCCCGGATCAGGGGAAGGGCTCAGGCTCGCGCATGGCTTCGCAGCCCGCCACGGGGGGTCGCTGGCGCTTGACGGCGATGACGGCACGGTGGCGACGCTGGAACTGCCGCATCCGGCCTTCAACGCAAGCGCAAGGCCATCAGTGCTTCGTCGCGAAATTCCGCGCCGATCCGCAAACTGAGCGGCTCCGTTCCATAGACGCCGAACCCGGCGCGTCGGTACAGGCGCATGGCAGCGGTGTTGCCCACGGTCACGGACAAGGTCAGGACGACGAGGCCGCTCACTCGCGCGTGCTGAATCAGCCGATCCAGGAGTGCCGCCGCAAGCCCTGAGCGGCGCACGGACGGCGCGACATACACACCAACGATATGGCCTTTATGGCGCTGCTTCAGTTTCTGCGGCACCACGAGGCCGGCCGTGCCGAGCAGTTCGCCCGCCACCTCGCCGCCCAGGGTCAGGTTTGGCGGCTCGCCGATCATCCGGGCCATGTCGCCGTCCTGTTCCTCCTCGAACGAGGAGCCAAACGCTTCCGGATGCTGGCGCAGCGCCTCCAGTCGCAGCGGACGATAGCGCGGCAGGTCGGCCTGCCGCAGCGGACGGATCAGCCAGGGCTGTTCTCCGCTCAGGCCAGGGCCTCAGCGATGCGGCGCGCCAGGCGCCTGGCGACATCGTCCTTCGCCAGACGCGGCCATGATTCAATTCCGGCGGCGGAGACAAGATGAACGGCGTTTTCCGCTCCCCCCATGATGCCGGTCTGCGGCGAGACGTCATTCGCCACGATCCAGTCGGCGTTCTTGCGTTGCAGCTTGCCCTGGGCATTCGCCATGAGATCATCGGTTTCGGCGGCGAAGCCTACCACCAGGCGAGGCCGGCGCGGGCCGGCGGCGGCGATGGTGGCCAGGATGTCCGGATTAGGCACCAGGGTCAGGTTCGGCGGGGCCGCGCCCGGCTGCTTCTTGATCTTGCCGGTGGCCGCCTGCTCGACCCGCCAGTCGGCGACGGCAGCGGCGAAAACAGCGACGTCGGCCGGCAGCGCGGACTGGCAGGCGTCCAGCATCTCACGCGCGCTCTCGACATGGCGAACCGCCACGCCGGGCGGATCGGGGACGGTCACCGGGCCGGACACCAGCGTCACGCGGGCACCCAGTTCCGCCAGCGCGGTGGCGATGGCGTGCCCTTGCCGGCCGGACGACCGATTGGCGATGTAGCGCACCGGGTCGATCGGCTCATGGGTCGGACCGCTGGTCACCAAGGCGTGCCGGCCGCTCAACGGTCCGGCCACCGAGGCCGTGAGCCTTTCGATCGCCGCGAGGATCTCCGGCGGCTCGGCCAGCCGCCCCGGTCCGAACTCGTTGCAGGCCATCGGGCCCTCGGTCGGCTGCACGATGTGAACGCCGCGTTCGACAAGGGTGGCGATGTTGGCCTGGGTCGCCTTGTGCAGCCACATGCGGACATTCATCGCCGGCGCGACCAGCACCGGCTTGTCGGTAGCCAGCAGCACGGTGGAGGCCAGGTCGTCGGCCAGTCCCCCGGCCATCTTCGCCAGGATGTTCGCTGTCGCCGGCGCCACCACCAGCAGGTCGGCGGCGCGCGACAGCTGGATGTGCCCCATCTCCGACTCATCGGTCAGCGAAAACAGATCGGTGTAAACCTTCGATTCACTCAGCGCCTGCAGCGACAACGGCGTGACGAACTGGCCGCCGTTGTCGGTGAGCACGCAGGTGACGCCGTACCCGTGGCGGCGCAGCAGCCGGATCAATTCCAGCGCCTTGAAGGCCGCAATGCCGCCGGAGATGATGAGCAGGACGCGTTTGCCGGTCATGGTATCGGGTTCACCCTCACGATGGACTGCGGATGGCGGAACGAGCCGGTGTTCCCCTCACGCCCGCGGGCGGCGCGCCCATCGTGGCACGGCACGTGGCGGCCCATGCGGCCGGGGAGACGCCTCGCCCGGAGCCGTGCGTCACAGCCGCCACCCGGAATGGATCGCGGCAATGCCGCCTGACAGGTTGCGGACCTTCACCCGGGCGAGGCCGGCTTCACGCAGCATCGCCGCCAGTGTCGCCTGGTCGGGGAAGGTGCGGATGCTCTCCGCGAGATAGCGATAACTTTCCGCGTCGCCGGCGACCATGCGGCCCAGATGCGGCAGCACCTTGAACGACCAGGCGTCATACACCGGCGCCAGCGCGTAGACCGAGACGCGGGAAAATTCGAGACACAGGAAACGCCCGCCGGGCTTCAGCACCCGCCGAGCCTCATTGAGGACCGCCGCCTTGTCGGTGCAGTTGCGCAGGCCGAAGGCGATGGAAACCCGGTCGACGCATCGATCCGGCAGCGGCAGCTTCTCGGCGTCGGCCACCATCAGGCTGATATCGCCGGCGAATCCGTTGTTCAGAGCGCGGTCACGGCCGACCGAGAGCATGGCGTAGTTGATATCAGTCAGCAGCACAGGGCCACCGCCGCGCCGCAGCCAGCCAAAACCGATATCCCCCGTCCCACCGGCGAGATCGAGCAGCGTATGACCCGGCCGCGGCTGCAGGTCGCTGACGAAGATCTGCTTCCAGACGCGATGCACGCCCAGCGACATCAGGTCGTTCATCAGATCGTAGCGCGGCGCCACGCTGTCGAAGACGGCGCGCACCATGCCGGCCTTCTCGGCACGGTCCACCTTGCGGAAGCCGAAATCAACGGTTGTTGCGGGATTGTCGCTCATGATCCGGTTGTATAACCTGAAAGCCGCCCATGCCGGAACTCCCCGAAGTTGAGACTGTGATGCGAGGCCTGCGGGCTCGTCTGGAGGGGCGGGTTCTGCTGCGGGCCGTGGCGCGACGGCCGGATCTGCGCTGGCCCCTGCCCCCGGGTCTGGTTGATCGGCTGACCGGCGCGCGGGTCACGGGTTTCCGGCGGCGCGGGAAGTATATCCTGATGCGGCTGGACAACGGCTGGTCGGTCCTGCTGCATCTGGGCATGTCGGGCCGCATGCTGCTGGAGCCGGTTGGCCGCAACGACATCACCCTGCACGAGCATCTGGAACTGGAGACCGACGAGGGCTGGCGGGTCGGTTTCGTCGATCCGCGCCGCTTCGGCTCGGTCGATCTGATCGAGACCGAGCGGGAAGACGCCCACCGGTTGCTCGCCGGGCTCGGACCGGAACCACTGGAAGACGGGTTTTCCGTCGCCGTACTCACCGCTGCGCTACTCGGCAAGAAGACGCCGATCAAAGCCGCGCTGCTGGATCAGCGGGTCGTCGCCGGGCTGGGGAACATCTATGTCTGCGAGGCGTTGTTCCGAGCCGCGATCTCGCCGCAGCGCCTCGCCCATACGGTCCCGGGCATACGGGCGAAACGGCTCGTGCCGGCAATCAAGCAGACGCTGACCGAGGCGATCGCCGCGGGTGGATCCTCGCTCCGCGACTATGTTCAGACCAGTGGCGAACTGGGCTATTTCCAGCATGCCTGGAAGGTATACGGGCGCGAGGGAGAGCCCTGCCCCAGCTGTCCCAGTATTGCGGACGACGGGACGGGTACGCCCTGCCTGCCGCACGACGCGGCTGGGGACGCCCGCAGCGCCGCGCCCGGCGTTTTGGCGGGCGGGGTGTGCGATGGCATCAGGCGCATCGTACAGGCAGGCCGCAGCACGTTCTATTGCGCGCGGATTCAGCGGTAGCGGCTGCAGCGTCCAGTGATTCCGGCGTGCGCTGACCGACGTGCTCGAACCAACGTGTGAGCGGGACGTTCTGCCGCCGCCCGTGCCGCCTGATCGGTCGCGTTCTTCAGACGGTGGGATTCTGTAGAGTGGCGTTCTTCAGACGAAGGCGCTCTTCAGACAGCCGCGTTCTTCGGCCCGCCGCGCGCGAACCCGAGCGCTGCGAGCCGTTGCGCCGGTGATCCGCTTAAGCGACCGCGCCGCCGGACAGATCAGCCGTCTTGCGCTGCAGGCTCGCCAGCAGGGCGTCACCGCCGCCACTCGAAAGCAGGTGCCGGAAATCCGACCGCTGCACTGCCACACGGCTGATCGAACCGGCGGCCAGCACGTCGACCACTTTCCAGCCCGCCGGCGTCTGCTTCACCACATAGTCAAGCTGCGTCCCGTCACCGTTCGTCGGGGTGATGCGGCTCTGCACGACAACCCGGCCCGCACCGAGGTCACGGGTGGCGGGAGACACCGTGAAGGTCTGGCCGTTATAGCTGTCGAAACTGGCAACGTAGCTCGCGATGGTGTAGCGGCGGAAGGCGTCCAGAAGACGGCTCTGCTGCTCCGGAGACAAGGTCGCCCAACCGGGCCCGACCGAAACCGAAAGCACGCCCGGCAAGTCGAAGGCCTGGTCCACGGCCGGCGCCAAAGCGGCGAAGCGCTGACTGAACCCGGCCCGACCGCCTGCCTTCATCGCACCGAGCAAGGCGTCGTTGAGGTGCTGGATCGTTGCCACCGGATCGCTTGCGAACGGGGCAGCCATGGCCGACCGGCCAAGCGGCACCGCGGCCGCTGCGAGCAGCCCTAGCAGTGCGCGGCGGCGCATACCCGATGCGGCAACAGTCGACGGGACGACGGACACAGATGGGGATTCGGTATCGACATAGGTGTTTGACATGAGAAAAACCTGCCCTGAATGGCGCTGGATATGCGTCTGCTACGGATGGTACGGATCGTGTCGTATCGGACCTGATCGCCAGCCTCAGAACGCACTCTTCCTAAACCCTAGGCAGGGCGCTCAGTTCCACTTTTGGCGTCAGATGTCGCGTCTGGTCTTCAGCCCCAGCCGGCGCCAACCATTGAACCGGGCTGGCTGGAACCCGGCTGCGAGGACGCCCTGCCTTGAACTTGTGCGTTGGCGATACCAACGCCCATACTGAGGGCAGCGAGGGCGGCGAGAATCATGGTTTTCATAGGATTTCCCTCAAACACGGGTCGGCGTTCTCTTGTCCGCTCTGTCTCGTCGTTCCACGCTGGGGGCCATTTTGGCGGGCGAGATATCCGGCATCGATCGAACGAACATATAGGAAACGCCACCCCCTGTGGTAATACGCTCGGGACGCATGGCAATTATGCGAATTACAGCGAAATCCGCACATAAACGCGTGTAACCGTGCATACATCGGACCCCAAGGCTCACCGCGCGGCGCGGCTTGCCACGACAATCCCAGCCCCGGCCCTGTGCTCGGCCTCAGGCTCTGATATGATCGCGGAACCGCCCATGGCTAGATCTGCGCACAGGCGAAATCCGACCTCGTCCGGGAGAAGTGCAATATGCCTGACTATCAGAACATCATCGTGGAGACGCATGGCCGCGTCGGCCTGATCCGCCTCAATCGTCCGTCGGCGCTGAATGCGCTGTGCGATGCATTGGTGCGGGAAATGGGCGAGCAGCTGCTGGCGTTCGACGCTGACAAAGCGATCGGCGCGATCGTCATCACCGGCAGTGACCGCGCCTTCGCCGCGGGCGCCGACATCAAGGAGATGCGCGACCGCACCAACCCCGCCGCGATGGTGGAAGATTTCATAGGTGCGGCCTGGGAGACGGTGCTGCGCGTTAAAAAGCCGGTAATTGCCGCGGTGGCCGGCTTTGCGTTGGGTGGCGGCTGTGAACTCGCAATGATGTGCGATATGATTTTCGCCGCCGAAACGGCGAAATTCGGTCAACCCGAGATCAACCTCGGCGTCATCCCCGGCGCGGGCGGAACCCAACGACTGACGCGCGCGGTGGGGAAGTCCAAGGCGATGGACATGGTGCTGACAGCCCGGATGATGGATGCGACCGAGGCGGAACGCGCCAATCTCGTGTCGCGCGTGTTCCCCGCGGATCAACTGCTACCGGAGGTCATCAAGATCGCTGACCGAATCGCCAATCTGTCGCCGGTAGCCGTTCAATTTGCCAAACAAGCGGTCAACCGGGCGTTCGAGTCGACGCTGGTTGAAGGCGTGCGGCACGAGCGGGCACTGTTTTTGTCGCTGTTCGGCACGCCGGATCAGAAGGAAGGCATGGCGGCGTTCGTCGACAAGCGAAAGGCGAATTTCCAGCTCGGCTGACGGGCGCTCATCGGACACCCGGCGTGCAAAACCGCCGCCGGGGGTGTGTTTACATTTTGATACTGGACGAGAATAACGACGTTTTCACATCTCATTACCGGGATTTCTCTCGATTTATTTTATTGAATGCGGTAATACCGGATGTATGGAGAAAAGCCTTTCCTCCCCGCCTGAACTTTCTCACGGCACCGGCCGGCTTGCTCGATTGTCGGCAATCAACCTCCTGCTCGTCAGTCGTAGCGCGATGTGGTCCCGTGCGGTCCACGGCGCGACCAAGGAACTCGGGGGCGGTGACGTGCTGACCTGCGATGCCCGTGATGCGCTTGCCCGGCTTGCGGGGGCGACGTCGCATTACTCTCATCTCTTGGTTGACCGGAACGATGCGGAAGGGCTGCTCGATGAACTCGCCTGCCTGGCCACGGAAGTGGCCGCACCCGACACGGATATGCTTGTCTTGGGTTCCATTGGCATAAAACATCCCCATGTTCGTGTCGTATCGACTGCGACGTCCCGTTCCGTTGTAGAGGCCTTGATGGCGAGCTCCCCTCCGCGTGGCGGACCCGCAATGGATCTGATCGAACTGACTGCCGCGCTGCAAGGCGCGATGATCGAAACGCGCTATCAGCCGATCATTCGTATCGCCGATCGATGCCCCGTCGGCCTGGAAGCGCTCGCGCGCCTCAACCATCCGGAGCGCGGCACGATCCTGCCTGATCGTTTCGTGCCGCAGATCGAGGATGCCGGCCTTGGAAGCGAGTTGACCGGTCTGGTGTCGGCCCGGGCATTCGCCGACCTTGCGGGACCGTTTCTGGCGGGTCGCAATCTCAGGATGTCGGTGAACTTTCCACTGGACGTGCTGCTGCAGCCCGCGGCGCTCGACCGGCTGGAGGAGCAACGGATCGCCGCCGGGCTCAATGCGGACAGTATTGTCATCGAGCTCACCGAGAGCCGGCCGGTGGACGACATTCCAATGCTGCGCCGCTCTTTGGAGCGACTGCGCTGCCTGGGATACGGCGCCGCGATCGATGATGTCGGCCCCGCCGTGCCGCGGTTGGCGCCGCTGCTGGAACTGCCGTTCACCAGCCTGAAACTCGACAAGGAACTGGTGCAGCGGGTCAGCGAATCGGACGAGATCCGGACGTTTCTGGCTCAGACCATCCAGGAGGCGCGCGCCCACGGGCTGACGGTCGTGGCCGAGGGCGTTGAGACCGATGCAATCTTGGCATTGATGCGCGATCTCGGTGCAGACGAGGTCCAAGGCTTTCTGGCCGCTCGTCCGCTTCCCGTCGCCGCGGTCCCGATCTGGTGGGACGCCTGGCTGGGCAAGGCGACCCCACAGGCATAGCGTCGGCACGCCAACCCCGGCACGCTGGCGGATCACGGACCCGCCCAAGACAGCAGCGAAACCGGCGTCCGCCAGGGCGAAGCCACAACGCAATCGGTCCAACAGCGCGCCGGCGCGTGCGTGCCACCGCGTACCCGAAT
Source organism: Rhodopila sp. (assembly GCA_036398735.1). Taxonomy (GTDB): domain Bacteria; phylum Pseudomonadota; class Alphaproteobacteria; order Acetobacterales; family Acetobacteraceae; genus Rhodopila. The sequence goes on from DASWON010000358.1 coordinate 22,347, forward strand.
ATCGAGCCAGGCCCATCACGCGGCACGCGCATCCACCGGCACCACGAGACCGATCAGGCGAACAATCCCTGACGCGGACCGCATGTCGTCGCGGGCGCGGCGGCAAGCAGGGGCCGGGTGCCGGATCCGCAATCCTCCCGCCGCCTTCAGCGCACGGTTCCACTGTGTGGTCGCTCACAGCGGGGTCACACACGCCCCGATATCGTGGCCCCGCAACGCAGATGATGGAGAGAGCAGATGAACCCGTTTCACCCGGATCCCGGTTGGTATGAGAAGCATTGGTACTCTCACGAACCGGTAAAGCCAGCCTGGCGCAGGCCGGCCGCGTTCGCCAGCGTGGTCGCCTCGCTGCTGGCACTCCTGTGGCTCAGCTGATGCGCTCGACGGAAGAATGCCGGAGGGGAAGGGCGGCGGGGGAAGGGCGGCGGGACACCGGACACGCGGGCAGCGCGCTGCGATGACGACCCGGCCGCCTGACCGCAGCTATTCAAGATGTCGAGCGCCCACGCCGGGCCACTGGATTGCCAAAATCGCCTCAATTGTTGTCCGCCGGACGTTTCTTCAGGCGCTCTCCGGCATATAAGCTCCCGCTGCGATTATTTCTTAACCAGCGGGCATTCGCTTTCGCTCAATGGCCGGTAGACCTCGGAGGCGGGAATGTCGCGAATCAGGCGGTAGTAATCCCACTCATACTCGGACTGCGCCGGAGCCTTGACCTCGAAGTAGTGCATGTCGCGAATAACCCGCCCGTCCTCGCGGATCGTGCCGCCATCGCCCAGCACGTCCCGGATCGGGTCCTGCTTCATCTGCTGCACGACGATCTTGCCGTCCGTCGTGCCAGAAGCCCTGACCGCACTCAGATAGTGCCACATCGCCCGATAGGCATCGACCTGCAGCGCGGTCGGCATATGCTTCTCAGCCTCGAAGAAGCGCTTCGACCAGGCGCGCGTCTTGTCATTCAGATCCCAGTAGAAGGCATCGGCGAAGCGCGTCCCCTGCATCGCATCCAAGCCGACGCTGTGGACATCCATAATCAGCATCAGCAGCGGGACCATGCGCATCTTGAGGCCGAATTCATGCGCCTGCTTGATTGCGTTCTCCATGTCCTGGCCGGAGTTGGCGAACCCCAGGACCTGCGCGCCCGACGCCTGCGCCTGGAGCAGATAGGACGAGAAATCCGTGCTGCCATAGGGATATTTCACATCACCCACGACCCTGCCGGAATTCGCGTTCAACACGCTCGTCGCATCGCTCTCCAGCCCATGGCCGAAGGCGTAGTCGACCGTCAGGAAGAACCACGCCTTGCCGCCGTCGGCGAGCGTCGGCATCACCGCGGACCGGCCCAACGAGTAGGTGTCCGTCAGCCATTGCACGCTGTTGGGCGAACAGTTCCTGCCGGTCAGCAACGACGACGACGCGCCGGTGATCAGAAACACCTTGTTGAGTTGGCGCGTCAGGCTCTGGATGCTGAGCGCCACCGCTGAATTATTGACGTCCATGATTGCATCCACACCCTCCTGCGTGAACCATTGCTTGGCCGTCGCCAGGCCCACATCGGCCTTGTTGTGGTGATCACCTGCCACGATCTCGATCGGCCGGCCCAGCACCGTCCCGCCGAAATCCGCGATCGCCATACGCGCCGCGGTGATGGAGCCCGGCCCGTCGTCGATCGCGCTGGGGCCGTTCATGTCGGTCAGAAAGCCGATCCGCAGCGGCTCGGTCGTGCCCGCCGATGCCATCGAGGCGATGGCGCCGGCCATCGCGCATGCCAGTAACGTTCCGCACAGAATTTTCATTTTGTTTTCCTCCCCCCGGATTGATCCGGCCGCGATCAGGGCATGAAGCCACCGCCGTTGACGTCAAGCACCGCCCCCGTGATGAACGACGATTCCTCGGATGCCAGGAATGCGACGGCCGAGGCGATATCCGTCGGAACGCCGAGGCGCCGGACGGGTATCTGCTTCAGGGCCTCCTGCACCATGTCATCGGGCGTCTGTGCCGACAGCGGCGTAACAACCCGGCCAGGCGCGATGGTGTTCGCGGTGATGCCGTGGCGACCGCCCTGCCCCGCCAGGGCGCGGGTCAGCCCGATGATCCCGGCCTTCGTGGCGTGATACGGGACGCCGGCACCGCGTACCAGCGTCCGCCCCGCCCGGGAGGCCACGTTGATGATGCGCCCCCATTTGTTCGCCTGCATCAGCGGAAACACCGCCTGAGACAGCATGAACGGTGCCGTCATATTCACCGCGATGACAAACTCCCACTCATCGCGGGACAGCTGCAGAAACGGCGGCTCCTTGCCGAAGACCCGCGACGCGACCCCGGCATTGTTCATCAGCAGGTCGCAGCGTCCGTAGCTGTCCTGCAGGAAGCGTGCGGTTTCGGTGATCGTTGCTGTCTCGATCAGGTCGCCCACCAGGCTGTCGGCGCGCAGTCCCTGCTCACGCAGCGCGGCGGCTCGTTGCGTGACCTGCGGCGAGCGATCGAGCAGCACCACGGTTAATCCGTCTTTCGCGAGCCGTTCAGCCGACGCCAGCCCGATCCCGCTGGCCGCCCCCGTGATGACGGCTACCCTGTTCGTCTGCATTCGTTATTTCCCCCCTGTCGGTTTCGGTGTCGGTGTGCGGTATGCCCTACCCCGCGCGAAGCCGTAGCAACGTCAGAACGAGATCGATCGTCGGCGTCTGCACACCGGCAATTTCCCGCATCGTGCGGATGGAGTCGGCGAGCGCATCGATCTCCAGCGTCCGGCCGCGTTCCAGATCCTGCAACATGGACATCTTGTGTGCGTGCGCCAGTCTGGTCGTGGCGATCCGTTTCTCTCGCGCCACCGGCAGTGTCGCGCCCAGCGCGGTCGCCACATCCTCGGCTTCGATCATCATCCGCCGAACCAGATCGACCGCCTCGGGATGCTCATGGATCCGCCCCAGCGTCGCCTGACCCAGCGTGGCAACCGGGTTCCAGCACAGGCTGCTGATCATTTTGATCCAGATCCAGCCCCGAATATTCGTCGTCGTCGGAGCCCTCATGCCGGCCTCTCGCATTGCGCAGGCAAGACGTTCAAGGCGCGGCGAAATGGTGTCGTCGGGTTCGCCGATCGGAAAACTGCCACCGGCGCCGTCGTGCCGGATGATGCCGGGGGCCTCGACCTCGGTCGCGACCCAGAAAACGCAGCCGATCGCCCGTTCCGGACCCAGAACATCCCACTGCCGCCCGCCGGGATCGAGGACATCCAGACGCCGACCGGCAGACGGGCCCGGTTGCCCATGAAAATACCAGTACGGAATGCCTGTCGTCGGAGGGATGACGGCGGTCCGGGGTCCGATCAGCGAGGCGATACCGCCAAGCGCGGCATCGACCTGGTGCGACTTCAAAGTGATGAAGACGTAGTCCTGCGGCCCAAGTTCCTCCGGCCGGTCGGTCGCGCGGAGCGTTGCGGTGAACGCCGCGTCGGGTCCGGCGATGCGAATACCTTGTTGTCGTATCGCAGTGAGTTGCGGGCCGCGACCGACAATGCTGACTTCCAGGTCGGGCACCCGCGCAAGATGCGCGGCGATGTAGCCGCCAATCGCACCGGCGCCGAAGACACAGATCTTCATGACGCCAACGGCTGAAGTTCGGTTTCCCGGCGCCTCCCCGCAGGCCAGGCCGGCTGATCATGGTAACCAAGCTGTCGCGAGATCGCGAGAGCGCCCGCGACGCAGGCCTGCGTCAGCGCCGGAAATTGCTCCTCGACCTCAACGGTCCGTCCCCCGACCGACAGCGCCGCCACCACGGTTCCGGAATGGTCTCGGATCGGCGCCGCAACATGACGCGAATCATGCAGCAGTTCCTGATCGTCCAGTGCAAAACCGTCGCGCCGGATCACCTCAAGATTCTCCATCAGCGCCTCAATGGTCGTCAGCGTCCGCGGGGTATACGGATCCAGCTGATGTCCATCCAGCACCGCCGCCAGCGCAGCCGGCTCCAGATGCGCGAGCAGCAGTTTGCCTGACGCGCACGCGTGGACGGGATGAACGCACATCAGGCTGGAATCGCGCTGCAGCACTTCACTGGTCCGGCCGCGGATCATAATGGCTTTGTTACGATACATCCGGCTCAGGCTGGCGTAGGCGGGGAAGCGCCGTGAAATGTCGGCCAGTACCGGCAGCGCGATCTGGTCCAGTTCCCGCCGCCCGAGTGCGGCATGTCCGAGCAGCGAGAGACCGATGCCGAGGTAGCAACGACCGCTTTCTTCGTCCTGGTCGATCAGGCGGCTGGTGCTGAGTGTGCTGACCAGGCGCGAGACCGCGCTTGGAGACATGTCCAGGCGCGACGCGAGATCGCCGACCCGCAGCGGACGACCCGATGAATACAGCTCCTCAAGTATCGCCAGCGCCTTGCCGACGGACTTGATCAGGCTGCCGTCGTCATCCGCGGCCGCACGGCGTGGCGCAGGTCCACGAGTCTTCGTGGTCGGCCGGGAGGTCCTCGCCATCGCGGAAATCCTTTCTGTCATGATGGGGCCAACAACGACCCGCCACAGACAGAGATACATTGGCCCGTCACGTAGGACGAGAGATCTGTCGCCAGAAACTCCAGTGCATTGGCGCAGTCTTCCGTCGTGCCGAGGCGGCGCAGCGGTATCCGGCGGGCGTCGTCCGGCCGGACCATTCCGCGCGCGGCCGCCTGAGCCACGACCCGTGACGTCTGGATCGGCCCCGGCGAGATGCAGTTCGCCCGGATGCCGTCCGGCCCCAGTTCCGCGGCGAGATAGCGGGTATACTGGGCGACCGCCGCCTTGGCCATGCCGTAGTGGGCCAGCAGCCCGCGTCCGATCACCATTGCCGCCGCCATAGTGGAAATGTTGACGATCACGCCGCCGCCCTGGGCCTTCATGATCGGCGCCACCGCCTGACAGCAGTGGATCGTCGTCATCATGTTCGCATCGACAATGGCCTTGAGATCCGCATCCGGAAAGACCGAGGCGGTGCTTCGTTCGACAGGCGTGATCGCGCCGCCGGCGTTGTTGACCAGCACGTCGATCCGTCCGAACGCGGCTAGGGCGTCGCCGATCACCCGTTGCGCAACGGCCCGTTGACCGAGATCGCCCTGAAGGCCGACGGAGCGGCGGCCGATAGCCCGGATCTCATCCGGCACGGTCGCCGCCGACAGGGCTTCATTGAACTCCGCCGCGGCTTCAAGGTTGATATCCACCACCGCAACGTCCGCGCCCAGCCGTGCCAGCCGAAGCGCGTAGGCCCGGCCAAGCCCGCGCGCGGCGCCGGTGACGACCGCGCATTTGCCCTCGAGCCGCATCTATTCGGCCGCTTGCAACTGGGGTGCATTGTCCGGCGTCGCATCGGCTTTCCACTGCTTCAGTGCCGGCAGAACATCGCTGGCGAACAAGCGCATCGAGCGCTCGGCCTCCGCGTAAGGCATGCCGGCAAAGGCAAAATGAGCGATGAACGTACCCATGTCTATGTATTGATCGATGTAGCGTAGTTTCTCCAGCACCTGATCCGGCGTGCCCCATGGCATCAGGTTGACGAACTTTTCGGTGACCCGAGCGGCGTCCTGTTTCACCGCCTTGGACATTGCGGTATACTGCTCATAGCCCTTCGTCTGGCCGAAATGATCACCGCCTATATTGTAGTGTTTTATAACGCTTTCGTAATACCGGCCGATATACCGGGCGGCCAGGTCCTTGGCACGTCCGGCATCCTTGTCCACGATGCAGAACCCGACCAGAACTGATTTCGGTCGTGGCACGGCCGGGTGGACCCGTTCCCACTCCTCCCGGTGCATCCGGATGCCCTCACCGACCTCGTCCCAGCGCTTCTGCGGAACGACCAGCATGCCGGCGCCAAGGCGTGCCATGATCGGCATGGAGTCGGAGGAATTTCCGGCGCCGTAGGTACGCCCGCGGAAACTGCGGAAAGGAGCAGGCCGGATGTCGCGGCGCGGTTGCTTCACGTGCTGGCCGTCGTATTCGACGTAGCCTTGCTCCAGACCGTTCAGCACCGCCTCGGCACATTCCACGAAACGCTCACGTGACGAATTCATGTCGAGGCGGAAACCCTCGAATTCGATCGCGCCGAGGCCACGCCCGATGCCGAGGATCACGCGGCCGTTCGACAGAATGTCAAGCATGGCCACTTCCTCAGCCACACGCATCGGGTCGTGCCACGGCAGCACGATCACCATGGTGCCGAGTTTCACCCGCTTTGTCCGCCCCGCCATGTAGGTGAGAAACTGCGTCGGGCTCGGAATCATTTCGTACTCGGTGAAATGATGCTCGGTGGTCCAGACCGAATCAAAGCCCAGCGGCTCCGCCAGTTCGGCGAGGCGGACTTCCCGGGCATAGACCTGTCGGTCGGTGATGTCCCCGCTCAGATTTTGAAACACCGGGCTGTAGCCAATGTGCATCGTTTTCTCCCATGATTGTTTTCTGCAATGCTATTGCGTATTGTGCATATGGATTTATCCACCGTCAATGACTAGTTCTTCTGAACATAGCGAATCTCCTGATGCGATGATCGTCCTCAGGATTGACTGATCTGAAGGCGGGGGATTGACTTCATGCAGGAATTTCCCGTTAGATCGGAAACTTTCTTGCAGAAATAGAGCTGGTGCTATCAGCCAATGGGAGGGGTGGCGTGGCAAGTCCGGAATTTCATCGCCTGGTCGATCGGATGCGCGCCCGACGGTCGACGGGCGTGCAGACCATCGAGCAACTGCGCGCCGGCATGGAGGAGGCTGGCCGCAAGTTTGCTCCTCCCCGGGGCGTAACGTTCACCCCGGCTGATGCCGACGGCGTACCCGGGGAATGGGCCGATCCGCCGGCAGCCGATCCCGAAACGGTCATCTTCTACCTGCATGGCGGCGGCTACGGCGTCGGGTCGATCGCATCGCATCGCCACCTTGTGGCCAAGCTCGCGGTAGCCGCGAAAGCTCGGGCATTCGCCATCGACTACCGACTGGCGCCCGAGCACAGATTTCCGGCCGCCGTCGAAGATGCCGTCGCGGCCGCCCGATGGCTGATGCGCCAGGGCGTGCGACCGGAAAAGCTGGTGATCGCGGGTGACTCAGCCGGCGGCGGCCTGGCGATCGCCACCTGCCTCGTGCTGCGCGACGCCGGTGGCCCGTTGCCCGCGGCACTGGTCTGCATGTCGCCGCTGACCGATCTCGCGAAAGAGGGCAGGTCGATGCGCACAAAAATTGATCTCGATCCGATGGTGCAGCCCGACAGCAGCGCGGCCTACGCGGCGCGATACGTCGGCGCGGACGGGGATCTGAAAGCGCCGCTGGCCTCGCCGCTGTACGCCGATCTGCGCGGACTGCCACCGACGTCGATCCTGGTCGGCACCTGGGAAACGTTGCTGGACGATTCGACCCGGTTCGCTGCACGCGCCGAGGCAGCCGGCGTGGATGTCGACCTGCAGGTCTGGGACGAAATGATCCACATCTGGCCGTACTTCGCCGACATCATTCCGGAAGGGCGGGAGGCGATCGCGCGCATCGCCGACTACATCGGCAGCAGGACGACGCAGGCGCGCAGCACGCCGGACAACAGAGGATAAACCCCATGACACAGCAGCCGGAACGACCTTCTCTCGAAAGCGCTCCGCCCAGGCCAGCCGGCGCGCCGCTGGCGCTTGCAGGCATCCGGGTCGCGGACTTCACCCACTTTCTGGCCGGCCCGGTCTGCACCCTGATCCTGAGTGATCTCGGCGCCGAGGTCGTGAAAATCGAGAAGATCGAGGGCGGCGACGACTTCCGGCGCCTGCTGCCCGCCGTGTCACCCACCGAGGGCGCACCGTTCGTTTGGGGAAACCGTAACAAACGCAGCGTCGCCGTTGATTTGAAAAGCCCGGATGGCGTTCGGATCGCCCGCGAGATCGTCAGCAAATCCGACGTGCTGGTCGAGAATTTCTCGACCGGCGTAATGGACCGTTTCGGCCTTGGCTACGAGGCGATGTCCGCCTTGAACCCGAAGCTGATCTATTGTTCGGTTTCCGCCTATGGCCGCAGCGGTCCGCTGAAGGACCGGATGGGGTTCGACCCCGTGGCACAGGCCGAAAGCGGCTATATGTCGATGAATGGCTACCCCGCCGATCCGGGAATGCGCTCAGGTCCTTCCATCATCGACATGAGCACCGGGATGATGGCCGGCAACGCAGTGCTGGCGGCACTGTTCGCGCGGGAGCGACTGGGCATCGGTCAGTTCATCGACTGCGTGCTGTTCGACCAGGCGGTCACCATGGCCGGGTTCCACGCCATGAACTACCTGGTCAGCGGCAACGTACCGCCGCGTTTCGGCAACGACAGCCGCGATACCGTGCCCACCGCGGCGTTCCAGGCCTCGGATGGACCACTCTACATCACCTGCTCGAACGACCGCACGTATCAGCGGCTCGTCACACATGCAATGAACCGGCCGGACCTGGCCGAGCATCCGGATTTCGTTACCAACAAGCTGCGGGTGCAGAATCGCGACCGCGTCCTGAAGATCCTTGGCGATATCTTCGCGACCGATACGCGCGCGAACTGGGCCGACAGGTTCCGCTCCGCCGGCGTCCCCGGCGGACCGATCAACAATCTGGCCGAGGCGTTCGGTTCGGAGCAGATGCGATCGCGCGGGCTGGTCAGTGCGGTCCCGCACGCCGGAGGTGGAACCATCCCGAACATCGCGCTGTCGTTCAGATTGTCCGGCACGCCGCTCGCCGACCCGGTGGGCGCGCCGGTGCTCGGGCAGCACACCGAAGAGATACTGCAGAACCTGCTTGGATACAGCCGCAACGAAATCAGTTCGCTGATCGAGCGGGGCGTGGTTCGCGGCCCTCTAGCCGGACAGGCACCGACGTAGCCCGCGCCCGAGGCGACGCCGGGACACTCTGCCGCCGTCGCCGCGACACCAGGCTTCAGCTGATCGCAGAATCACTGCCCGGGCGCGCTTTCACGCCGTCGCGTCCGGCGTCCGCTCACCCGGTTCCGGCCGACAGGGTGATCGGCCCGGCACGGACCGTCAGCATATCGATCGTCGCCCCGGCGGCTCGATACGGTGCCGCTTGAAGTCCGCCGCGGCGTCCGGCAGAAAGCGGCCGGGTGCGAAGGTTCTTCAGGCGTCACTATCAGATCTGCATCAATCAGCGCTTCGTGCGCACGCCCTTCCGCTTCAGGCGTCAACCCGCGGCGCCTTCTTTCGCCGCCGTACCGGACGCGCCCGGCCCGCCGTTCGTTCCCAGTCCAGCAGGTGCTTGTTGAGGCTCTCGAAGTAGGCGGCCATGCAGGTGGTCGCAGCCTCGTCGTCGTGTGCCCGCATCCGGTCCAGCAGTTCGCGCCGAAACCCGATCACCGGATCATGCGGCTGCGGCCCGGCGGAGGCGATAAAGACGCGCAGCACGGAGGACATCGCCTCGACGACCGTTGCCAGAACCGTGTTGTGCGTCGCCTGCGCCAGGATGCCGTTGAACTCGATCGCCTTGAAGGTCCGCTCCTCGAAGCGGCCGGCGCGGGTCAGCGCCTCGGTCTCATCAATGTTGCGCTGCAGTCGATCGAAGTCGTCGCCGGTCGCCCTGGCGCAGGCCGTCTGCACGACGGCAACCTGGATGATGGCACGTGCCTCCAGCAACATGCCGAGCGAGGCGTGCTTGAAATCCAGCATGTCACGAAACGACCGCGCGAAGAGTCCCGGACTGTGATCGCTGATATAGGCGCCGCCGTTGCGCCCCTTCTTCAGCTTCAGCAGCCCGACGATCTCCATGATGATCAGCGCTTCATGCACCGCGGTCCGGCTCACGGCGTAGATGTCCGCGAGTTCGCGCTCCGACGGAAGCCGGTCTCCGGGCTTCAACTGGCCGGAGATGAGCTGGTTGCGGATCCGTTCACAGATCTCCTCGAAGACACGCCGGGTCCGGGTCGGTCCTGGCACGTCGACAGCCGCCCGCACCGGCGCGGGTACGGCACGGGGGATCCGACCTCGAGGTGTTGGGCTGCTGCTGGGCATAGGCATCCTGTTCTCTGGATCCGATCATACCGACGGGCCTTTCGGGGTGTCCATGCGGCACCGCCCTACGGCGGGCCGCATCCCGGCCACAGCAAGCGTTTTCAAGAACCGAGAGGCAGGGCCGGCGTTTACTTGCGCGGGCGATCGTAACGCGGTCGGCCGCGATATCACGGACAGCTTCGCCGGGTCGGCTCTGCGGCAGCCAGGTCGGCATGCCTGAACCTGCCGCCCATGACTGATGGCATCGCGATGCAGCGGTCCTGGGTCAGCGGGCCAAGCCAGCCGACGACACGGGGGAATCGGGAACAGCGGCCCCTCGATACTGTGACGAAACGCCTCGTGCATCGATGATCTCGATCACGCGCACCGCCCTCCACGACCGTGCGTCATTCCGAGACGCCGCCTATCGCCGCTGCCGCCTATCGCCGCTGCGCGCCGCGCACCAGCCGTCCGGGCAGCGCATCGGTCGGCTCGCCGTGGAGGTAGACCGGACGTCCCGAAACGATCGTGGCCTCGAAGCCCTCGGACCGCTGCACCAAGCGCCGCCCACGGCTCGGCAGGTCGTAGAGCACCTCCGGCGCGTGCACCGCGAGGCGGTCGAAGTCGATCACATTGATGTCGGCCTTGTATCCGGGCGCCAACACGCCCCGGTCGTGCAGACCGATCGCCGCGGCGTTGTCGCTGGTGAGCCGCCGCACCACCCATCCCAGCGGCAGCCGCGCGCCACGGGTCCGGTCGCGGGCCCAGTGGGTCAACGTGGTCGCCATCGAGCTGGCATCACAGATGATCCCGACATGGGCGCCGCCATCGCCCAGACCCAGCAAGGTGTTCGGGTCCTCCATCATCGCCTTGACGGTGTCCAGCGTGCCGTCGGCGTAGTTGATGATCGGACGGTACAGGATCGCCCGCCCGTCCTTCTCCATCAGCATGTCGTAGGCGACTTCGGCCGGATCGCGCCCCTCCCGCAGCGCCCGGGCGGCAACGCTGGCCTCCGGCGCGGGTTCGTAGTCCAACGGATCGTTCAGCGGAAACAGCTTGTCCCACTGGTTCAGACGGGACCGGTTGAGCGGATCGATCGTTTCTTCCGCCAGCAGCCGGGCGCGAAACGCCGGGTCGCGCAGCCGCTGCAGCTTTCCCTCGAACGGCAGATCGCGGATTTCCTGCCAGCCCGGTCGGTTGAAGAACGGGTTCTGCGAAATCTCGAAGCCCAGCATGATGCCGATCGGCCTGCCCATCACCTGGGCCTTCATGCTGAACCCGGTCCGGTTGACCTCGGCGACCTTGTCGAGCAGCTCCCGCCACAGTTTCGGCCGGCTCTCCCGTTGCAGCAACGAGAAGGTCATTGGCCGGCCGCAGCCTTCCAGCACCCGGCGCAGGATGCCGAATTCCGTTTCGGGGTCGTCGAAATCGGAGATCACCTGCATCCAGCCGGCGCCGACCTTTCGCATCGCCTGGCCGACGGCGGCAAGTTCCGCCTCGGCGGCGCGCAAGGTGGGAATATGATCGCCGGCGAGGGTCTTGTGGGCGATGGTGCGCGAGGTGGAAAATCCCAGTGCCCCGGCGCGAATGCCCTCGGCGGCGATGCGGGCCATCTCGGCGCGGTCGTCTTCGGTGGCGACTTCCCGGTTCGCCCCTCGTTCGCCCATGACATGAACGCGCACAGCTGAATGCGGCACCTGGGTCGCCACGTCGACATCGTAACGGCGGGCACCGAGCCGGTCGAGGAACTCGGGGAAACTCTGCCAGTTCCACGGCAAGCCCTCGGTCAGCACGACTTCGGGGATGTCTTCAACGCCTTCCATCAACTTCACCAGCATGTCCCGCCGTTCCGGCAGGCAGGGTGCAAAACCGACGCCGCAGTTGCCGATCAGCACGCTGGTGACGCCGTTCCAGGATGACGGGGTGATGCGGTCGGCCCAGGTGACCTGCGCGTCGTAATGGGTGTGGATATCGACGAAGCCTGGCGTCACGAGTTTGCCGCGCGCGTCGATCTCGCGGTCGCCCTTCGGCAGCCCGTGGCCGACGGCGGCGATCCTGCCGTCGCGGATGGCAAGGTCGGCCTCGAACGGCGTGTCGCCGGTGCCGTCGGCAATCGTGCCGCCTCGGATGACGAGCGTTTCGCTCATGGCTTTTACTCCTCCCTGCCCGGCGGACAGTATCCTGTTCGCCGCTCACGGGGTCAATCTTCCGGCCGGACCATTGCCGAAGGGCGCGGGTCGTGGACTCGTTACGGATCATGCTGATCGCGCCGGGGCCGCCATACCGGCAGTCCGAGCTGCCGGCGCGCCGGCTCGCAGGGGTCCGCTCACAGGCCCGCGGCGCGATCATGCTGGCGGCTACATCGCCAGGTAGCCGCCGTCGACGTAAAGTTCGGCGCCGGTCACGTACGATGCCTCATCGGAAGCCAGGAACAGGATGGCATTGGCGACCTCGTCGACTTCGCCGGTCCGGCCAAGCGGCACGGCTCGCAGCATTTTGGCGCGAACCGCGGGATCGGCGGTGGCGCCCGACGTCCGCATCGGCGGCATCAGGCCCGGATGCACAGAATTGCAACGAATCCGGTCCTTGCCGAACTGCACGGCGGTGGACTTCGTCATGATGCGCACTGCACCCTTCGCGGCGTTGTAGCTCATGTGCACCATGGTCTGGCCAACCACGCCGGAGATCGACGACAGATTGACGATCGATCCGCCGCCGTTCTGTTGCATCTGCCGCACGGCGGCGGCGGTGCCAAGGAAGACGCCGGTGCTGTTCACCGCCATCACCCGTTCCCACAATCCGGAATCGAGCAGGTCATTGGTTGCGCTGCCGCTGATACCGGCATTGTTGACCAGGATATCCAGCCGACCGAACGCCTGCACCGTTGCGTCGACGACTTTCTTCCAGCCCGCCTCATCCGTAACGTTCAGTGCCATGAACAGGGCCTTGCCGCCGGCGGTGTTGATGCTGTCGGCCACCGCCCTGCCCTCTTCTTCCAGCATGTCGGCGACGACCACCTTCGCCCCCTCCTTGCCGAAACGCCTTGCCGTGGCGGCACCCATGCCCGACGCCGCGCCGGTGATGATGGCGACCTTGTCCGCGAGACGCATGCTTGTTCCCTCCCTCATGCGGTTCTGCCGCAGAGACTGCCACCGTCGCCGACCCTTGGCTACCGGCCGGTATCCGGGCAGGATCAGCATGGCTCGATAAACTGAAAACCGACTGGAGAACGATCCATGGCGCGTCGCGGCTTGACCTTCGGCATCTTCCTGGCCCCGTTCCACCGGCTGGGCGAGAACCCGACGCTGGCGATCGATCGCGACGTCGAACTGATCCAGTGGCTCGATCACCTCGGCTACGACGAGGCCTGGATCGGCGAGCACCATTCGGCCGGCTGGGAACTGATTGCGTCCCCGGAACTCATCATCGCCGCCGCGGCCGAGAAGACCAGGCACATCAAGCTGGGGTCCGGCGTGACCAGCCTGCCCTACCACCATCCGTTCCTGGTGGCGCAGCGCTGGGTGCAACTCGACCACATGACACGCGGCCGGGCGATGCTGGGCTGCGGTCCGGGTGCGCTGACGTCGGACGCCTACATGCTGGGGATCAGGCCGGAGACGCAACGGCCACGCATGCTGCAGTCGATGGACGCGATCATGCGGCTGCTGAGCATGGACGGCGGGGTCACGATGAAGACCGACTGGTTCGAAATGAACGACGCGCGGCTGCACCTCGCGCCGTACAGCGATCCGCATTTCGAGATCGCGGTCGCCAGCACCATCACCCCGTTCGGCATGATCGCCGCGGGCACCCACGGGGTTGGCGTGCTGTCGATCGGCGCCGGTCTGCCGGGTGGTCCCGAAGCCCTGGCCAGTCAGTGGAAGATCGCCGAGGAAGCCGCCGCGAAGGCGGGCAAGACCGTCAGCCGCAAGAAGTGGCGCGTGGTGGTCAACGCGCACATCGCCGAGGACGATGAGCAGGCGCTGAACGAGGTTCGCAAGGGCGAGCGCAATGAAACGATCACCTACTTCGAGGACACGCTGGGCCGTCCGCCCGGCCGCTCCGACGATCCGCTCAACGATGGCGTGAAGATGGGAACGACTCTGGTCGGATCGCCCGAGACGGTTACCAAGGGGATCCGGCGGCTGCTGGAATACAGCCAGGGCGGCTTTGGCGGCATCCTGTTCCGGGCCCATGAATGGGCGACGCGCAAGCAGACCATGCGCAGCTACGAACTGTTTGCCCGCTACGTGATGCCGGTGTTCCAGCAGTCCCTGGATGCGCCGGTCGTTTCGCGCACCTGGGCGATGGAGAACCGCAAGCAGGTGTTCGGCGCCACCCCGGAAGCTGTCCGCCGCGCCTTCACCGACTTCGGCGCCGCGGTGCCGGAGGATTTCCGGCAGCGCACACTGGGCGGCCGCGACGTGGAAACGAAGTGACACGCCGAGGCGGCAGCGGCGCGCACTGAAGCGGCAGCGGGGCGCACCGCGGCACGTTCGGGACACACTGGGGCGGCAGCGGGGCGCACTGCAGGCACGATCCCGGGCGCGACAGAGGTGCGGGCGCCGTCCGTCGCCGTCGCGGTGAGCACGTCTGCCCGGCCAGACCGACCCCTTCGCGGGCGCCAGATCCCGCCTGTGAACGGTCAATCCATTGCGACATCAGGATAATACCTCGCCGCATCGCGGAGTGTCACATTCTCAGTTCGCATTGCGCTGGATCAAGCGGAGCAAAATCGGCTCGTGGGATAAGCCCCCATGATGCTCGGTCTGACCACCAGGGAGGCCGCCGCGCGACTGGCGGCCGACGGGCCCAACGAGTTGCCGCGAGCCGGAAAACGGCGGCTGCCGCGCATCGTCGGCGACGTCCTGCGGGAGCCGATGTTCAGCCTCCTGCTCGGTTCTGCCGTGATCTACCTCGCGCTGGGCGACAGCATCGAAGGCTTGCTCCTGCTGGTCTTCGCCTGCCTGTCGGTTGCCATCGCCGTCATTCAGGAAACCCGCAGCGAGCACGTCCTGGATGCCCTGCGTGACCTGACCAGCCCCCGAGCGCTGGTTATCCGCGATGGCGAGCGTCGCCGTATCGCCGGACGGGAGGTGGTTCGCGGCGACGCCATCGTGCTGTCGGAGGGCGATCGAGTCCCGGCGGACGGCATGCTGGTCGAGGCCAGGGACCTGCAAATCGACGAATCGCTGCTGACCGGCGAGTCGGTACCGGTGCGCAAGCGGGCGGTGGCCGCGGTTGCCCATGAGCCGCCGGCACCTCCGGGCGGCGATGACCTGCCGCACGTCTTCTCGGGCACACTGATCGTGCGCGGCCAGGGTGTGGCCGAAGTTCGCGCCACCGGAGCGGCCAGCGAAATCGGCCGGATCGGCCAGACCCTGGGCGAGATCGAAACCACCCCCCCGCGCCTGACCCGGCAGACCGGCCGCATCGTGCGCGTCGCCGCGATCGGCGGCCTGCTGTGCTGCGTCCTGGTGGTTCTGCTCTACGGTCTGCTGCGCGGTAGCTGGATCGACGGCGTGCTGGCCGGCATCGCGCTTGGCATGTCGATGCTGCCCGAGGAATTCCCGCTGGTACTGACCGTCTTCATGGTGATGGGAGCGTGGCGCATGTCGCAGGCGCGCGTGCTGACCCGCAGAGCCGCGGCGATCGAGACCCTGGGGGAGGCGACGGTCCTGTGCACAGACAAGACCGGCACCCTGACCGAAAACCGGATGTCGGTGGTCACCCTGCATGTCGGCGGGGTGACGCGCGAAGTCGCGGACCGCGTGGCGCTGGACCCCGCGTTGCGCCGCATCGCGATGATCGGCGCGCGCGCCAGCGCCCCCGATGCCTACGATCCGATGGACCGGGCGTTCCAGGCACTGGGAAGCCGGGCGGGCGGCGATGCCACCGGCTGGGTGCTCACGCGAACCTATGGACTGCAGCCCGATCTTCTGGCGGTGACGCAGGTTTGGAA
>DASWON010000359.1:0-7760 GCA_036398735.1 Rhodopila sp.
GGGGGTGCCCGCCTCGCCGGGCTCGGTCATCCCGCGTTTCTGGCGGGCGTCTGCCTGCCGGCGATCTATGCGTGCCTGATCCAGCTCTACCGCGACGGGCGGCGCGGCGACCTGCTGCTTCTGGTCGTGAACGGCCTGATCCTGATGCTGACCGGCGCCCGCGCGCCGTTGTTCTACGCCGTCGCGGTGACCGGGATCAGCCTGGCCGTGCTTCGTTCAACGGTGTTCGCCGCGCGCGACAGGCTGATCCTGATCCTGGTGGCCCTGGCGACGCTGCCCTTGCTGGCGTTCCTCGCCGGCGACATGGAGGAACTCAGGCTGTTCCGGGTCGTATTGACGGAAACCGCCAACCTGAGCGGGCGAGGCCTGCTGTGGCCGAGCTTCGAGGATGCGGCTGCCCGGTCTCCCTGGTTCGGCTGGGGGGTCGGCGCCGGCAATGCGGTTATCCCGCCGGCCAGTCCGGTCGCCCAGATGCTGCAGACCTGGGCCGCCCACAATGAATACCTGCGCATCGATGTTGAAGGCGGTGTGGTCGGGCGGACACTGTTGATCGTGCTGTTTGCGGGCTGGGTGATCGTCCATACGCGCCGATTACGTCCGTCGGACCGCCTCATCACGCGGCTGGCGTTCATCGCATACGCCGGTCACGCGTTCACCGACAATCTGCTGATTTCAACCCCCGCCTGTGTCATGTTCGCATTTGTCACGGCCGTGTTCGCTCGCCCGGAGCGTGCGCGCAGCCGAATAGCCTTGCCCGATTCCAGGCTTGTGGCGTAGGGAACGCCGCCAGTCAGCCGGAGTCACACTGGCCATGCCGCGCCTTACCGTTTTGTTATTCCTGTCATTCGCGACCTTGGCCGGTTCGGTCTGGGGGTTCACGACACCGGCACGGGCCGGCGGCATCGCCTTCATCATAAATTCCGGTGGCGCATCGATAAGCGTGATCGACATGGCGCGGCAAAAAGAGGTCCGGCGTATTCCGACCCTGCGCGAGCCGCACCACCTGGCGCTCAGCCCCGACGGCCACAGCCTGCTGGTCGGCGACACCGCCGGGAACCAGATGATGTTCCTCGATCCCAACACCGGCGAGGTGCAGAAGCGGATGCCGGTGGCCGATCCCTACCAGCTCTGGTTCAGCCCGGACGGCAAGTACCTGACGGTGAACGGGCTGGCGCGCAATCAGGTGGACGTCTACGACGCGGCCAGCATGCAGCTGGTGAAGCGGTTCCATGTCGTCGCGACACCGAGCCACCTGGCGTATTCGCCGGATTCCTCGACGGTGTTCGTCAGCCTGCAGGACAGTGACAAGCTCGCGGCGTTCGATCTGCGGACCATGACCGAGAAATGGACCATGCCGGTGGGCAAGACCCCGGCCGGGGTGATCTGGCTGAACGGCAAGGTGCTGGTTGCCGACATGGGCACCGACTACATCGCGGTCGTCGATCCGGCGGATGGCAAGGTGCTGGAGCATGTGCCGACCGGGAAGGGGGCGCATCAGCTTTTCCTCTCGCCTGACCGGAAGATCCTCTGGGTCAATAACCGCGCGGGCGGCACCACCGTCTCGCTCGATGCCGCCACGCTGCAACCGATCCGCAGCTACGCGATCCCCGGCGGCCCGGACGACATGGATTTCGCGCCGGGTGGGAAGATCTGGATCACCCGGCGCTGGGCGGAGAAAGTCGCGGTGCTCGATCCCGCCACCGGTTCCTATGAGACGATCGACGTCGGACGCTCGCCGCACGGGCTGTTCCTCAATCCGAAGGCGCCGTCGCCCACGGTGCTGTCGAGCCGGTAACGAGGGGAACGCGGATGGACGACCCGTTCGACCTCGCCGCGGGATGGCTGCAGGAGCATCTCCTGATCCCCGCGCTGTACCAGTTCGGCCTGATGAACTGGGAGGATGTGTCGTACGGCTGGGCCCTGTTCGCGTTGTACGGCGTCGCCCAGGTGGTGGTGACCTTCGCCGTCTGCCTGCCGCTGGAGCGGTGGCGTCCGGTCGAGCGCTGGCCGGACAGCGGCGCCGTCTGGGTCGACGTGGCCTACACGGTCCTGTCGCGCGTCGGCATCCTGCCGTTCGTCACCTACGTGCTGTTCTATCGCGCCCAGGTTGTGGTCAGCGGCTGGATGGCGGACCAGGGCGTCGTGCCGCCAACCCTCGAAGGCTTGTTCCCTTTCCTGCTTGGCCAGCAGGTCCTGACCTTCGTGCTGTACGCGATCATCCTCGACTTCGCCGAATACTGGCGCCATCGGCTGTCGCATATGTTCCGCTGGTGGTGGGCCCTGCACTCGCTGCATCACGCGCAGCGGCAGATGACGTTCTGGTCGGACGACCGCAACCATCTCGGCGATGACCTGATCGCCTTCGTGTGGTTCGGGGTGATCGCGCTGTTGATCGGCGTGCCGCCGCTGCAGTTTCCGATCCTGGTGCTGGTGCTGCGGTTCCTGGAATCGCTGTCACACGCCAACGTCCGGTTGTCGTTCGGCTGGTTGGGCGAACGGCTGCTGATCTCCCCCCGCTTTCATCGCGCGCATCACGGGGTGCTCGCCGCGGGCGAGCGCAGCTGCAATTACGGGGCGGTGTTCCCATGGTGGGACATGCTGTTCCGGACGGCGGATTTCTCCCGCGCGTATGTGCGGACCGGGGACCCGTCGGGGGAGGAGGCGTTGGCCACCGGCACCTGGCTGCAGCAGCAGATGGCGGGCCTGAGGCGGTTCGCCAGGAGCTTCGGGCGGCGGACGGTGCGGCACGGCACCTGACGCCGAGCCGGTCCGGCGTCCGACCGGGATCGCCAGGACAGCGCGCTGCGGGCCTTGGTGATCCGGCGCTGGGTCGTTTTGGGGATCGACAGGCTGGCACGTCTGGGACCGTGGCGATCCGGCGTCGGGTCCACGCAGCGGCCAGACGTTAGGGGTGATGCAGCGAGCGCGCTCCGGCACCGGCTCGCCGGTTGTTGGATGGCAGCGATCGGCCGATCCCGCACGGGTTCTCGGACGACGTCCGGCGTGGCAGCATGCCGGCCAGGAGGAACCCCGCCATGAATGATATGCCCGCGACGCAGGACGTCCCGAACCCGGATGAGCCCGCCCTCGACGGCAAGGCGATCGCCGAACTGGCCGAGCAGCTGAACCAGTTGTTGCGGCTGCGCACATTCCCGATCGGCATGAAGCTGTTCGCCGATGTCGCCGAGATGGAAGCGGTGCCCGGGCTGCGACGCCCCACCAAGGGCAAGACATACTCGACCTGCCAGCTCGTCACCCAGTCGCGCATGGCCGGCTTCACCCTGGGCATCACCACCGAGAACGTGCCGCCGTTCTCCAGCTGCAGCAGCGTCATCGGCCTGGACGCGCCCGGGGAGATCTACACCTCGGGCCGCAAGATGGAGGGCGTGTGGTTCGAGAACCGCGCCGCCGCCGCGGCGCATCAGGCGCAGATGCCGCGTGTCGCGCCCGGCACCTATCATGGCCTGGCGATCTCGCCGCTGCGCACCGGCCGGCTCAGCCCGCCGGACGTGTGCCTGTTCTACGGCAACCCGGCACAGATGATCCTGTTCATCAACGGCCTGCAATGGCGCAACTATCAGCGCTACGACTTCAGCATCACCGGCGAGAGCGCCTGTGCCGACAGCTGGGGCGGCGCGTTGAAGAACCGCAAGGTCAGCCTGTCGATCCCGTGCTACGCGGAACGGCGCTACGGCGGCGTGGCCGATGACGAGATGCTGATGGCCTGCCCGCCCGCCGACCTGCTGCGCGCGGTGACCGGCCTGCAAGGGCTGTCGAAAGCCGGGCTGCGCTATCCCATCATGCCGTTCGGCCCGCAGGCGGAGCCGGGCGAAGGCATGGCCAAGAGCTACGCCGGCAAGAGCTGAACCGGGGCGAGGCTTGACACCGCGCACCCTCGCTCCCACGCTTGCATGATGCTACCATAAGCGCGGGAGAGAGGCTGTCATGCCGGAAACCAAAGTCGCCCTGGTCATCGGCGCCGGGGACGCCACCGGCGGCGCCGTTGCCCGTCGCTTCGCCCGCGAGGGGTTTTTCACGTGCGTCACGCGCCGGCATGGCGACAAACTCACCCCCCTGGTCGAGCGGATCGAGGCTGCGGGCGGCAAGGCCCGTGCCTTCGGCAGCGATGCCCGGCGGGAGGACGAGGTGACGGCCCTGTTCGACACCATCGAGCGCGAGATCGGTCCGATCGAGGTCGTGTCTTTCAATGTCGGCGGCAACGTGCGCTTTCCGATCCGCGAGACGACCACGCGGGTCTACACCAAGGTGTGGGAGATGTGCGCGCTGGCCGGCTTCTTTGCCGGTCGGGCGGCGGCAAACGTCATGGTGCCGCGCGGGCATGGCACGATCCTGTTCACCGGCGCGACCGCCAGCGTCCGCGGCGGAGCAGGCTACGCAGCCTTCGCGGGCGGCAAGCACGCGCTGCGGGCACTGGCGCAAAGCATGGCCCGTGAACTTGGCCCCCAAGGCATTCATGTCGCGCATATCGTCGTCGATGGCGCCATCGATACCGACTACACGCGCCAGCGTGCGCCCGGTCATTACGAGGCCCGCAAGGCCGTAGACGGCATTCTCAACCCCGACTCGATCGCCGAGAATTACTGGATGCTGTATCGCCAGCCGCGCGACGCCTGGACCCACGAACTCGATCTGCGCCCGTGGTCGGAGACGTGGTGATGGCCGGGCCGCTCGAGGGCATCCGGGTCATCGACCTGACCACGGTCATTTCGGGGCCAGTATGCACGATGATCCTGGCCGACCAGGGCGCCGACGTGATCAAGGTCGAGCCGCCCGGCGGGGATATCGCACGCCGCACGTCGGGCGACGGCGAGTTCTCCGCGATGTTCGTCTCGTCCAATCGCGGCAAGCGCTCGCTGGCGCTGGACCTGAAGCAACCAGCCGCACTGCAGGCGCTGCGCCGGCTGATCGCGGGGGCCGACGTCCTTGTGCAGAACTTCCGGCCCGGAACGATGGAGCGGCTTGGCCTCGATGAACCGGCCATGCGGGCGGTCAATCCGGGGCTGATCTACGTGTCGATCTCGGGTGTCGGCGAAACCGGTCCGTACGTGAAAAAGCGTGTCTATGACCCGGTGATCCAGTCCCTGTCCGGTCTGGCCGACGTCCAGGCGGATCAGCGGACGGGACGGCCGATGATGATCCGCACCATCGTTGCCGACAAGACGACCGCCGTCTACGCGGCCCAGGCGGTCTGCGCGGCGCTGGTGGCGCGCGGGCGCCCGGGGGAGCGGTTCGGGCAGGGCCAGCACATCAGGCTGTCGATGCTCGACACCATGGTGGCTTTCCTGTGGCCCGAGGCGATGACGCGCTACACCGTGGTGGGACGCGAAGATGCGCCGCAGCCGGCGCCGCGGCCCGACCTGATCTTCAAGACCGTCGACGGCTACATCACCGTCGGTTCGCTGTCCGATTCCGAGTGGCGCGGCCTCTGCTCTGTCATCGGGCATCCGGAATGGATCGACGATCCGCGCTTTCGCACGCCCGCCGCCCGCTCGCTGAACGCGGCCGAACGGCTGCGGCTGGTCGGCGAAATCCTGGCCGGCGGTCACAGCCAGGACTGGCTGGATCGCCTCGACGCGGCCGAGGTGCCCTGCGCGCCGGTGCTGCGCCGTGGCGAGGTGATGGACAACGTGCAGGTGGTCAACAACCAATTGATCGAAATGATCGAGCAGCCGAGGCTGGGCACGGTGCGCCAGGCTCGTCCGGCCGCGCTGTTCGATCGCACTCCGGCGCGCATCGCCGGGCCGGCGCCGCGCATCGGCGAGCACACTGAGGCTGTTCTGGCGGAGGCCGGCTACACAGCTGCCGAAATCGAGGCACTGACGGTCTCACTCGCGGCACGCACGACGGGGTAGAAACAAAAATGCGGGGAGCAACGAATGTCCAGCGGACGTGTCCTGTGGGGCGCCGGCACCAGCCGAACGATCCGAGCGCACTGGGCGCTGCATGAACTGGGGCTTGATTTCGAATGCCGTCCGATCCAGCCTCGAACCGGTGAGACCAAGACCCCCGAGTTCACCGCCCTCAGTGCTCGGCAGAAAATCCCATTACTACAAGATAATGGTGTCGTTTTGACCGAAAGCGCGGCGATTGTCGCGTATCTTTCGGATGCATACGGGCAGCCGCACAACCGGCTGATCCCCGATGAACCGCGTGCGCGGGCACGGTGCCTGGAATGGTGCTTCTTCGTGATCAGCGAACTGGACGCAGCATCGCTCTACGTGATGCGGCGGCACGGCGACCTGCGCCATATCTACGGCGAGGCTCCGGCCGCGAACGAGGCGGCGGCGGAGTACTTCCTGCAGCAGATGCGCACGGTGGAGCGGACGCTGAACGACAATCCGCACTACATCCTGGGGGATCGCTTCACCGCCGCCGACATTCTGCTTTCCACCTGTCTCACGTGGGCGGTTCGTTACGGCGTGACGGTCACCGAACCGGTGCGCGCCTACAACGAGCGAGCCACCGCGCGGCGTGCCTATACGCGGGCGAGGGAGACCAACACGCCGCCCGGCAGATTATAGCCGGCGTTCGGGCCGGCGGAATTTAGGGCAAGTCCGGGCCATCTTGCGAGGCACCCCGCAGCCTCGACCCGCCCCGGACGACCACCCCGGCACAACGCGGCGGCGCCGAACGAACCGTCCGGCCCATCCACGTCGCTCTTGAACCACCAACCAACCGCATCCGCTATGTGAACTCGTCCGGATCCGTCCACCGCCGGTGTTCGGCGAACCGTTCCCCCAGCAGGTCGAGGAAGGCCCGCACCTTGGTCGAGAGATTGTACCGATGCGGATAGATCGCGTTGATCGCGAAGGGTACCGGGTGGTGCTCCGGCAGCAGCTGGACCAGACGCCCGGCCTCCATGTCCTCCGCGACCACGAAGCTCGGGGCCAGGAAGACACCGACCCCGTTCAACGCCGCAAACCGCAGGATCTCGGCGCTGTTCGACAACAGATTGCCGCTCACCCGCACCGATGCCGTCTGTCCTGCGTCCGTCTCGAAGCGCCACTCGTCACCGAACGGATAGAACGCGTAGCGCAGGCAGTTGTGCTGCCCCAGATCCGCCAGTGCCACGGGGGCCTGGTGCGCGTCCAGATAGCGGGGCGCACAGCACAGGATGTGGCGCCAGGGGGTCAGGCGCCGCACGATCAGGCTCGAATCCGGCGGCGGAACCGTGCGGATCACCAGATCGAAACCATCCTCGATCAGGTCGACCATCGTCTCGCCCATGCGCAGGTCGACCGACACGGCCGGATAGAGCGCCAGGAACTCCGTCACCACGGGCGACAGGAAACGCACGATGGCCGAGCCGGCGTGCAGCCGCAGCACCCCCGTCGGTGTCGCCTGATGCGCGGTGGCGATCCGGTCGGCTTCCTCCAGATCGAGCAGGATCTGCGTCGATCGCTCGTGATACGCCCGGCCGACCTCCGTCAGGCTGATCTTGCGCGTGGTCCGGTTCAGCAGGCGCGCACCGAGATGATCCTCGAGCGACTGGATGTGGTTGCTGACCATGGTGACCGACATGTTCAGTCGCCGCGCCGCCGCCGAGAAACCGCCGCATTCCACCACACGGCCGAACACCGTCAGACTGGTCAACCGATCCATAAGCCGCTCGGATTATCCGCTCCCAGTTGATGATCCTTTCCGTTCTACCGGAATTATCATCTCCCGTCTCAAACCCCATCTCCCGCGGACAGCAAAACGCTGGAGGATTCCGATGAGCGACACAGCCCAGACATTGC
>DASWON010000360.1:0-36525 GCA_036398735.1 Rhodopila sp.
TGTAGTCGGGGTTCCGCTCGAACACGGCGCGGCTGCCGACGACGCGTTCGGCGGCGACATAGCGGAACGGACCGGAACCGATCGGTTCGGTGATCCTGCGGGAGGCCGGACGGGTCGCATCGGCTTCCCGCATGATGGCGGCGATCGGTGAGCCGGGGCCCGCCAGCAGGAATTCCACCAGGCCGAAGGGTTGCTTGAGCGACAACGTGAAGCTCAGGGCATCCACCGCGGCCAGTCCGGAGACGCGGGACTGCAGCTGGCCGCCCACCGAGGTCCCGCCCATCCACCGTTGCAGGGACGCGATGACGTCGCGCGTCGTGACCGGGGTTCCGTCGTGGAACCTGAGGCCGGAGCGCAAGGTGAATGTATAGACAAGGCCGTCGGGGCTGATGCTCTCGCGCTCGACCATCATTGGTTTCGGAGACAGATTGCCGTCCAGCGCAAACAGCGTATCGAAGACCATCTGCTGGTAGATGCGTGATATCAGGTTGGACCCGATGGTCGGATCAAGCTCGGACAGATCGGCGCCTGGCACGACGCGCAGCACCCGCTTGTCGCTCTCGGTCTGGGTCGTTCCGGCATCGGCCGCCTGGAACCGGGCGATCCAGGGCAGCATGCATGCCAGGGCGACGACAACCAAAACTCTGCGCGTCACGCCGTTGTTGCCTCCTCGCAAGGGAATGGCCCGGCCGGCCCGGATCAAGCTCGGTGTCCGGGATGCTCGCTTGTTGCCCGGGTTGAGTCAAACATTCGCATTCCCGCCCGGATGCCCATCCCTCGCCGATAGTGTCGGCGCCAGTCTAAAGCGTTGAGAGCTGTCTGAGATCATCGCGCGCGTTCGCGCCGTCACATCCGGGCAGGCGCATTCCGCGCCGACTGGGATCGTGGTGCCGGTCTCATGGGTTCTGGTAAGGCCCCGGCCCGGACCTTCGGCCCGCCCGACGGCATGCCCGGCAGCCCGCGGCTGCTAAGCCCGCTGCGTCAGAAGATCAGGCGCCGGTCCCGGCCGACCGGTGTCAGGCCGATCGGTTCCAGCCCCACCAGGCGCACAGCGCGTCGCCCATGACCAGACGCTTGTCCGCATCACTGAGCCACGGCAGTTCCTCGGTGAACATCGTCACGCATTCCCGCCAGGAACAGGGCATCTTCGAAATGTCCGTGCCCCAGAACATGCGCCGCGGACCGAATGCGTCGTAGATCTGGCGTAAATACGTCTGCATCGTCGGAAATGGATACGCCTCGCTGGAATAGCCGGGCGCACCCGTCGCCTTCACCGCCACGTTGGGGAATTTCGCCAGCGCCAGAAGCCGCGGCATGTGGGTCATGGCGGCGGCGTCCTTCAACGTCGTCAGGCCGCCCCGGCCACCCAGGTGATCGATCGTCAGCCGAAGCCCCGGGTGGCGTTCGGCGATGCGTCCGAGTTCCGTCAGTGAATCGGTCGCCAGAACGGCGATCGGCACGCCGGCCTTTTCGGCCTCCGCCCAGAGCCAGTCGATCGTGCCGTCCGCCAGCCACTGTCGTTCGGGATCGTGCAGGAACGTGTAGCGCAGACCAAGCATGCCCGGCTGGTTCCGCCATCCCGCGATCCGGGCACGGGAGTCCGGATGATCGAGCGGCAATGAGCCCATGATCGCGAACCGGCCCGGATAGTTCCGGACGGCGCCGAAGGCCATGTCGGTCGAGCCTGGGTCCCAGCCAGGCGGATGGATGACGGCCGCATCGACACCGCCCGCGTCCATCAGGACGATCGCCTCTTCCGGCGTGAAGTGCGTCACCTGCCAGTGCGACTGGTTGCTCGGCAGGCCGGTTCCCCAGAGGTGAATCTGGGCGTCGACGATCTGCATGGCGTTCCTCTCCCTCGTTCTTGGCGCGTCCGGTCAGGTGCCCAGGATGCTTCAACCGGCACGCTACCGGCAATTGCCCTGACTGTCAGGGGCTACGACCGGGGCGGCGCGATCTCGGGATATCCGCACTGGCCGGTGCCGAAGGGACACGAGCATGGTGCTGCATCGATCACTGTGCAATCCGCAACGATCCCAGCGCGCCGTCAGCGCGGTCCCCTGGCGCCCGGAATCGTGTTGCTCGTCTTTCTGTGTCATGGCCGGGCGATGGAGCGCGCAACAGCGGCCCAAACTCGCGGGCTCGGTGACGGCTCCCGGGCGGGCTGACGACACAAGCCCATCCCGGCCCACGCTCGCGCGCTCGGTGACGCCACAAAGGTTGGCGGCCCCGCGGCGTCTCCGGTCACCGAGACAGCGCGTCGGCGAGCCATTGCGCCGGACCGGTCGTGTCGGCCCTCGCCTATCGCAGTCGCGACCCGGCATCCATTCCCAGGTAGACGCGGCCGCCGATCGGGTACCATTCCGGCGCCACCGTCACGGTCTGGCCCACCACGTGCAGATCCCGCCAGCACTCGGCCAGCCGGCTCACGCGTTTGAACGACGTGCTGCCGCCGAGGCGGTACACCAGGTCCATCGCCTCGCGGGCGCTGTCGGCGGCGTAGGTCGAGGCCAGCCGGCAGCGGGCCCGCTGCTCCAGTGTCGTCTCCCCGCCCGCGGCGAGGGTGTTCCATAGCTCGGTGATCATCGCGCCGCGGTAGATCCGCCCGGCGTTCAGGATGGCATCGGCCCGCCCGACCGCGTCCTGCACCTGCGGGTTCTCACACAGCATGCCGGTCCGGCCGCGCGGGGTCTTCTCCACGGCAAGCGCGATCAGCGCGTTGATGCCGGCACGAGCGATGCCGGTGATCACCGAACTGTGGTGTGGCCCGACCCACGCCTGCGCCGGCAGGGCATAGGTGATACCCGGCCAGCGCGACCACTGGTTGTCCAGCGGGACGCCGGCGTGCACCATCGTCCGGCGCTCCGGCAGGAAGACATCCTTCACGGTCCAGTCGAAGCTGCCGGTGCCGCGCAGTCCCGCGACGTCCCAGCTTCCCGGAACGATCGTCGCCTCGGAGCGCGCAAAGACCCCCCGCCAATACAGCGAGCCACCGTCGGGGCGGCGCCGCGGCTGGCCGTCATCGAGGATTTGGAAGCTGCCCAGCATCCAGGCGCTCTCCTGACATCCGCTGCCGAAGCTCCAGTGTCCGGTGACGCGATAGCCGCCCTCGACCGGCACGGCCTGCCCGCCACCCTGCACGGCGGTGCCGGCGATGATCGAAGGGGTCCCCTGGCCATGGACCTCCTGGACCCCTTCATCCGGTAGACCGAGCGTCACCAACTGACCAATACTGTTGTTGCAGACATTCCAGCCGACCGATCCGGTGCCTTCGGCCAGCAACTCCACGACGCGCAGAAAGGTCAGCGGATCGACCTGCAGACCGCCGAGGGAGCGCGGGATCACCATCCGGTAGAAGCCGGCGGCGCGCAGTTGCTCGACCAGGGCCGGCGGCAGCCGCTGCTCGCGTTCAATCTCTTCCTGAAAGTCGCGCAACTTCGGTCGCAGGGCGGCGGCGGCCCGGACCAGAGGTTGTGCGTCGATATCCACGGGTAAGCTGGTGTCGGCGTCGATCGTGTCCATTACTTCCTCCCCGTTATTGCCGGGACCAAGCCTGAGCGCACTTTGCCGCCGTGTCACTCCCCGCCTTGCGGCCGCAAGGGCGGCATTCGGCCCGGGACCCCTTGTTCGCCTGTTCCAACAGGGGCCGAGTTGCGTTATTGTATGTAACCCGAAACGACATATGCCGGACCCTCGAGCCTCGCCTTCGGCTCGTCCGGTCGTTGTTGCAACGTTCCAAAAAGCCAGCGAGGGGCTGTGGCCTGAAGGGGGAGCGCCTGAAGGAGGCCGGACCTGAAGGGGCGCGCCGGAACGGGGCCGCAGCCTGAAGAGAGAGTGCCGGAAGGAAAAGTACCGGACGAGAGAGTGCCGGACGAGAGCGTGCCTCAAGGCGCCTGAAGGGAGAACGCCGGAAGGAGGCAGGGCCTGAGGGAATGGGGCCTGAGGGAATGGGGCCTGAGGGAACGGGGCCTGTAGGACACAGGGTCCGAGGGAACGGGGACTGAGGGAACGGGGCCTGTAGGACGCAGGGTCGGTAGGACGCAGGGTCCGAGGGAGTGGGGGCCTGAGGGGCAGGCTCCGCCGCGAGGCGCCGGCGTCTTGGTTCGGCAGCCATGGACGGCGATCGTTTCCCCGGTCGATGCTGTCACGACTGGCGGTCCGGTTCGGCTGCAGGCGCTTCCGTGGCGATGTATGTTAACATGAGCGTCCCGCGGCCTGGCTCGGGGCCGTTGTTGGCCACAGCAATGGAGACGCAGATTGAGATCCCGCTACGGGCTGGAGATCCACGCCGCTACCAGTGCCGACGCGCCGGGCCTGTGCGAGTTGCTCACCGCGGCTGGCCATACGGTGTCGTCACGCTCGGCGGCGGAGCGCATCGACTCCATCCGGCAGGACCGCGGCGTGGCATTGATCGCGGGGGAGGGGGGACCGCCCATCGGTCTCGTGCTGCTGCACTGGTATCGAACGCTGCAGGCCGATCAGCCGACGGCGCAGATTACCACGTTGCTGGTCGATCCGGCCGAGCGGCGTCGAGGGATCGGCCGACTGCTGATCAAGGCTGCCGCGCAGGCGGCTCGGCTCGCGGGCTGCGGCACGCTGGAATTGCAGGCAACGACGGAGGCAGAGGCGCTGCATGAGTTCTGCCGCGCCACCGGCTTTACCGAGGTTGGTCCGCGCTTCGAGCGGCCATTGCGCAAGAAAGGCTAGCAGCCTGTCGGAGTTGGCGATTTCGTGGAAGACAATCTCGCCAGCGGACATGTGTGCATTCTTCCGTCACGACAACGGATGGCGTCATGAAATAAAACGCTGATTTGTCCGGCCTCGTGCCCCTTTCCGACAGGCTGAGGCGTGGCGGTTCTGAAGCCGGTCAAACTGCGGCTCTGCCGAAGTGGACTGCAGAACCATGAACGCCACTGGAAGACAATGAATTGCGGGTGTCCTCCTCGGTTCGAAAGGTCGATAGAAGTTGATCCGCGGCTCGACGAACATTCGCCTCGGGACACCAGCGGCGTCGGATCGCCGCGGGTTGTGCGACATTCCCCCATCGATCCAGTGTGGCCGCAGACACCGGCCGTGGCCATTCGCGTGTCGGCTCCGCAATCAGGAGACGCACGACGGCACCGTCGGAAACGGCATTCGCGAGAACCGGACGTCCGGCGCGATGTCATGACGTCTCGTCGTGTGCCGGCACGCGCAAGGTCATCCGATGTGCCGGCACGCAAGGTCGTCCGATGTGCTGGGATGCGCGAGGCTGCCCGAGGTTGTCAGTGCCGGGGCGCCGATCTACGCTGGCCTTATCGAGGAAGTCGAGGACATCGGACCGGATGAGCACGACCAGCCGACAGATGCACATGGGCGTTTTCGTGCTGGGCACCGGCAACCATACCGCCGGCTGGCGCTATGAGGGTGCCGCGACCAGCCACGCCGAACTTCCGGTCATCCAGGAGATCGCCGGTATTGCCGAACGCGGCAAGTTCGACCTGTTGTTCATCTCAGACTCGATGTTCATGGACCCCACCGACCATCCGTCGTTCATGTGCCGCCTGGAGCCGACGACCCTCATTTCGGTGTTGAGCGCCTCGACCAGCCACATCGGCCTCGGTGCAACGGTCTCCACCAGTTTTTCCGAACCGTTCAACGTCGCCCGTGTCTTTGCCTCGGTCGACCATATCAGCGGCGGGCGAGCAGCGTGGAACGTCGTGACCAGTTCCAATCCCAAGGTGGCACAGAACTTCAACCGCGAGGAGCATCTGGAGCACGCGTTGCGCTACCAGCGCGCCAACGAGTTTGTCGATGTGGTCAGGGGCTTGTGGGACTGCTGGGACGATGGCGCGATCGTTGCCGATAAAGCCTCGGGCCAGTTCATCGATGCGGACAAGGTACGGACGCTCGACCACAAGGGACGGTTTTTCCAGGTCAAGGGGCCGATCAACATCTCCCGCTCGCCGCAGGGGCACCCGGTCATCATCCAGGCCGGCGGCTCGCCGTCGGGCCTTGAGCTGGCGGCACGCACCGCCGATGTGGTCTTCTCGGTGGTGCAGGACCTGGAGGCGGCGAAGGGCGCCTACGCCGATCTGAAGGGGCGCATGGCGAAATACGGCCGCACCGCGGATGAACTCGCCGTGCTGCCCGGGGTCATGCCAATCATCGGTGCCAGCGACGCCGCGGCCGGTGAGCAACTGGCGAAACTGCAGTCCTGGCTGACCCCGACCAATGCGGCGACCCTGGTGGCCAGCCGGATCGGCTATGACGTTTCGGGTCATCCGCTGGACGGGCCGGTGCCGCCGCCGCCGCCCTTCCAGGGCAGCCAGGCCTTCTCACAGGTGCTGTATGAGACGGCGAAACGCGAGCGGATGACGTTGCGCGACCTCTACAACCTGACCGCGGCGGCGCGCGGCCACTGGGTTGTGTGCGGCACGCCGCAACGCATCGCCGACACGCTGGAAGAGTGGTTCGTCGGACGGGCGGCCGACGGATTCAATATCCTGCCGCCGTATTTTCCCGGCGCCTTCAACGATTTCGTCGACCTCGTGGTGCCGGAACTGCAACGACGCGGCCTGTTCCGTGAGCACTACCAGGGCCGGACGTTGCGCGACCATCTGGGCCTCGCGCGGGTGGCCGCCCGGGTGAGGCGCGATCAGGCGGTCGGCGACGGATGAGCGAACGGCATGCGGCCATGTCACGCTGGGGTACGGCACGCTGCCGCTCCATGTCGTCACAGGCACGCCGGGGCTTCGATACGCGGCCGCTCTACGCTGTCGCAGCCATGCTGCGCGTCCGGTAACTCGGCGTCCGGAATAGAGCACGCCACGCCATCAGGGCGCGCCGTCATGGGCACGCCGGGCATCCGGTAGGCGGCGGGTCCGCGCTGGGGCATCCGGCCCAACGCCCGGCACGGGCGCCATACCCATAGCAACGCCGTGCATGGGGATCATACCCGTAGCCGGGAAGCCGGGTGGCGGGTTGGCTTGCCGCCGGCGCGGTCCGCCGCCTCGATCGACCAAGCCAAAACGGCGTCGCGGGCCGCCCGCCCGCTGTGACGGCGTTGCGCCGGAATGCGCGCCAGGCCGCCGTACACTTGCCTGATTGTCACCGATTATCCATACTCCCGTATAGAGCGGCTATAGCACGACAACATCGCGCAGGATCCTTGCAGGCCTTGGGGTGCGGCGGCGAAGTCGATAGGAGAACGTGATGAGTTCGGCGGCGTCAGTGATGGCTAAGAGCGAAAGCAGTATCCCGATTGTCGATGTCGGCCCGTTTCTGGCCGGCAAGCCCGGTGCGGCCGAGGCGCTGACGCAGCAGGTTGTGCAAACCTGTCTCGATACCGGGTTTCTGGTGATCAGCGGTCACGGCGTGCCGCAGGAGGTGGTTGACCGAGCGTTCGAGGCGGCGGCGTCGTTCTTCGCGCTCGACGAGGCGAGCAAGCTCGCCCTGAAGATCGGCAAGGAGAATATCGGCTATCTGCCCTATGGCGGACAGACGGTTCGCACCTCGACCGTGCATAAGAACACCAAACCGAACTACAGCGAATCGTTCTACATCACGACACCGGATCCGGATCCGGCAAAGGGCGAGCCGGATCACGATCGCAACCAATGGCCGCCCGGCATGGATGCGTTCAAAACCGCGCAGGTGACGTATTTTCAGACCATGCGGGCATTGGCACATCGGCTGTTGCCGGTCTTCGCCCTGGCGCTGGATCTGCCAGGCGATTATTTCGAGGCGGACTTCACCGGTCCAAGCAGCACGGTGCGGCTGATCGAGTATGCGCCGCAAACGGAGGATGAGGCCGACAAGTTTGGCTTCGCACCGCACACCGACGGCAGCTTCATTACATTCCTGCCACAATCGAAGTTTCCCGGCCTCGAGGTTCGCACCAGGGCGGGAACATGGATCCGCCCGCCGAGCATCCCGGGTACGATGGTGGTGAACACCGGAGAGATGCTGGCGCATTATTCCAACGATCGGTTTGTGCCGACGCCGCATCGGGTTCTCAACAGAAGTCCGAACACGCGCCATGCGATGCCGTTCTTCTACGGCCCCAACCGTCACAAGGTGATCAGCTGCGTTCCCACCTGTGTCAGCGAAACGAACCCGGCGCGCTACAAGCCCTCGACGTCGTTCGAGCGCAATGCGATCAAGGACAAACTGAATTTCCCGCATCGCCAGGCTTCCGAGTTCGCCAGCGAATCGTACTGAGAGCGTCTGCCGCCCCCGTTGAGGGGGCGTATCGATCAACCGCACGCGGGTTTCTGACGGGCGGCAAGAAGAAACGGGGAGGGGCAGTCTACATCCGGGGCGGATCGCTGCAGCGCCGCCCGGCTCTTTGAAGGTCGTGACCCGTGATACAACCCTTCCGTCCCTCGTGCGCGTCAGATGCGGTTCCTGGCTGCGCCGACAGCGAACGTCTGTTTGACAAACGGTCAGTGTCAAAAGCCGGGCAACTGCGGGGGTTGTTCCGGACGGCGGCGCTGGCGGCGGGCCTGCTGGCCGGGACGTTTTCCGCGGACGCGCGGGCCGGGGATCGGACGGTTCGGGCCTCGCTGAACACCGAGCTGCAGTCGCTCGACCCGGTGTACGCCTCGGTCAACGCCACCCGCGTGTTCTCGTACCTGGTCTTTGACGAGCTGATCGCGATCGACAACGAGGGCAAGTATCATCCGCAGATGCTCGACGGCTGGGATGTCAGCCCCGATCGCATGACCTACAGGTTCCGGCTGCGGGACGGGCTGACGTGGAGCGACGGGACACCGGTCACGTCGGAGGACTGCATCGCCTCCATTCAGCGCTGGGCGAAGCGGGAATCGTTCGGCGGGCAGCTGATCGACGCGACGCGGGATTTCGCGGTGGTCGATGCGAAGACGTTCGAGCTGCACCTGAACCGGCCGTATGCTTTCGTCATCGAGACACTTGGCAAGCCCGGCATCGTGGTTCCGATCATGATGCCCGCCAGGCTTGCCAGGCTGGACGCCAACAAGCCGGTGCCCGAAGTAGTGGGGTCGGGTCCGTTCCTGTTCCGCAAGAATGAATGGCGCCCCGGAGAGCGTGCGATTTTCGATCGCAATCCGAACTATCATCCGCGCCCGGAGCCACCGGACGGCCTGTCGGGCGGCAAGGTCGTGCGGGTCGATCGTGTCGATCTCGTCAGCATGCCGGACCAGGCCACCCGTGTCGCTGCGCTGCAGACCGGCGAGCTGGATCTGCTGGAAGTCGTTCCGTTCGATTTCATCGCGCCGCTGCAGAAGGATCCCGATGTTACGGTGATGGTGCAGCAGGGCATTCAACAGATGATTGACGTCATCAGCATCAATCACCTGCAGCCTCCGTTCAACAATCTGCTGATGCGGCAGGCGCTGCAGGCGGCCGTCGATCAGGCGGATGTCATGGCGGCCTATGGGCTGCCAAAGAGCATGTACCATGAGCGATGCCTGTCGATCTACATGTGTGATGCACCCGCCACCACCGACGCCGGCACCGAGGTGTACAAGTCGACGGGCATCGAACGTGCCAAGGCGCTGCTGAAGCAGGCCGGCTACAACAACGAGAAGGTGGTGTTTCTGCACGCCGCCACCTCCGCCCTGCTGGATCCCGTCGGGCTGGTCGTCGCCGATCAGATGCGGCGTGCCGGTTTCAATGTGGATTTCCGCACCTCGGACTATGCGACGGTCGCCGACCGTCGGCGCAGCCGCGAGCCGGTCGAGAACGGCGGGTGGAGCGTGGCGCCGATCGTCTGGAACGGTATCGACATGATGAACCCGCTTTCGGACCCGGCGGTCTCGAACAACTGCACCGACAACTATCCGGGCTGGTATTGCGATCCGAAGATGACCGAACTGCTGCGGCAGTATTCCGAGACCTTCGATGCGGCGCAGCGCAAGCAGCTTGAGGCGAGGATTCAGGCCGAGTTCCACAGCAACGTCAACGTCGTTCTGGCCGGACAATTTTCGGCACCGATGGCGTATCGGTCGGATCTGAAGGGCGTGGTGCCGTTTGGCTTCCCGGTGTTCTGGAACATGGAACGCAAGTAGCCGGCAACGCCGCGGCAGAGCCGGCGTCCGGTTCGGGCCTTGGCCGCATGACCTTCTGGCGTGACGCCGCGGGGCGCGCTTGCCTGTGATCGGAGACCGGCTATGTCG
Organism: Rhodopila sp.; assembly: GCA_036398735.1. Taxonomy (GTDB): domain Bacteria; phylum Pseudomonadota; class Alphaproteobacteria; order Acetobacterales; family Acetobacteraceae; genus Rhodopila. The sequence goes on from DASWON010000360.1 coordinate 10,140, forward strand.
GTGTTCCTTCGGCGCCACATCCGATGCCGGTCGGGTTCAAGCGGGTCGAATTCATGCGGACCCGGTCATACGTGTCGGGTTCACGCGGACCGGATCATGCCGGTCGGGTGCAAGTGGGTCGAATTCATGCGGACGCGGTCATGCGTGGCGTGTTCACGCGGGCCGGGTTCAAGCAGGCTGGGTCATGCGGGTCGGGTTCATGCGGATCGGATATGGCTGGATCGCATGGGCCCTCACGCTCGATGCGGGCGTTCGATGACGTTGGTCCAGAGCCGGCGGAGACTGTCGAGGCCACCGGCGGTCGAACTCCAGAGGGTCGTATCGCTGACCAGCAGCGTGCCGGGAAATGTCTCGGGCCGGGACTGAAGCAAGGCATCGAATGTCTCGCGGCCGTCGCGCGTGAAAGGATGCGGCGGGGCCGTCAGCTCGATCTTCTGGCGCGCCAGAACATCGAGCTTGCCGCCGGCGTCCGCAAGAGGTTCGAGATGCGGCAAATGCGCATGCAGATTGAACGTCTCGACGCCCCGAAGCAGCTGGAGCCGGTCGAGAGCGGTCTCGACCTGAATTGCCGACGGCGAGCCGTCCGCTTCGGCAGCCGGGCGAAGTCCGAAGCGGTTCGCCACGGGCACGCCAAGGCCCGCCAGCAGCGAGCGCGCGAACCCGCCGAAGCGCTGCTGTGGCGGGATCGTCCTGTCGCCATGATGGAGGAAATCCGCGACCTGACGCGCCACTCGCTCATCGTGCGGCAGATCCGGCACGTCGCCGATGTCGTGATGGGGGCAGACGAAGATGAGGTGGTCGGGCTGTGCTAGGAACCGGCGGACAGCCTCCACCTCGGCATGGCCGGCATGCTGGGCGGTGCGCAGCGAGTCGAAGCTGATGACAATGAGCGTGTCGACGCCTTCGAGAATGCCGGGGTCGAGTAGCGTCAGAGCGCCGTCGTCGGCGCCCCGTTCGATCTCCGCCACCGGCTGGCCGGTCTGCGCGCTGGCCAGGTCCACGAATGCGGTGAAGTTCCGCCGCATGATGTTGTCGAGGAAGCCTGCCACGCTCTGGTCGAACCGGGACGGATCTGAGAATTCCTCGAACCTCGGGTAGACCATCCGGCGACTTTCGAAGAGCGTTGGAAATCGGTTCTCGATGACCTCGAGCGGCGCTCCGGTCTCGCCCGACCGGCTCCAGGCGTAGTAAAGCAGGATGCTGCGACGCGCCACGCTGCCTCTCCCTTTGTTTGGAGACATCGACAATCGTGGCCAGTATTACACAAGTGTGGTGGCTTGGAAGCCCGCTATACTGGCGCTCCATCACAGATCAGGCTGCGGCGGCATGACCGCATGCGAAACATGGTCTGCCGGTATCCTTGTCGATCCGAAGCTTCGTCAAAATCTATGGCACGACGACCTCCGCACCGGGCTTGGCACGACGACCCTCCGCACCCGGCTTGGCATGACGACGCCCCGCACCGGCCATCGCGCGAGGACCTTCCGCACCGGGGTTGGCTCGACAATCCCCCGCACCGGGCTTGGCACGACGATCCCCCGCACCGGACTTGGCGCGACGATCCCCCGCACCCGGCTTGGCATGACGACGCCCCGCACCGGCCATCGCACAACGACCTTCCGCACCGGGCTTGGCTCGACAACCCCTCGCACCGGGCTTGGCACGACGATCCCCCGCACCGGGCGATCGGCGATCGCGTGGTTGACATGATCCCGGACGGGCCGGTCGACCGGGGCGGTCGCGCGTATCGATCAGAAGCGGGTGTCCCTGTCCGTCGGTCTCCGCGTAGCCGGAACATGCACCGCCCGGACCGCGGCTCATGGTCAGGCGTCGATGGAGGCCGTCGCGTCGCGCTCATGGCCAGGCGAGGCAAGCGTGACAATCTGCAAGGATTGGCGGACCCGACACGATTCGAACGTGCGACCTTCGCCTTCGGAGGGCGACGCTCTATCCAACTGAGCTACGGGTCCCGCGCACCCCGGAAGATCTGGCCTTCCGTGGCGACGCGCACCCTATAGCGGCATTCTCCACAAACCTCAATCTCTCCATTTGCCCGCCCGGGTCAGCGTGCCAAATCCCCACCCGACCGTGATGTGCCCGCCACGCCGATCCGGTGCCCCGCCTGATCGCCCGCCAAGGAGGCACCGCTGGAGCGGGCCTCCAGGGTGCGCCTCCGGTATGGCTCCCGGGGCGGCGCCTGCATCAGGGCCATGTCCGCACCCGGTCGGCCTCCTGTCCCGGATTCAGCGTCGACGGCCCGTCCGCGACGCCGCGCGGATGTCCCGGCACCGTGTCCGGGTCCAGCCAGCAGTTCACCGTCGCCAGTCCCCGCGTGCAGTAGGGCGGCGGTTCAGGTTTCGGCTCAACCGCTCGGCAATAGGTCTTGCCCTGGTCCAGCCGCACGATCGAACAATCCCGGCCCGTGAATAACGAATACGCCGCGTCCAACGGACTTCGCTGGATCGTCGCCACGCTGATCACGTTGGCGCCGACCCCGACGACGGCGCCCGCGGTGTCCGTGACAGCACATCCGGCCAATCCCAGGAGGCCCAGCAGAAGCAGCTTCTTCATGCCCGCCATTCTGCGCCGCAAAGGTAAATGAACCCTTGCCGAAGCCTCGGTTTGCGGCCACACCCCGACGCCGCTATGGTCCGGCCGCCGCCGGCGCTCCGAGGCCGTGGCAGGTGCAGGCAGGCGAGAGAATCCGCGTGGTTGATATTTTCGACGAGGTCGACCAGGACCTCCGCGCAGAACGCGCCGAAAGGCTGCTGAAGAAGTACGCATGGCTGCTGATCGCTCTCGTCGTGGCGATCATCGCCGCCGTGGGCTTCTGGCAGTTCCGTAGCCGCCAGCAGGCGCAGCAGGATGCAGCCGCCGCCAGCCGCTACGTCGCCGTGCAGAATGCGACCGAGCAGCCCGGCGGTGCCAAGGCGGACCAGACCGCCATTCTCGATCAACTCGCCGCCACCGCGCCCGAGGGCTACAAGACACTGGCCCGTCTGCGAGCCGCCGGCCTGAAGGCCGATGCCGGCGACGTGCCGGGCGCCGTCGCGCTGTGGAACGCGGTCGCCGCCGATGCCGACGCCGATCCCCTGCTGCGCGATCTGGCCAGCCTGCTCGCGGTTCAGCGCGAACTCGACAGCGGTGATCCCGCCCAGCTCGAAGCTCGCCTGAAGCCGCTGACGGAGCGCAGCAACCCGTGGTCCGCCCTTGCACGCGAACAGCTTGCCATGCTTGACCTGCGGCAGGGGAAACGGGATGAGGCCCGTAAGATGCTGCAGACATTGGCGGTCGATATCGATTCGCCCGCCGGTCTGCGCGCCCGAGCATCGGCCTTGCTGGCCGGACTCGGCCCGCAGGACGCGAAATGACCTTCAGGGTATGACGCGGACTGGGATATGACGCGGGACCTCGTCGCCTGCACCAGAGCAGCGGGCGAATCAACCAACCGACAGGGATGCCTTGGCGTGAGCGTGAATACGTCTTCCAAACCCGCGCCGCCGGAGATTAAAGCGCCATCCGCCCGGACGGTCATGCCCGGGTCGGGCACGTCGGAGGCAGCCGCGCCGCCCGATCCAGGCGCACCCCCTGATGCGCAGTCCACAGCCCCGCGGCACGAGGCCAGGGCGCCATGGCGGAAGGCTGGGCAACTGGCCCGCCGGTCGGCGCTGTTCGCCCCCCTGGCCCTCGCCGGCTGCTCACTGTTCGACGACTGGTTCGGCGAAAAGAAGAGCGTTTTGCCGGGCAAACGCGAGAACGTCTTCGCCGACCGCCGCGGCCTGGTTGTCGATGAGGGCGCCGCCAAGGTCGTGCTGCCGCCCGCCGTGCGGAACGCCGGGTGGCCGCAGGCCGGCGGCAATCCCGCCCATCTGATGGGGCATCTCGGTGCCAACGATCATCTGGCCGAGGTCTGGAAGGCCGATATCGGTGCCGGCGGCGGATACCGGCAGGTCATCACGGCTCAGCCGGTCGTGCTGAACGGCACCGTCTTCACCATGGACTCCGATGCCGAGGTGCGCGCCTTTGCCCTGACCGATGGCAAGCGCCAGTGGCGAACGGACACCAAGCCGGAGGACAGCGACAGCACCAACGTCGGCGGCGGGATCGGCGCCGACGGCACCACGCTGTATGCGGTTAACGGCCTGTTCCAGCTGGTTGCCCTGGACATGGCCACGGGCAAGGAGAAATGGCGCCAGGACCTTGGAGTGCCCGCCCGCTCCGCCCCGACGATCGCCGACGGGCGGGTCTTCGTCACCACGATCGACGACCGGCTGTTCGCCTTCACCGCCGCCGATGGCCGCCAGCTTTGGACGCACCAGGCGACCACACCGGTCACCAGCATGCTGGGCCGTCCCGCGCCGGTCTATTACCAGGGCCTGGTCGTCGCCGGATTCGGTTCCGGAGAAGTCGCCTGCCTGCGCGCCGACAGCGGCAGCATCGTCTGGACCGACAGCCTCGGCGCCTCCGAGGGGCGCGCGACCGTCGCGGACTTCCTGTCGATCCGCGGCCTGCCAGCGGTTGCCAATGGGCTGGTGTATGCCATCAGCATGGGCGGCCTGCTGATTTGCAACGACGTGCCGACCGGACGCCGGGTCTGGGATCGTCAGGTCGCGGGCGAGGACACGCCCTATATCGCCGGCGACTGGATGTTCATCGTCTCCGCGGAACAGCAGATCGCGGCCGTCAACATCAACGATGGCCGCATCACCTGGATCACCCAGCTGCCGCGCTGGGACGACCCCGACAAGAAGAAGAACACGCTGACCTGGTACGGGCCGCTGCTGGTCAGCGACCGCCTGATTGTCACCGGCACCAGCGAGGACGCCTTGTCGGTCAGCCCTTACACTGGCGAAATTCTTGGCCATATCACGCTGTCGGAAGCCGCGGCTCCGGTGCCACCCGTGGTCGCCGACGGCACCGTGCTGCTTGTCACCAACGACGCGCGGCTGATCGCGCTCAGGTAGGATCCCATGTTGCCGCCCAGGCTGCCAATCGTCGTCATCGCCGGGCGGCCCAATGTCGGCAAGTCCACGCTGTTCAACCGGCTGGCCGGACGCCGCATCGCGCTGGTCGCCGACACGCCGGGCGTGACCCGCGACAGCAAGGACGCCGAGGCGCAACTGCGCGGTCGCATGGTGCGGCTGATCGACACGGCGGGTCTCGAGGAGGCGGCGCCCGAAACACTGGCCGGCCGCATGCGTGCCGGTTCCGCCAGTGCGGTCTCACAAGCCGACCTCGTGCTGTTCGTGCTGGATGCCCGCGCCGGCGTCACCCCCGCGGACGAGCATTTTGCGCAATGGCTGCGCCGGCAGGGCAAGCCCGTTCTGCTGGTGGCGAACAAGGCCGAAGGACGCACCGCGACCTCCTCCATCCTCGATGCCTATGCGCTGGGCCTGGGCGATCCGGTCGGGGTCTCCGCGGAGCATGGCGAGGGCGTCGCCGACCTGATGTCGGAGATCGCCGAGCGTCTGCCGCCTGAGCCGGGACCCGAGGCGGGCGGCGAGGATGACCGCCCGTTGAAGCTGGCGATCGTCGGTCGTCCCAACGCCGGCAAGTCGACGCTGATCAACCGGCTGCTGGGGCAGGAGCGGATGATCACCGGCCCCGAACCCGGGCTGACGCGCGATGCCGTGGCCACGATCCTGTCCGACGACCAGGGCCGGGCGGTCGAACTGGTCGACACCGCGGGGATGCGGCGCCGCGCCAGGGTCGAGGAACCGCTGGAGAAGATGTCCGTCAGTTCGGCGATCCAGGCGCTGAAGATGGCCGAGGTCGTGGTGCTGACGCTGGACGCGGCCGAGGGCATTCACGACCAGGACCTGCAGATCGCTCGGCTGATCGAGCGCGAGGGCAGGGCGTGTATTGTCGCCCTGAACAAGTGGGACGCCGTGCCCGACCGCAATGCCACGCGCAAGGCGATCATGGAGCGTCTCGAGGACAGCCTGGCGCAGATGAAGGGCATTCCCGTCGTCACGCTGTCCGCGCTCACCGGAGCTGGTGTCGATCGTCTGCTGCCGGCCGTCCGCCAGGCGCACGAGGTGTGGAACAAGCGCGTCCCGACCGGCGAACTCAACCGCTGGTTCGAACACGCGCTGGAGACCCACCAGGCGCCTCTGGTGAGCGGCAGGCGATTGAAGTTGCGCTACGTGACGCAGGCGAAGGCGCGCCCGCCCACCTTCGTGGTGTTCGGCACGCGCGCGGAACAGACACCGGAGGACTACGCCCGCTATCTGGTGAACAGCCTTCGCGACACGTTCAAGCTGCCGGGAACACCGATCCGATTGCAGTTTCGCGGCACGAAGAACCCGTTCGTCGACGACGAGTAGGACGCGTCGCGATGTCCGGCGCCTGGCTCGAAGGGCCACGCCTCGGCTCTCGACTCGCGGATCGTTTCGCGGCGACGCGGCCACCGCGGCTTTCGCCCGTCGCGCCGCCGGGCCGGGGCGCGCTCCGGGCGGGCGATCGCGTGCGGACACCTCTCGCGGCATGGCCGGTCTTGATATCGTTTCTTGTGAGCATGGATATTGCAGCGAAGCCTGGGGCGCCGCTTGGTTGACCGGACGATCCACACGCCCCTGAACGGTCCGCCCGGACGCTCTCTGAACGGTGTGCCTGCGTGATCAGGCGCTGAACCCCGATCTTGATGGGGCCCGGCTTGGCCCGTGCCGCTGCACTGGAAAGCCGGGGACATGGCCGGAAGATCTATGACCCATACCGCCGTGCCGCCCGCAGGTTCCTCCGGATGCCGTAGATACTGATCGACGACCAGAAGATCTCGATGACGACCGAAGGCGGGTTCAAGTGGAAAACCAGCGACACCATGACGAGAACAGAACCAAGCAGGTTCATTGCCGGGTATCGCCAGTCTTCCGAGCTGAGAGAACCCTTCTGGTTAAGGAGATACCCGAGTATCACGATGCCCGCACCGAGATAACCCACGACGCTCGAAGCGAAATCGAGATGTTCTGCCGTTTCCATCGATGTCCCTGCTGACGCCTTCGCCATCGTGTCTTATAGCAGCGGCCCGCGGTATTGCCTCATCATCGGGTGACGGCCCGCGGATCGCCCAAGCGTTCGCGCGTGGCAATGGCCAAACCTCGACCCCTGCCGGTCTCCGTTCGGGCTGCCGGCCTGAGCGTGGAGCGCCCTAATCGTCCTGAGCGTGGAGCGCCCTGATCATCATTGAGCCAGCGGTCGCATGGGCGTCGAGAATGCATCCTCAGAGCGCTCGAACGGCGGATCATCGCCGCCGGCGCCTTTCGGCGGCGCCTGCTCCTGCCATACTTTCCGGGTCGCAGCAGCAGAGTGACCCCGATGACCTTCAGCTTCCTGCACTCCTCGCGCAACGAGACGCCGATCCTGATCCCGCAGATCGGCCTCGACCTGCTGGTGCGGGTTCCGCCCGATACCACCGGCGGTGTCCTGACCAGTATAGAAACGACCAACGCACCGGGATTCGGACCGCCGCTGCACCGGCATCGCGAGACCGAGATCTTCTACGTGCTGGAGGGCCGCTATCTGTTTGAGGTCGATGGCACGCGCTTCGAAGCGAAGACCGGCGACGTGGTGACCGCCCCCGGAGGGTCCGCCCATGCCTTCGTCAACATCACGGACAAGCCCGCTCGGCAGTTCATCCAGATCCTGCCAGGCCTCGATGCTGTTGCCTTCTTCATGGGGCTGGGCGCTGCGATGCGCGACGGCAAGCTGGATCGGGACGCCCTGAACGCGTTCGGGCGCGCCTGGCAGGTGGAGTTTCTTGGCCCGCCGCTGCGGCCCGTCGGCTGACGGTCGCCTGTGGCCCCGGGTTCTGCCCCGCGCGCTCCCGGCCCCCCCAGTGCCCGGCCTCCGCGCTCCGGCCTCCGCGCTCCCAGTTCCCGCGTTTCTGCCCCCCGCGCTCAGGCCTCCGCGCTCCCGGTTGCCGCGCTCCGGCCCCGGGTTCTGCCCCGTGCGCTCCCGGCCTGCCGCCGAGGCGCCGGGGTAGTGCGGAACATGCGATCAATGGCCATGGCGGGGCGGTGATAGCGGTGTTTCCGCACCATTGACGCGGGCGTGGCCGTCATCTTGCATCCCCTGTTGCGCACTGCGCGGAGGCTCGGAGGCTCGGAGGCCAGGACGCAGCACCGGCAGCGATGAAGGAGACAGGCAATGAACGGCTTGGGCGGGCTCAATAAATCACCGAACGGCGTGGTCATCGGCCTCGTGCAACTGAAGCTGCCCGAGATCAGGACGCCCGCCGACATTGCCGCGCAGGTGGAAAAGATCGTCGCGATGGTCGGCAAGGCCAGGCGCGGCATGAGTACGCTCGACCTTGTGGTGTTCCCCGAGTACGCATTGCATGGCCTGTCGATGGACATTCGCGATGAAATCCTGTGCGACCTCGACGGTCCCGAGGTCGCAGCGTTCAAGACTGCCTGCATCGAACACAAGGTCTGGGGCTGCTTTTCGATCATGGAGCGCAACCCCGGCGGCATGCCGTACAACTCCGGCCTGATCATCGACGATACCGGCAAGCTCGCGCTGTACTACCGCAAGCTGCACCCCTGGGTGCCGGTCGAACCATGGGAGCCCGGTGACCTCGGCATTCCGGTCATCACCGGCCCGAACGGCTGCAAGCTGGCATTGATCATCTGCCATGACGGCATGTTCCCCGAGATGGCGCGGGAGGCTGCCTACAAGGGGGCCGAGATCATGCTGCGCACCGCCGGCTACACCCCGCCGGTTCGCGCGGCCTGGCAGTTCACCAACCAGTCGAACGCATTCTGCAACCTCATGGTCACCGCGAGCGTCTGCATGTGCGGCTCCGACGGCACATTCGATTCGATGGGTGAGGCGATGGTCTGTGACTTCGACGGAACGATCATCGCGCATGGCGCCCAGGGCCGTGCCGACGAGATCATCACCGCCGAGGTTCGTCCCGACCTGGTTCGCGAAGCCCGGGCGGTCTGGGGCGTGGAAAACAATATCTATCAGTTCGGGCATCGCGGCTATTCGGCGGTGCGTGGCGGTGCGGGAGATTGTCCGTATACCTACATGCAGGATCTCCTTGCGGGACGCTATCGGCTGCCGTGGGAGGAGACGGTGCAGGTAACGGACGGCACCGGATGCGGCATCGAGGCGCCGACGCGGGTCTACGGGATCGCAGCGGCAAAGGCGGCGGAATAGGACGCCCGCCCGGCGCGGCGCTGGGTTCGCCTCGTGATCCCGGTGCCGTGCTGTCCCGATGCCGTGCTGTCCCAATGCCCTGCTGTCCCGATGCCCTGCTGTCCCGGTGTCCCTCGCCGCCCTGGGGTCAACGTCGTGATCCCGGTGGCCCGGTGCCCCGTGATGCCGGTGAGCCGCCAATCCCGATGCCTGTGATGCCAATGCCCTGTGATCCTGGTGCCTGGCCGATCCCGATGTTCCGCGATGCCGGCGCCCCGCCGATCCCGGTGCCTGGGATGCCGGTGCCCTGTGATTCTGGTGCCCTGTGATTCTGGTGCCCGGTCGATCTTGATGCCCCTCGATCCCGGTGCGCCGCGACCCCGGTGCCTGGTACGCCGGCACCTTGTGACGCCGGTACCGTGTGATCCCCTGGCCCAATGCTCCCGGTACCCCTGGATCTCCGAGCCCCCGCAATCCCCGGCCCTGCGATTGTGGTGCCTTTACTCTCCCCGTGCCGATCCCCCTACCCGGCGGGGTCGACGGCGAGGGGGGCGATAGTGAGGGGGGCGATAGCCACGGGGGAGATGGCGAGGGGGCGATAGCCAGGGGGGCGATAGTAAGGGGGGTGATGCGGGATCTCTTTTTGTTCTTGATTTTCGGATGCAATCTGCGGTAGAAGAAAAGGAACAATTATCGAACATCCTCCAATTCACTCTTTCAACTCATCGCATCAGCGGACGTTAGGTACACTCCATGACCGCAGCCGCCCTCGACCATGTGCTCGCTTTCCTCGTCCCGCTGTTCCTCGGCGGGGGCGACGGCGACCAGGCGTCGGCACGTGATGCAGCCCTTGAGTTGATCGGGTCCTGTGGGGCGACCACCGACAGACGTCTCCTGCTGGCAGCGGAGATGATCGCTTTCAGCTTCGCGGCCCTGGACAGCCTCGCCCGGTCCATGGCGAACCCGGAGATGGCTGTCAGCACGCGTCTCCGACTGCGCTCGAACGCCAATGCGCTCAGCCGCTCGGCAGAACGCAGCCGGCGCATGCTGGAGCGGGAGGAGCCGCCGGACACCGCCGGCGATCAGCCGCGGGCGCCAGGAACTCCGGCACCGCAGTGGCAGGCAGCCGGACCTCAGGCCCCTGGATCTCAGGCCCCTGAACCTCCGGCGCCTGGCACTCACGCGCCACAGTGGCAGCGACAGGGGGCTTTGGTACCAGAGACGCTGGCGCCGGAGTGGAAGGCATTGGAGGCTCAGGCCCCAAAGGCTGCTGGGTCCGCAATTGTCCGGATGGTCAGCGGCATGGTCGTCGACATGTCGCCCTGCCACGGGGAGACACCCGCCGCCGGTGGTCAGCCGTTGTCCCGCCGGCAGCGGCGCCTCCTGATGCGTCAGTCCGAGCGGATGCACGCCGTTGAGGAACGCCGGGTGCGTCGATCCTATGCCGTCACGGGAACGGCGGCAACCTGCGCGGAAAGGGACATCCCGCCGCAGCATCGGACCGCATCGGCAGGCTCACCGCGAATCGGCGCCGCCGCCTGAACGACCGGCGCATCACGGCCACGCGCCGGTTCTGCTGCTGGCAAGCAGCGCCGGGCTGACCGCCTGGCCGGGCCGCGCGCACCTCATGTGGCAGCGCGGGACGTTCGGTGCGTTCTTCCATGCGCGGAGATCCTGGTGGCCTGTGCAGCGGCATGAGCGTGGCACGCTGCATGCACGGATCGGGCGGCCGATGCCACAGGAGGAACATACATGGACTTGGGCGTTTTCATTCCTATAGCGAACAATGGCTGGCTCATTTCGAAGACCTCGCCGCAATACAATACAAGTTTCGCGCTGAACCGGGACGTTACGCTGCTCGCCGAGAAATACGGCTTCGAATTCGCGCTCTCGATGGTCAAGCTGAGAGGCTTCGGCGGCGAGAGCGAGTTCTGGGATCACGCGCTGGAAAGTTTCACCCTGATGGCGGGCATCGCCGCGGTGACGCAGCGCATCAAGCTCTACGCCTCCTCGGCCGTGCTGACGCTGCCGCCGGCGATCGCGGCGCGTATGGCCTCGACGATCGACAGCATCGCCCCGGGACGTTTCGGAATCAATATTGTCTCCGGCTGGGCAGAGGCCGAATATACTCAGATGGGCCTATGGCCGGGACAGCAGCACTATGAGCGCCGTTATGAATACAGCGCTGAGTACGTGACGGTCATGCGGCAGTTGTGGGAGACCGGAACCTCCAATCACAAGGGTGCCTATTTTCAGATGACCGACTGCAAGCTGAGCCCGCGTCCGTCGTCGATGCCGAAGATCGTCGCGGCCGGGCAGAGCGACGTCGGCATGGCGTTCGCCGCGGAGTATGCCGACTTCAACTTCTGCCTCGGCGAGGGCGTCAACACGCCGACGAAATGTGCCGCGACGATCGGGCGCCTGCTGCAGGCGGTCGCCAAGACCGGTCGCGAGGTCGGCGCCTATGCGTTGTTCATGGTGATCGCCGACGAAACCGACGAAGCCGCGCAGGCCAAGTGGGAGTGCTACAAGGCGGGCAAGGATCTCGATGCTCTGAGCTGGCTGGGCGCGCAGGCGGGGAATGACGACAAGGCCCAGCCCGGGGGCACCGCACAGAGCATGATCAATCCGGTTTCGGCGGTGAACTTCAACATGGGAACCGTGGTCGGGTCCTACGCCACGGTCGCAAAGCTGCTCGATCAACTGGACGGGGTCGAGGGCCTTGCCGGGGTGATGCTGACATTCGACGACTTCATCGTCGGAATGGAAAACTTCGGCCAGCGCATCCAGCCTTTGATGGCCAGCCGCAACCACGTGTCCGCGGCGGCGTGACGCGCGTCAGGGTCCGGGGAGCGCGTGACCCGGTCGGCGCCCCACGGACGCCAGACGTCGGTTGCGCGCTCCCCGGGGACGGCTATTCAGCGGCCAGCGGTCGAGCGACCTGGCTCTGCCCGCTGCCTTTCGGCAGATTGAACTGGCCGGACGGGATCGTATCAAAATAGCTCAGGACGTCGGCAACCTTCATGACGTCTGCGTATTTCGCGTGCATGTCGCACAAGCTGATGGCATGGCTGGCTTCGCTGCGATCGAAGCATCCTTCCTCCGCCAGCACGACGCGATAGTTCAGGCTGAACGCATCAACGGCCGTGGCACGCACGCAGCCCGAAGTCGTCGTGCCGGTGATCACCACGCTGTCGCATCCGAGCAGCGTCAGGAATGAGGCGAGATCGGTGCCGAAGAACCCGGACGGCTTCTTCTTCGTGATCACGATGTCCTGCGGCGCGGGCGCGATCGCCGAAACGATTTCGTTCCCGTTCAGCTCGGTTTTGGGCCGGTCGATATCCTCGTCGCGGCGGCGGTTCTTCCAGCGCCAGCTGCCGGCGTCCCAGTTGTCGTCACGATATTCGCCGGTCGTGTCGATGACCGGCAGGCCCTGCGCATGCGCCTTGTCGATCAGCGATTTGATGTGGTCAACCGCGACCCAGCTTTCCGCGCCGCAGGAGGTGCGCCAGCGCTTGATGCTCTCCAGGATCGGTTCAGGCTTGTCACCGCAGAACGCCCAGCTGACATCGATCACCAGCAGCGCCGGGCGTTTGCCCAGATCGGCCGTCGCGCCGAACCCGCCGGCGGCGAACACCGCCTTGTCCCGCTCGGTCAGGAATTTGTCCCATACGTATTCGGTCATGTCGGTTGCCTCCTATTGCCACAGGTCCCGCATCGGTGCCTTCGGGTCCGTATCGATCACCGGCGCCAAGGCCTTGGCGATCGCCAGCAGACGCATGTCCGTCATCCGCGGGCCGACCACCTGGATGCCCACCGGCAGTCCCTTCGGTCCGCGGCCGACCGGGATCGCCACGCACGGCACGTGCAGCAATGTCCACATCGACTGGAAGATCGCGCTGCCGGTCGTGTGCAGCCCCTCCGGTGCCTCACCGGGCGCGCTGGGGGTCAGGATCACGTCCAGCCCGCGACCGAACAGCTTGTCGAACACCGGGCGGCATGAATCCGCCAGGGCGTAGCTGGAGAGCAGCTTTTCCGGCGTCACGCCGCGGACATTCTCCACCTTGCCGCGCAGGTCGGGAGCCAGAATGCCGTAGGATGTCAGATATTCCGGCAGGAACGAGGTTCCGCCTTCGGTCTGCACGATGTCGGCATGGGCTTCGTGCAGGTGGTTGAACGGTTCCGGCAGCTCGTACTCCTCGACGATGGCGCCCGCGTCAGCGAGCCGTTTCGCCGCCAGCATCAGCGAGTCCGCACCCGCCGGCTCGATCGCCGACCAGACCGGGCTGCGGCACAGTCCGACACGCAGCCCCTCGGGGCCTTTGCTGAACGGTTCAGCCGGCCGCGGCAGCCGGAATGCCTCGGCGACCATGATCAGGTCGTCCACGCTGCGGCCATACCAGCCGACGGTGTCGAGCGTCATCGAGGACATCCGCACGCCTTCGCGGGATACCAGGCCCCAGGTCGGCTTGATCGCGTAGATGCCGTTGAAGGCGGCCGGGCGGATATGCGATCCGCCGGTCTGCGTGCCGAACGCCAGCGGCACATGGAAGTCGCCGACCGCGGCGCCGGAGCCGGACGACGAACCGCCCGGGGTGTGCGCCGGGTTGAACGGATTGCGCGACAAGGCCTTGCGCCCGCCGGAGGCGAACTCGACCGTGTCGGTCTTGCCCAGGATCACACTGCCCGAGGATCGCACGATGCTGACGCAGGCGGCATCGCGGTTGGTCCGCAGCCCGGAATAGATCGGCGAGTTGTGCGTCGTCGGTTGATCCAGCGTATCGATGATGTCCTTCACGCCCCAGGGCAGGCCATGCAACGGCGTCTTCGGCTCCACGCCGACCGGGGCCAGCTTGTCCAATTCCCGGGCGTTGCGGATGACCATGTCGGGGTCGACGTGCAGCCAGGCACGCACCGTCGCATCGCGCGCGGCGATGCGGGCGAGGCACGAACGGACCAGTTCCTCACACGACAATTTTCGATCCCGGATCAGCGACGCGGCTTCGCTGGCGGTCAGTTGGCAGGCTTCCATGGGGCGTACTCCCGGTGTCACGTGTGGCTACACGTGTCGCTATGGCGATGCCATCCGCGTATGCAATGCTGATGCCAGCAGCCGGCTTCAGGCATTGCACGCGCCGGATGGGCCCAATGCGGGAGCCACTGTGTCCGACGCGTGAGCGCCAGGTGGCCCGCATTGCCCCGCCTTCGGGGTGTCAGCGTCTGCGGCCCGCGCGATCAGGCTCAGAAACCCCGCGCGTCGTGGCCGAATGGCGAGCCGCCGCCTGCGGCCGCGTCGCCGTCCTTGCCGCCGGGGCCTCAGCCCGCTCCGCCCACTGCCGCCCCGGCGGCCACCCGGGCCAGTGCGGTCCGCACCGCGGCCAGGGCACCATCGGCCTGCGCGCCATCCGGGCCGCCGGCCTGCGCCAGGTCGGGCCGGCCGCCGCCGCCTTTGCCGCCGACCGCGGCCGATGCGGCGCGGACCAGGTCGACAGCGCTGACCTGGCCGGTCAGGTCCGGCGACACGGCAACCACGATGCTGGCTTTGCCCTCGGCCGTGGAAACCAGTGCGACGACGCCGGAGCCTTGCTGCTTGCCGATCGCGTCGGCAAGCCCCTTCAGGTCGCGGGCCGGCACCTCGCCCAGGTTGCGTGCCGACAGCATGATCCCGTTCACGTTCTCCGCCGCGGCGGCCCCGCCGCCGGTCGCCAGCTTCTTCTGCAGCTCGGCCACCTGGCGTTCCAGTTTGCGCCGGTCCTCCAGCAGCGCCGCGATCCGTTCGGGCACCTCGGCCGGCGCCGTCCGCAGGGCACCGGCGGCCTCGTTCAATCGAGCCTGGGTTTCGCCGACCAGGGCTTCGGCGGCGGCTCCGGTGACCGCCTCGATGCGGCGCACACCAGCCGCGACAGCACTCTCACCGACGATCCGGAAATAGCCGATGTCGCCGGTGCGACGCACATGAGTGCCGCCGCACAGCTCGATCGACCAGGCCGGCTTGTTGCCGTCCGGCTCGCCCATCGCCACCACACGGACCTCATCGCCGTACTTTTCCCCGAACAGCGCCATCGCACCGAGTTCGACGGCCGCTTCCGGCGTCATCAGGCGGGTCGTGACTTCGGAGTTCGCACGGATTTTCGCATTCACCTCGCGCTCGACCCAGTGCAGTTCGTCCGCGGTGATCGGGCGCGGCTGCGAGACATCGAAGCGCAGCCGGTCGGGTGCGTTCAGGCTGCCTTTCTGCTGCACGTGGGTGCCAAGCTTGCGGCGCAGTGCCTCGTGCAACAGGTGGGTGGCCGAGTGGTGCGCGCGGATCGCGCTGCGTCGCTCATGCTCGACGGCGGCGACGACGGGAATGCCGGGCCGGGCCACCCCGGTCTCAACCCGGCCGAGATGGACGAACAGATCGCCCAGCTTCTTCTGCGTGTCCGTCACCGCGATGACGAGGCCGTCGGGCCCGGTGATGCGGCCGGTATCGCCAACCTGGCCGCCACTTTCGCCATAGAACGGCGTCTGGTTCAGCACCACCGCCACCTCGGTGCCCGCGGGCGCCGCGTCCGCCGCGGTTCCGTTCACGACGACGGCGAGGATCTCGCCCTCGGCGCTTTCCGTGGCATACCCGAGGAACTCGGTCGCGCCGACCTGCTCCTTGATCTCGAACCACACCCGTTCGGTCGCCGCGTCGCCGGAGCCGGCCCAGGCGGCTCGGGCGCGGGTGCGCTGCTCCTGCATCGCGGCTTCGAAACCGGCCAGATCCACGGACCGGCCCTGTTCGCGCAACGCGTCCTGGGTCAGGTCGAGCGGGAACCCGTACGTGTCGTACAGCCGGAACGCGACCGGACCGGGCAAGGCCTCGCGGTCGCCCAGGCGGCTGACTTCGTCGGACAGCAGGCTCAGGCCTCGGTCCAGCAGTGTCTTGAAGCGGGTCTCCTCGAGCAGCAGCGTCTCGGTGATCAGGGTCTCGGCGCGCACCAGTTCGGGGTAGGCGGTTCCCATCTGACGGATCAGCGTCGGCACCAGGCGGTGCATCATCGGCTCCTTCGCGCCCATCATCGTCGCATGGCGCATGGCGCGGCGCATGATGCGGCGCAGCACATAGCCGCGACCCTCGTTCGACGGCAGCACCCCGTCGGCCATCAGGAAGGAGGAGCTGCGCAGGTGATCCGCGATCACCCGATGGCTCGCCCGGAACGGCCCGTCGGGGTCCTGGCCGGTGATCTCGGCGCTGGCGAGGATCAGGGCCCTGAAGATGTCGATGTCGTAGTTGTCGTGCTTGCCCTGCAGGATGGCGGCGATGCGTTCGAGCCCCATCCCGGTGTCGATCGAGGGGCGCGGCAGCGGCACGCGCGTGCCCGGCGGGCCTTCCTCGAACTGCATGAACACCAGGTTCCAGATTTCGATGAAGCGGTCACCGTCCTCGTCCGGGCTGCCGGGCGGGCCGCCGGGGATGTGGTCGCCGTGATCGTAGAAGATCTCCGAACACGGGCCGCAGGGGCCGGTGTCGCCCATGCGCCAGAAGTTGTCGGAGGTCGCGATACGGATGATCCGGTCGTCCGGCAGGCCGGCGACCTGCTTCCAGAGGGCCGCGGCGTCATCGTCCTCGGAGTAGACAGTGACGAGCAGGCGGTCTTTCGGCAGGCCGTAGTCTTTCGTCACCAGATCCCATGCGTAGGGGATCGCAAGCTCCTTGAAATAGTCGCCGAAGCTGAAATTTCCCAGCATTTCGAAGAAGGTGTGGTGCCGGGCGGTGTAGCCGACATTATCGAGGTCGTTGTGCTTGCCGCCGGCGCGGACGCATTTCTGCGCCGTGGTGGCGCGGACGTAGGGCCGCTTCTCCTGCCCGGTGAAGACGTTCTTGAACTGCACCATGCCGGCGTTGGTGAACATCAGCGTCGGGTCGTTGCGCGGCACCAGGGGCGAGCTCGGCACCTTCGTGTGGCCGTTGCGGGCGAAGAAGTCCAGGAAGGCGGCGCGGATGTCGTTGCTGCTGGCCATGGCGGTCAGATTTTTCCCAGTGTTTCACGCGAGAGCGTTGCACGTAGCGCAGGGGCGGGTCGATGTCACGGGTGGTAGCGTGATAGCCCATCGCTCCGCACTCGCGCGGTGGTACATGGGCCGGATGCCGGAGCATGACGCCCTCTATCACCGGTTGTTCAGCCATCCGGGCATGGTGGCACAACTGTTGCGCGAGTTCGTGCAGGAGCCCTGGCTGGGCGACCTCGAGCTGGATGCCATGCAGCGGGTCAACGCCCGGTTCCACGCCGCGCGCGGCGAGCGCCGCGATGGCGACGTGGTCTGGCGTATTCCAATCAAGTTCCAATCAAGGGCGGGGGCGACGCCTACCTGTTGCTGCTGCTGGAGTTCCAGTCGAGGCCGGACCGCTGGATGGCGCTGCGGGTGCTGGTCTATGCCGGCCTGCTCTGGCAGCATATCGTGAAGCAGGCACGGTTGCCGCCGGACGGCCGCTTGCCGCCGATTTTTTCGATGGTTGGGTATAACGGCGATCCGCGCTGGGCGATGCCCTCGTCGCTCGTGCCGCTGATCGGTCTGCCGCCGGGCTCCGGCCTCTGGCGATGGCAGCCGCAAATGCGCTACCATGTCGTGGACGAAGGCGCGTTTGCCGAGGCCGATCTGGCCTGTCGCGATACCCTGGCGGCGCTGCTGTTCCGGCTGGAGAATGCCCGCGAACCGGAGCAGATCGTGGCGCTGGTGGATGCGGTGATCGACTGGTTCCGCCGGCACACGGGATTTGATGCGCTGATGCCGATGTTCGCGGCACTCGCTGGCCGCGTGGTTCAGATGGCGGAGGGTGCCGGACCTGGCGTGCTCGTGTCGGAGAACCTGTTGGAGGTGAGGACGATGCTGGCAACCCGAGCGGCCGAGTGGAGGCGACAATGGGGCCAGGAGGCCCGTCAGGAGGGGCGGCGCGACGGTGAGGCGGCCATTCTGACGCGCTTGCTCGAGCGGCGCTTCGGCGTTCTGCCAGACGCGGTACGGGACCGGATCGCCGCCGCGAATGTCTCGGCGCTGGAGGAATGGAGCCTGCGCCTGTTCGACGCCGGTACCGTCGACGACGTCCTGCGGTAGCGGTGAAACGCCGGCGGGGTTGAATATCAGTCGGGCCATGTGCCGCGCGACCGGCGCGAGATCATCTGGGGGACCTCATTGGACGCGGCCTATGTTTCGGCGTTCTTCGGCTTGACGGGCGTAGCCGTTGGCGGCCTGACGTCCTTCATCACGACGTACTTCACCCAACAGGTGCAAATTCGCGACCGTCGCGTGGAGACTGAGAAGCTCAAGCGGGAGCAGCTGTTCAACGACTTCATCGGCGAGGCGACGCGGCTCTACGGAGACGCCTTGAGCCATGAAAAAGACGACGTCACCGACCTGGTGAAGCTGTACGCCATCGTCGGCAAGATACGGCTGCTGGCGTCTCGTCCGGTGGTGCTCGCCGCCGAACACGTTCTGGACAGAATCATCGAGACGTATCTGCAGCCCAATCGCTCCCTGCACGAACTGAGGGACCTCGCGCGCAGCGGCGGCATGAACTTCCTGACGGAATTCGGGGAAGCCTGCCGCGTCGAACTGGCGGACCCCGCACCGCACCGGCTGTCGCAGGATATCGGCCAGCGCCGGTAGGCGGCGCACCGCTCGTCGCACCGGCTCAGGGCGGGACGGTCGTGCCGGCCGGGTTGGGTCCGCTCTGCCGGTTTCGGCACCGCCATGCGTTCGATGTCGTTCTCCTGCGTTCGATCCTTTCCGTGGACGCCGAGGCGGTCAGCACCCGCGTCGTCAGCGACCACCGCCGAAGCCGGCACAGTCGATCCTGCAAGGGTCCTCACCGGCCTGCTTGCCGCCCGTCCCCGGGCGCGACAGACTGTGGCAACATGGAGGATACGAATGGCCAGACGCCTGCCTCACATCGCCATCATCGGTGCCGGTATCGGCGGATTGACCGCGGCGGCATGTCTGCGTCGCATCGGCATCGACGTCCGCATCTACGAGCAGGCGAGGGGGTTCACCCGCCTTGGCGCCGGGATCCAGCAAGCCCCCAATTCGATCCGCGTCCTGTATGCCCTCGGACTGAAGGACAGGCTGCTTGCTCAGGCGTTTCAGCCGGAGTCCAACGACTCCCGAGACTATGATACCGGGCACCTGACCAATTCTCTGCCGCTGGGTCAGGCCGTCCTGCAGCGCCACGGCGTGCCGTATTTCCTCATGCATCGCGGCGATCTGCACGCGATGCTGGCCGAACTGGTGCCGGCCGAGGTGATCCGGCTGAACCACAAGCTGGCGGGGCTCGAGCATGCCGCCGATGGATCGGTGCGGATGCGGTTCACGAACGGAGAGGCCGCGGAAGCCGACGCTGTCATCGGCGCGGACGGGGTGCATTCGGTGGTCCGGGAGTTTATGCTGGGGGAGGAACGGCCTCGCTTCACCGGACGCGTGGCCTACCGCACGGTGTTCCCGACGTCGCTGCTGGGGGAGATGAAGCCCGAGCCGTGCGTGAAATGGTGGGGACCTGACCGGCACATCGTCAGCTACTTCGTGAACCCGCGTCGCGACGAACTCTATTTCGTCACCAGCACGCCGGAGCCTGAATTCGACGTCGAATCCTGGTCGGCCAAAGGCGATCTGGCGACCCTCCGGGCGGCTTACGATACGTTTCATCCTCAGGTCCGAGCAATTCTGGCGGCATGCCCGGACGTGCACAAATGGGCGCTGGTGGAACGCGACCCGCTGCCTCGCTGGGTTGATGGCAACATCGCTCTGCTGGGTGATGCGTGCCATCCGATGACGCCGTACATGGCTCAGGGCGCCTCGACTTCGATCGAGGACGGCGCCGTCCTGTCGCGTTGCCTCGAAGGCGTCGATCGGGACGGTCTGCATGAGGCGCTGTGCCGGTACGAGGCCACCCGCAAGCCGCGCACCAGCAAGATCCAGCAGACCTCGGCGCAGAACACCTGGCTGAAGCAGCCGCACGACGCCGACTGGGTGTATGGCTACGACGCCTGGACGGTACCTCTGAGCGGGTGATTCCGGGGCAGGCGCGGCCCGGTCTCCGGAACGCGACCTGGCCGGGAGGCGATATCACGCCTGCCGATCAAACCGCTCAGGCAACGCCGGGACCCGCGCGGTGTACCGCCCGATCAGATCGACGGCGCCCGCTGCATGGCGGATGTCGATGATCCGGCTGGCAACCGCCCTGGCGGACGGCCGCAGGTCAGCGATCAGCCGCGCGGCGAGCGTTCTGGAGCACCGTGCGCGCCCGCGCACGATGCGCCGCGGAACCGGCGTGGTGCCTGCCGGCGCCATGGCGGGCACCCTGGTGGCCGACCACTGCTCCGAACAGTTTCGTGACTTTGCCGATTGCAGCGCGCCGGTCGTGTTCCCACCTATCGCGAAAGGATCAGCGGCCCGGGGCAGGGCCGGAGGCAGCGATGACGGATCGAGCCCGGGGCGATGCTTGGAGCGCTCCGGCAGTTGCTTGTGGTATAGTCACCTTTCCGCGTTCGGCATGGTCCTGGGCGGGACATCCGTGTATAGGCTGGCCCCCTTCATCGCCGGACAATCTCCGGATGCTCGCAATTTGCCTCACGGAACCGCCATGAACGACGCCGCAACAGACACCCCGCGCCCCGCTCGCGATGATGCTCAGCGCGACTACCGTGACACGGTGTTCCTGCCGCAGACCAGCTTCCCGATGCGCGGCGACCTTCCCCGGAAGGAGCCGCAGATTCTGGCAAAATGGGAAGCGATGGACCTGTGGAGCAAGATCCGGGCTTCCTCGGCCGGGCGACCCATGTTCATCCTGCATGACGGCCCGCCGTACGCGAACGGGCATCTGCACATCGGCACCGCGCTGAACAAGATCCTCAAGGATGTCGTCAACCGCACCCGCCAGATGGCCGGCTACGATGCCAACTACATCCCGGGCTGGGACTGTCACGGCCTGCCGATCGAATGGAAGATCGAGGAGCAGTACCGCGCCAAGAAGCAGGACAAGGACGCGGTTCCGGTGCTGGACTTCCGTGCCGAATGCCGCGCCTACGCCGACCACTGGATGGGCGTTCAGGCCACAGAATTCCGCCGCCTGGGTGTCGAGGGCGCCTGGCGGGACCGCTACGCCACGATGGACCGCCCCTCCGAGGCCGCCATCGCCGGGGAAATCTGCAAGTTCCTGCTGAACGGCGCGCTGTATCGCGGCCTGCGCCCGGTGATGTGGTCGCCAGTGGAGAAGACCGCGCTCGCCGAAGCCGAGATCGAGTATCACGATCACACTTCGACGACGATCTGGGTCCGCTTCCCGGTGATCAAGGCGTCGGTTCCGGCGCTGCAGGGGGCCTCGGTGGTGATCTGGACCACCACCCCCTGGACCATGCCGGGCAACCGCGCCGTCGCCGCCGGGGCGGAGTTCGACTATGCCGTCGTCCGCGTCGATGCGGTGGAAGAGGGATCGCTGGCCCGTCCAGGCGAGACGATCGTCGTCGCCGAGGCGCTGCTGGCGTCGGTGCTGAAGGACACCGGCATCACAGCCCACACCGTCGTTGCCACGCTCAAGGGCGCCGATCTCGCCGGCACCGTCATGGCGCATCCGTTGCGCGGGCACGGCTATGACCAGGACACGCCGCTGCTGCTGGGTGACTTCGTCACCACCGAGGCGGGCACCGGCTTCGTCCATATCGCTCCCGGCCACGGTGAGGACGATTTTATTCTCGGCCGGGCGAATGGGCTCGATATCCCCGAGACGGTCGGCGACGACGGCACCTTCAATGCCTGGGTACCGCTGTTCGCCGGCGCGCATGTCTACAAGGCGGCCGACCCGGTCTGCGCTGCGCTGACCGAAGCGGGGACGCTGCTGGCGCGCGGCAGGATCGTCCACTCCTATCCCCACTCCTGGCGGTCGAAAGCGCCGCTGATCTTTCGCGCCACGCCGCAGTGGTTCATCCCGATGGATGGGCCGCATCGCATCCGCGAAAAGGCGCTGGCGGCCATCGCGGCCACGCATTTTGTCCCCGACCAGGGACGCAACCGCATCGGGTCGATGATCGCCGCCCGCCCTGACTGGTGCATCAGCCGCCAGCGTGCCTGGGGCGTGCCGATCACCGTGTTCGTCGAGAAACGGACGGGCGAGCCGCTGCGCGATCCCGCCGTCGTCGCGCGCATCGTCGAGGCGTTCGAGACCGAGGGGGCGGACGCCTGGTATTCGTCGCCGGCCTCACGGTTCCTCGGCAACGACTACAATCCGGACGATTTCGAGCAGGTCATGGATATCGTCGACGTCTGGTTCGAGTCCGGCTCGACGCATGCCTTCGTGCTGGAAAAGCGTGGGCTGCCGTGGCCGGCCGACCTCTACCTGGAGGGATCGGACCAGCATCGCGGCTGGTTCCACTCGTCGCTGCTGGAGGCGGTCGGCACCCGCGGCGTCGCCCCGTTCAAGGCGATCCTGACGCACGGCTTCGTCAATGACGAGAAGGGCCGGAAGATGTCCAAGTCCCTGGGCAACACCACCGCCCCGGACGAGGTCGCCAACAAGTTCGGTGCCGATATTTTGCGACTTTGGGTGATGTCGTCCGACACCACCGAGGACCTGCGGATCGGGCCGGAGATCCTGAAGCAGCAGGCCGAACTGTATCGCCGTCTGCGCAACACGCTGCGTTGGGTGCTGGGCAGCCTGGACGGTTTTTCCGACGACGAACGCGTGCCCACGGCCGAGATGCCGGAGCTGGAACGCTGGGTGCTGCACCGCCTGACCGAGATCGACGCCAGGGTCCGCGCCGCGGTGGAGTCCTATGACTGGACCGGGGTCTATCCGGAGCTGCACAACTTCTGTGCCGTGGACCTCTCCGCCTTCTATTTCGACATCCGCAAGGATGCCCTGTACTGCGACCGCCCGGACAGTCTGCGGCGCCGCGCCGCCCGCACCGTGCTGGATCACCTGCACCGCCATCTCTGCACCTGGCTCGCTCCGGTGCTGTGCTTCACCGCCGAGGAAGCCTGGTGCGCCCGCTTCGGCGACGATACCAGCGTGCATCTGGAGCAGTTCCAGACCCCGCCCGCGGACTGGCACGACGACGCGCTGGCGGCGAAATGGGATACGATCCGGACCATCCGCCGGCGTATCACCGTGCCGATCGAGGAAGCCCGCAAGACCAACGCCATCGGTTCCTCGCTGCAGGCCGCCGTCGAACTGCCGTTGAATGCGGATCACCAAACCCTGTTGGATGAAGCTGAATGGTCCGAGATCGCGATCGTCTCCTCCGTACGGATCGTGCCGGACACGGACGAACCCCTGTCGAGGGTCACGCCCGCCTCCGGCGACAAATGCGTCCGCTGCTGGAGGGTGCTCCGGGAAGTGGGGTCGCAGGCTTCCCACCCGTCGCTGTGTCTGCGTTGCACGGACGCGGTGGAGTCGGGCCTGGTGTGCAAGCCGACGCCATGAATCGCTCGAGCCTGATGCCGTTCGGCCTGGTCGCCGGGCTGGTGGTGCTGATCGCCGACCAGCTCAGCAAGTGGTGGGTGCTGAACGGCCTGGACCTGCCGTCGCTACGCCAGGTGGTACTGCTGCCGGTGCTCAACCTGACGATGGTATGGAACCGTGGCGTCACGTTTGGCCTGCTGAACGGCCTCGGAAGCTGGGGACACGTCGTCCTCGGTGGTGTCGCCCTGGCCGTCGTGGTTGCCCTGGGGATCTGGCTGTACCGAGCGGAGAGCAAGGTTGTGGCGGTGGCGATCGGTGCGATCGCGGGCGGTGCGATCGGCAACGTCATCGACCGCGTCCGCTTCGGCGCAGTGGTCGACTTCATCCATGCGCACGTCGACACGCCCTGGGGCGACTACTCCTGGTATGTGTTCAATGTCGCCGATGCCGCGATCGTGTGCGGCGTGGCGGCGCTTATCCTGGACGCACAGCTGTCGAAGCGGCGGCACGAACAGGATCGCGTGCCGACATAGCGTCCCGCCGCCGCGGGCGGCGCTTTGTTTCGGCGAACCAACGGTGGGAGCCGCCGCATCGGTCAGCTCGCCCGTTCCGCGTGCGTCAAGCGACCCGGCCATCATCGCCGCTCTTGTCCGGGGAGCAGTCGCGGCCGGCCGGCCGATCTGCCGCGACTGCTGTCCGGGCGGGCGCCTGCGGAAGACCGGTGGCCCACGACGCGACCGGGGACCGGATGTGTTGTTCAATGTGGCACGTCGTGAGTAGATCCCGGAGCCGAGCCTGACAGTGCTGAACCGGTCGTCAACCGGAGCACCGCTACGGGACGAAGAAGTTTCGAAATGCTGCGCCGGGAGCTGGCAGTTGATCTGTGACGCCGCGGAAGTCTTCGAGGTATTCGTGACATGAGCTGTTGCACGGCGGGTGGTATGTGAGGAGCTGATAATATTTACAATAAACCAATAATATTGGTCGCCCGCCTTTCGCGCCGCCTTGGGTCGCTGTGCTCTTGCTTGTGACAGCCCATACGGAGTGTTCATATTGAGCTGTGGCATTGCAGGGGCGTCAGGGTGGCAATGTCGACCGAGTTATTCCAGCCCTTCTATACATTCTGTGTAGAGTACTCGCGCCGATGTTCTTGATCGTGTCAAAACCAACTTGATGCCATCCTGATATATCTTGAAAGCGTATTGTGATATATCTTGCCGTTTGAGATTTGGCGGGCTTGTATGGCTCTTCCCGGTAGTCCCGGCGTCTCGGAGACGTCCATGGCCATTTACAAAATATTTCTTATAAAGAATGATTGTGCCTCCGGCAAGCCGCTGGGCCTCAAGCCTGTCAACGATGCATGTCCGCCCGACTATGATCCTGGCCTGCCTGAAACCGAATACGCGGGCGGTCGCCCGACCTGCACGGACGAGGTCGCCGCGAGTGCCACCCGTGACCGGGACACCCCGGTCTTTGCAAGAATGCTCCTGGTTCACCAGCAGCCCGCCGAATGCCGCAGCATAGCCCAGTCCTTGCGGGACAGCGCGGCTGCCGAGGTGGAATGCACCCCGTTTGCCGACCACGCCACTCAGTTGATCGTCGAGGGTCGCTTCGACCTCGTGCTGATTGACGACATCCTGCCGGAATCGGCCAGTCTCCAGCTGGCGGACCATGCGATCAGCAGGAACACGCCTGTGCTGTTGCTATCCGGGCATGCCGCTACCAGCGCCAATCTGCGATGCCTGGGTCATCGTTATCTGGAAAAGCCGCTAAGTCTCGAACTTCTTCTGTCGGAATCACAGCGAATCGTCATCGAATCGCGCCTGATCGTCCGCGAACTGCGAACCGCCGTCAGTGAAACCCAGGCCCTCGTGAATGCGCTTCTGGCCGAGATTGTGGAAGCTCACCGGCTGTTCGACATGGCCATGACCCGGCTCGGCTATACGAAGCTTCGCTCGCGCCGATTGGCGAGGCGCGCCCGGGCGACGCGGCACCTGGCGACTCCCGCTTGCTGATCAGCGGCGCGGCGGGTCTCGGGTTGCTGTCGTTGCATCATGAATGATGCCGACTTGGCGATCACCCGCCGGGGGGCGACCGGCCGGTCTCGCCGTCAGGTGGACCCTCGGCATCGATTGGCGCCAGACAGGCTGGTCGAGGCCTATGGGTCGGGACACCAGGGTGCTGCCCGGCTGGCCGCGCCGCGGCCTCGATGTCCACGGCCGCTTCCCTTGGCAGTGAACCCTTGCGTCGCCGATCGGCAGATGCCTCCGGTGTCGTCTTCGCCTCGGGTCCGGCAGCCTGAGCCACCGGGGAAGATGCGGAGCGCGATATCGGTAGCCGGAGCGCCCCGACCGAACCCGCTTGGCCAGACCAGAGCGACGTCGAGCCGCGCCGCCGAGGGCGCGTCCGCAGTGCTCCGGGCGGCGCGGGCGCTGGAACGTCCATCGCGTGTTCTGTCACCAGCAGATCTACTCAGGACGGGCCGCGATGCAGGACGGGCCGCGATGTTCAGGACGGAGCGCGATGTTCAGGACGGACCGGGGTCGCCCCACGACGCGTCCCGACCGACCCGCCGGCGGCGGCCGCGCTCAGGTTTGGACCGGATCTCGCAGGGTGTCCTCCTGACGAAGTGACCGGGCTCCGGCGCCGGATCATCGACGACTGGATGGAGGTGTTCGTTGCCTGGGCAGCGCAATCGCAGTGACGTCGGGCGACGGCCGATCTCAGCCGCGGGCAGCGCGGCCCCCGGGCGTGCGCACCGCTGCACGGTGGTGGCCGGGTGATCCGCGTCCGGCTGGCCCGCCCCGCCTCGGGCGGCCGAACCCGCGC
>DASWON010000361.1:0-2396 GCA_036398735.1 Rhodopila sp.
GGCGCGTAGCCGCAGATTGTGAGCTCCCGACTGAGCGCCTCCATGTCGTCTCGATGAGCATACGTAAAACCTATGCAGGGCGACTGCTTCGAACGTCGTGACGCAAGTCCGTTTTGTGCCACCTACCGGTCCATAGTTGCCGGTCCGCTCTCGGCCAACATTGGAGGTCTGATCCGTAGCTGCGTGGGCCTGAGAAGGAGCCTGACTGTAAATCGGCGGTGGATTTTCGGCGCTGATCAGCGCGACAAGATGTTGAAAAGTCCAGTTATTCCTGGGTTCCGCGCCTGCGCTGATTCACACGCTGGTCTCAAGCGTAAGCATCCGAGAGTCCGTTTTGGGCCGTGTCCAAACATGCTGGATGCGATGTTCAACGAAGGAAGCGCGCAACCAAGTGTCCGTTTGGGGCTGGTTTTCGAGAATCGCAGACCATCGCTCACTGACGTATGCCGCGCCGCCGTGCCTGAACCCAAGTCGGGCTGACACAGTCAAATCGGTCTGTGGCTAGACCGGGGTGTAGACTGTAAGCCGCAACGCCGGGTCGTCGTTGACCTGAAACGTCGCATACTCGTAGCGCAGCGGGCCGTTATTGGGATGAACCAGCACCTTCTCGCCGGTCCCGGCGCTGCTACCAACCTGGTGCGCGTCCCAACAGCCGGCGAACTCGGGACTGCGCTCGCGCAAGTCGCGCACCAAGCTGGTGAACGCCGGGTCACCAGCCCATAGGTCGTGCGTTCCACGGAACCGGGCCACCATGCGCGCCGCTTGCCCGGCCCAGGCAAGGCCGAATACGCGCCGCGCGTCCGGGTCGGTCAGCACATAGATGAGAATGTTGCGATCTGCCTCCGGCATCCGACTAAAATTGGTGAACAGCGCACAAGCTGCATTGTTCCACGCCAACACGTCCCACCGCCGTCCCGTGACGTAGGCCGGCTGGTCAAGACGCTCGACGATGCAGCGCACCGTGCTCGGCACGGTCTCGCGCACGAAAGCCGGGCGGTTGCTGGGCAAAGCCAGTGCGCGCAGGTGGGCGTGTTCGGCCTTGTCCAAGTGTAGCGCCCGCGCCAACGCATCCACCGTGGCGGCGGAGGGGCGCACAGCTCGGCCCTGCTCCAGCCGGATATACCAGTCGATGCCGATGCCGGCCAGCTCCGCCACTTCCTGCCGCCGCAGCCCCACGGTCCGTCGCCGCGTGCCATTCGGAAGGCCTATCGCGTGCGGCTCCAGCTTCTCGCGCCGGGAGCGGAGAAAGTCGCCGAATGCGTTGCGGGCTGGGTCCGTCATGCGTGCCGCCTAAAGGGGGTGTGACTGATCCTAGGATGATACCAGTCCTTCATGCACAGGCGAAGCTCGCCCAATTGAGGTTCTCCACCGTGGGACTGCCCTCGCCATGAAAGCTGCTACCCTGCTCGCGTTCGGTTCTCCCCTGTCCATTGGCGCCGTGCCCGACCCGGTTCCGGGCACCGGCGAGGTCGTCGTCGATGTCGTGGCAACCGGCATCCTGCCTTACGCGGCGGATGTGTTCAGCGGCGCGCGCAAGTATCCGCTGGAGCTGCCCGTAGTGCCGGGCTGCGGGGCGGTCGGCCGCGTGCGCGCCGCCGGCCCGGATGCAACACGCCTTTCGCCCGGCGACTGGGTGTTCTGCGACCCGACCGTGCGGTCGCGCGATGGCGGCCTCGCCCCTGACATCACGCTGCAGGGCTGGAGTTCCCGCGGCGAAGGGGGCCTGCGGCTGCAGCAGCACTTCCACAATGGCCCGTTTGCCGAACGCATGATGGTGCCGACCGAGAACGCCATCCCGCTTGGCGTCATCGACGAGGCGGACGCCGGACGATGGTGCGCGGCGGGCGTGGCGCTCGTGCCGTATGGCGGCCTTCTCGCGGCGGGGCTGCAAGCCGGGGAAACGCTCCTGGTCAGCGGCGCCACCGGCAACTACGGCAGCGCCGCCGTGGCGACCGCGTTGGCGATGGGTGTGGGCTGCGTCGTGGCGCCCGGCCGCAACGAAGGGGTGCTTGCCGACCTGGTGCGCCGCTTCGGTTCGCGCGTGCGGCCCGTGACCATCGCCGGCAACGAGGATGCGGACCGCGCGCGGATGCAGGCCGCCGCACCAGGCCCGATTGACTGCGTGCTGGACATTCTGCCGCCGTCCGTCAGCGCGACGGTGGTGCGGGCCGCCGTGATGACGGTGCGCCCATACGGTCGGGCCGTGCTGATGGGCGGCGTGGGGATGCTGGGCGACGATGACCTGTCGCTGCCCTATCCCTGGATCATGCGGAACTGCGTCGGCATTCGCGGCCAATGGATGTTCGAGCCCATTGCTGTTCTTGGGATGATCGCATTGATCCGGGCCGGGCTGCTGGACCTCGGCCAGTTCGACGTCACCGAGTTCGTCTTGGACG
>DASWON010000362.1:0-15753 GCA_036398735.1 Rhodopila sp.
GCGCGGTCAGATCATCCAGCGCGGTCCGTAACGCCCGCATCGGCGCCGGATATTCCGACAGTGACGTCCGCACCGCGACCGACACCGGATCACGAAACGGCACGATGACATGGGGATCGCTGAACAGAGCGATCTCGTCGGCATCCAGGGCCTCGCCGAGCATTGGAAACTTGAAGCCCCAGGTGCCGTAACTGGCGTTGCGTTCGGCTATCAGGCGGCTCAGAGCGTCCCGGTCCCGCGCGATGAGGACGCGCGCGATCGCCTCGTCCTCATGCACGATGTCATTGATTTCGGCGCCCATGAAGATGCCGACCTGTCGCAGGATCGAGGCGACGAGGCTGGTTCCCGACCGGTGCAGGCCGGTCACGATCAAGGTCCTGCCATCGCGCCCAGGGCCGGCCACCGCGGGACGGTTGACGATGAACCCTTTGTTCACGAGTTCCCCGGCGCGGGTATCTGAAGCACTCATCGGCTGCCCTGCTCGATCGACGGTCCGTCGCATACGCAATACGATGGTCCGCCTCGGTTGGTGAGGTGGACACTCTCAAAGGATAGAATAATGGCGGAACATCGGCTCGCGCTAATCGTCGGCGCCAATCGCGGAATCGGCCTGGGCGTCGCGAAGGAATTCCTGGCGCGCGGCTGGGATGTCATCGCCACCGCCCGCCAGCCAGACAAGGCGGACGCGCTGCACGATCTGGAGGCATCCCATCCAGGGCGGGTCGCCATCCCGCGGCTGGACATGAATGATCCCGCGGCGATCGATGGCTTCGCGGCGGCACTGCGCGGCAAGACGCTGGACGCTGTGCTCATCAACGCCGGGGTCTCCGGCCCCGATCATCGCAGCGCGAGCTCGGCGACGGCGGCAGAAATCGGCGCCTTGATGTTCACCAACGCGATCGCACCGATTCGCCTGGCCAGGACACTGGCGGCGCATGTCCGGCCAGGTTCGGGCGTGGTCGCATTCACCTCATCCGTGATGGGAAGCGTCGCGGTCAATCCTGGCGGACACGAGCTGTACCGCGCGAGCAAGGCCGCACTGAATTCGTTGACGCGTGGGCTCTGGGGTGAACTGAGCGGGCGCGGGCTGACCCTGTTGTCGCTGCATCCCGGGTGGGTGCGGACCGACATGGGCGGCGCGAGCGCGGCGGTGTCGGTGGAAGACAGCGCCGCCGGGATGGTCACGGTGATCGAACAGCAAAGCGGCGCGCACCACAATCGCTTCCTGGATTACACCGGCAAGGAACTGCCCTGGTAACGCGCCTTCGGGTCGATCGCATAACAAACGGGGAGAGACCGGTTGTGACCGACCTCTCCCCCTATTTGGCTGTGACCGGGTCCGAAACTGACCTGAGCCCTGGTCGGCCAGCTACGGTCGCCGGCCGCCAATCCCGCGGTTTCAGTTCCCCGCTGATTCCTCGGCGTCCGCCGCGCAAAGCAGCGAACGCCCGGAGGCAGGATCCTAGACCTCGACTTCCTGCTCGCGGTCCGCACCGCCGTCGTCGTCGCCTTCCGGCTTCGGCAATGCGGGCAATGCGGCCTCGGTGATCTCGAAGTCGAGCTTGTTGTCCTTCAGCGTCACCTTGACGGCGCCGCCCTTGACGAGCTTGCCGAACAGCAGCTCCTCGGCGAGTGCCTTCTTGATGTGCTCCTGGATAACCCGCCCCAACGGCCGGGCGCCGTAGAGCCGGTCGTAGCCTCGCTCCGCCAGCCACTCCTTCGCGGCCGAGGACAGCTCGATCGTCACGTTCCGGTCCGCGAGCTGAGCCTCCAGCTGCATCACGAACTTCTCGACGACACGGCCGACGATCTCCGGCGTCAGGCCGGCGAAGGTGATCGTCGCATCCAGGCGGTTGCGGAATTCGGGCGTGAACAGGCGCTTGATCGCATCCTCATCCTCGCCGGTACGAACCTCGCGGCCGAAACCGATGGCCTCCTTCGCCATGTCAGACGCACCCGCGTTGGTGGTCATGATCAGGATCACGTTGCGGAAATCGACCGTCTTGCCGTTGTGGTCGGTGAGTTTCCCATGGTCCATCACCTGCAGCAGGATGTTGAACAGGTCCGGATGGGCCTTTTCGATTTCATCCAGCAGCAGAACCGCGTGCGGGTGCTGGTCGATGGCGTCGGTCAGCATGCCGCCCTGATCGAAGCCGACATAGCCTGGCGGGGCGCCGATGAGCCGAGAGACCGAGTGCCGCTCCATGTACTCGGACATGTCGAAGCGGATCAGCTCGATGCCCATGGTCGCCGCCAGCTGACGCGCGACCTCGGTTTTTCCGACGCCGGTCGGGCCGGAGAACAGGTAGTTGCCAATCGGCTTCTCCGGCTCGCGCAGACCTGCTCGGGCCAGCTTGATCGCCGCGGCGAGGGCCTCGATCGCCTTGTCCTGACCGAACACCATGGACTTCAGGTCACGCTCCAGGTTGCGCAGCGTTTCCTTGTCGTCGGCCGAGACGGACTTTGGCGGGATCCGGGCGATCTTCGCCACGATCTCCTCGACGTCGCGCAGCGTCACCGTCTTCCGGCGCTTGTGCTCCGGCAGCAGCATGCGGGAGGCACCGACTTCGTCGATCACATCGATCGCCTTGTCCGGCAGCTTCCGGTCATGGATGTACTTCGACGACAGCTCGACGGCGGCGCGGATCGCCTCATCGGTGTAGCGGACCTTGTGGTGCTTCTCGTAGTTCAGCTTCAGGCCGCGCAGGATCTTGACGCTGTCCTCCAGCGACGGCTCGTTCACGTCGATCTTCTGGAAGCGACGGACAAGCGCGCGGTCCTTTTCGAAGTAGTTGCGGAATTCCTTGTAGGTCGTCGAACCGATGCAGCGAAGGTTGCCCGATGCGAGAGCCGGCTTCAACAGGTTGGAAGCGTCCATCGCGCCGCCGCTGGTGGCGCCGGCGCCGATCACGGTGTGGATTTCATCGATGAACAGGATGGCGCCGGGCTGGTTCTCCAACTCGTTCACCACGGCCTTCAGCCGCTCCTCGAAGTCGCCGCGATAGCGGGTGCCGGCGAGCAGCGAGCCCATGTCCAGCGCGAAGATCGTCGACTTGGCCAGCACCTCCGGCACGTCGCCCTCGACGATGCGCTTGGCCAGGCCCTCGGCGATGGCGGTTTTGCCGACGCCAGGATCACCGACATACAGCGGATTGTTCTTGGTACGGCGGCAGAGGATCTGAATGGTCCGCTCGATTTCAGAGTCGCGGCCGATCAGCGGGTCGATCTTCCCGGCCATCGCCTTTTTGTTCAGGTTGACGCAGTAGTTGGACAGCGCGTCCTGGCTGCGGCGGTTGGGCTTTTCCTCGCGCTCCTGCTCCGGCTGGTTGCCCTCCGGGGTCTGCGAGCTGGTGCCGGTGACCGGCCGCTGCGCCGAACGGCCAGGGGCTTTGGCGATACCGTGACTGATGAAATTCACGGCATCGAGACGCGTCATGTCCTGAAGTTGCAGGAAGTAGACCGCATGGCTCTCACGCTCGCTGAACAGCGCGACCAGCACATTGGCGCCGGTGACCTCATCGCGCCCCGAGGACTGCACATGGATCGCGGCGCGCTGAACGACGCGCTGGAAGCCGGCGGTGGGCTTGGGATCGCCCGGACGGTCGGTCGCCAGCCCGGCGAGGTCCTTGTCCAGGAACTCGGTCAGATCGTTACGCAGCTTGTCGAGATCAACGCCGCACGCCTTCAGGACGGTCGCGGCGTCGGTGTCCTCTACCAGACCGAGCAGCAGGTGTTCGAGGGTGGCATACTCGTGCCGACGTTCACTGGCGAGAGACAGGGCGCGGTGAAGCGTCTGTTCGAGGTTCCGTGACAGCATATCCGACGCTCCTAAACGCTAGTGGTCCGGTCAGGGACCTGGTCATTACCGGGTGGAGCGATCACTCCGCCCGTCACAGCGACGATGTTGGCGCCAATCCGCCCCGCATCGTCATCATTCCTTCTCGATCGTGCATTGCAGAGGGTGCTGGTTCTGCCGCGCGAGGTCCATCACCTGGGTAACCTTCGTCTCGGCAACTTCGTATGTGTACACGCCGCAAACACCGACGCCTCGGCGATGGACGTGCAGCATGATCCGGGTGGCTTCTTCCCGGTTCTTCTGGAAAAAGCGCTCCAGGACGTGAACGACAAACTCCATCGGCGTGTAGTCGTCGTTCAGCATCAACACTTTGTACATCGCGGGTTTGCGTGTCTTGGGACGTGCCTTGACGACGACACCGGTATTGGGTCCCTCCGTCGTTCCGCCGCGTTTGTCGTTGTCGCTCATCCTGTTCGCATCCATTCGCCGTCCCGCATACGACCGTCACTTGGCCGCGCCAGGAAACCATGTTTGTCGCCAAATGGCCCGGGCATCCGCGCCCTCAGTCCTCGGTTTCCGCTCTCGTCCATGCCGGCACGCGCTGCCGGGGTGAAGCACTCAGCATATCGGAATGCCGCCCTCCGATGAAAGGAGTTTGGCATCCATCCAATCAAGACGATTGCGCCGACTGGCGGTTCCCGCAAGGGGGATTTTCCCAAATGTTGCGGGATGCGGGCACCGCTCCGACGGTGACGACGAAGATGGGGGCAGGTGCCGAAAAGCAAAAGGCCCGGACGAATGCCCGGGCCTTGTCGATGCCAGTAGGACAGCGTCTGGCACGGTTCACGGGCAAACGCGCCCCTGAACCGCCTTCCGTCAGGCGTCCCGGTTTGGTTAGGCGGCCTTGGCGAGCTTCTCCACCGCGACGGTGACACGGGCGGTAATCGGGGCCAGCGCCTGCTCGGTCAGCTTGAACGAGGCATCGGTCAGCTTGCCGGACTCGGCAAGGGACTTTTCGAGCGCTGCGCGGGCGAAAGAGGCCTGCAGTTCGAAGGCGTCCTTCAGGGACTTCGCGCTGGTCAGCGCCTTGAACGCCGACATGCTGTCATCGAGCGAGGCCTTCGCCGCGGCAGCCACGTGCTTGGACAGGTCCTGCACGCCGGTCGCCCAGATCTGGCTGGACTTCACGATGGCCTCGAGGTTGCCCTGATTGAAGGCAACGAGTTCCTCCGCAGTCTTCATCGCTTTCTCAACTCCTTCTTTCATTTTCGCCTGCGTGGCTTCGAACCCGGCGGTCGCCTTCGCAACCCCTTCCTTCAGGTCCGATACCGTGGCGTCAATCGTCTTGCTGGTCGCTTCGGTGGTCGCCGGGGTCACTTCCACGATCTTTGCCTTGTTCGTTGTGACCGGTTTTTCGTTGGTTGTCATCGGTTTGTCTCTCTTCTGCGCTATAGACGGAAGACGGATCAGTCAGTCGCCAGCGGAAGCGCCGAAGCCGGGCAAGCACCCCGCCGAAAAACTCTCTGCAAGTCGTGTCGCGCATAAATTCGCTGCACCGCAACACAACGCTGATATAGAAATCTCGTGAGCAGCGATCAAGGAGATTATTGTGCACTGCACAAAATTTTCCGGTTTCGCCGGTATTCCGGGTGGACCTCGTCCGGGGGCGCGCCACTCGTGCGAAAGTCACCCCATAAGACCTTCACTTTTTACGCTTTTCGAATGTTTTGCGCTGGACAATCCCCGCCCGGGAAACATAAGGTTTCGCCGCAGCTCGGGAAGGGATATAAATGGTCAGCTTTGCGTGCCGTACGCGCAAGCAGTTATCGTACTGCCTGTTGGCCGCCACTGGCCTCATCTCGTCGCTATTGGTCTCACTGCCGATGGCCACGCCGGCCAGGGCTCAGATCGGTTCGGCTCGTTACAGCTCGATCGTGGTCGACGCCACCAGTGGTGACGTGCTGGAGGAAGTGAACGCGGATCAGCCGCGTCATCCCGCCAGCCTGACCAAAATGATGACCCTCTATCTGACGTTCGAAGCGTTGCGCGATCGCCGCATTACGCTCGACCAAGCGGTGCCTGTATCATCCCACGCCGCCTCCATGGAACCATCAAAGCTGGGCCTGTTGCCCGGCTCGCGGCTGACCGTCGAGCAGGCGATCCTCGGTCTGGTCACAAAGTCCGCGAACGATGCGGCCTCCGCGCTCGGCGAACTGCTTGGCGGCAGCGAGGACCGGTTCGCGCAGATGATGACGCTGCGTGCCCGAGCCCTCGGCATGGGTCACACCACATTCATGAATGCCTCTGGCCTGCCGAGCCCCGACCAGTGGACCACGGCTCGAGACCTGGCGATTCTGAGCCGGCGGCTGATCAACGATTTCCCCGGCTATTACCCGTACTTCTCGACGCCGAGTTTCGCCTGGCACCGGCAGGTCATCTTCAATCACGACAACATGCTGCGCACCTATCCCGGCGCGGACGGATTGAAGACCGGGTACACCGAGGCATCCGGCCATAACCTCGTCACCAGCGCCGTGCGTGGCGGCGTCCGCCTCGTCGGCGTGGTTCTCGGCGCGGCCTCGAACGGAGAGCGTGACATACACATGGCATCGCTGCTCGATCACAGCTTCGAGCAGATGGATGTTCCGGTCTTCCGCCGGCCGGTGCAAATAGCCTCGCGGGTGACGCTGATCGCCAGCGCCCATGCTTCGGAAGTCACGCGCCCGACGCCATCGCGTGCCCGCGTGACCAACTGGGTCGTTCAGGTCGGCACATTCTCCACCGAAGCCGCTGCCCGCGGTGCGGCCCTGGCGGCACGGCGTGAAGCGGAAGCGGGAGAAGCGCGGGTCGAGCCGATCCGGCTGCGAGCAAAGACGATCTGGCGCGCTCAGGTGACCGGCCTGTCGCAGTCGGATGCGCAAGACACCTGCTCCGCCCATCGCAAGGGGGGCTGTCTGGTGATCCGACCGGAGTCGCGGCAGGTTGCCAGCCGGTAAGCCCCGGCACCGGCCGCCGGAAGGCAACGGCATACCGGTCGCGGGGCCGGCCCCTGCTGTAACGCAGGCGTGGCGCTAATTTCTGCCGGACGCCGGCATGGGCGGGATGCAGGCCGGTCGTCCTGCCAGACCAGCAGCGGAGGCCGATCTTCTAACGGTCCAGCCTGATCAGCCCGTTTTGTGTCGCCACCAGCGCCGTCCGGGCCATGCCGATGAACAGACCGGTCTCGACGACGCCTATCGTGGCAGAAAGGTCCTGCTCCAGCCGCGCCGCGTCCGCGATCAGACCAAAACTGCAGTCCAGGATCAGGTTGCCGCCATCGGTGCGGAACGCTGTCCCATCCGGTGCCCGTCGCAGGACCGGCGTGGCGCCGAGCCTGGCCAGGCGGGCGGCGGTGGTCTCGAAGCCGAAGGCGACCACCTCGACCGGGACCGGCGCCGTGCCGCCAAGCCGGCTGACCAGTTTGGGTTCGTCGGCGACGATCACCAGCCGATTGCTGGCGGCGGCGACGATCTTTTCCCGCAGCAGGGCCCCGCCCAGCCCCTTGATCAGGTCCAGCGAGTCGCGCGCGATCTCGTCCGCGCCGTCGATCGTCAGATCCACCTTCGGGTGTTGCGCGAAATCGGTCAGCACGATGCCGCCGTCGCGTGCTTGCTTGGCACTGCGCTCACTGGTCGGGATGCCGACGATCCGCAGTCCCTTGCGGACCCGTTCGATCAGTCCGTCAATGGCGAAAGCGGCGGTCGAGCCGGTGCCCAGTCCGACCACCATGCCTTCCTCGACCATCGCCACGGCCGCCATGGCGGCCTCACGCTTGCGGGCGTCGCGATCGGCGGTCATGCCCGCACCGCGCGCAACACGCGGAGCCAGTTGCCTGAGCACACTTTGTCCACTTCCTCCGGGGTCAGGCCACGATCGCACAATGCTGCGACGATCTCGGGGTGGCGGGAAAAATCGGGCATTTCGGTGCTGGCGACGCCGGCCGGCAGGTCAGTTCCGATGCCGACGTGGTCAATGCCAAGCGCGTCGATCATACGGAACAGGTGGCGGATCATGCCCGGCAGCTTTTCCTCCGTCAGCACGGCGATCCACGCGCCCACGACGCCGCCCGATTCGACGACCATGCGGGCGTAGTCCGGGCCAATGAAACGCGGGTGATCGCCGTTCCTGTGGCCCGGCTCCTTCAGGTTGGAGTGCGTACAGAGGAACGGCTTCGTCGCAACCGCGGCGACGCCTTTGACGGTGTCTTCCGAGCAGTGGGCGACATCGAGGATGATGCCGAGCCGGTTCATCCGCCGCACCACCTCGGCCCCGAATGGCGTCAGGCCGCCATGGACCGGCGGCGCCGTCTGGATGTCCCCGGTTTCGTTCACCAGATAATGCGTGAGCTGAATGCTGCGCACGCCGCGGGCCTCCATCGCGTCGAGTCGGCCAAGCTCGCCCTCGAGAAAATCGCACCCCTCGATCGCCAGGACCAGCGCGGGGTCGTCTTCCCGGAAGTCGTCGGGTTCGCGGGCAATGCGCGTGCCTGATCGTTCAAAGCTCGTCAGGTATCCCTCGACCGCCTCGAGGCACTCGTTCGGCCTGGGATCACGAAATTTCTCGAGCCGCCCGGTATGCTTGTCCCGCCGGATCATCGGGATGTCGCCGATCGCGGACACGACGGCTGCGGCGACGCCAGCCGGCGCCATGGTGGCCAGCACGGCGCGGTCCACATCTCCGGTGCGGCGCGGTCGACCTGCGTGAGTGTGCATATCGATGATCATGGGGGCCTTCTAACCCGGCACGGCGCACACGTCACGGGCGCTTGCCAGTCATGCTTTCCGATGGACGTCGCAAGGTTGGCCTTGCACCGGACGAGTCGGTTGCGCATGTTGCAGGCTGTTGACGGCAGAGGGCTTGGGGCGGAGCAAGGTGATGGACGGCGGAGCAGACTCGAGGCGCATCACGATTCACGCGCCGGACGATTTCGCCGGTATGCGAGCGGCGGGCCGGCTCGCCGCCGAGACCCTCGACATGATCGTGCCGCATGTGAAACCAGGTGTCTCGACGGGCTTGCTGGACAAGTTGTGCCACGAATTCATCCTGGAGCACGGTGCGATCCCGGCGCCGCTGAACTATCGTGGCTACCCAAAGTCGATCTGTACCTCGATCAATCATGTCGTCTGTCACGGCATTCCCGGCGAACGCAAGCTGGAGAACGGCGATATCCTGAATATCGACGTGACGGTCATTCTGGACGGCTGGCACGGCGACTCTTCGCGCATGTATGCCGCCGGCACGCCGAGCACGCGCGCCAGGAACCTGATCGATGTCACCTATGAGTCGCTTCTGCGTGGCCTCAAGGTGGTGAAGCCGGGGGCGACCCTGGGCGACGTCGGCCACGCAATTCAGACTTTCGTCGAGGGCCACCGTTTCAGCGTGGTCCGCGACTTCTGCGGGCACGGCATCGGGAGACGCTTCCACGAACCGCCGAACGTGCTGCATTTCGGTCGCCCGGGCGAAGGGCCGATCCTGCGCAAAGGGATGTTCTTCACCATCGAGCCCATGGTGAACGCCGGAAGGCCGGAAGTGAAAGTCCTGGACGACGGATGGACCGCCGTGACTCGGGACCGCAGTCTGTCGGCTCAGTTCGAGCACATGATCGGCGTTACGGAAGACGGTTGTGAAATTTTCACGCTTTCCCCGGCTGGTCTGGACAAGCCGCCGCTGGGTTGATGGCCCGGCGTCAGCGGCAGGGTCGGAGCGCGGCCGGCATTAGCGGCCGGCATTAGCGGATTGGCAACATTTGGCGGTTAGAGTCAGCGGCAGTCATCCTACCGCGAACCCCTGAACCACCTGCATGGTCCCTGTCGCAAAACGAACCCCGACCCCGAAGGTCAAAGGTCTGGCCGAGTTTGCGATGCTGCCGGGTCTGGAGCCGCAATCGGTGGAACCGGCCGCCGTGGCTGGCGCCGACGGGCATCGGATGCGCATGCGACGACGGCTGCTGAAGGCCGGGCCGGAATCTCTGGCGGACCACGAGATGCTCGAGATGATCCTGTTCATCACCATGCCCCGGCGGGACACCAAGCCGATCGCCTGGACCTTGTTGAACCGGTTTCGCACATTTGGCGGAGTCCTTGGCGCGCCGGTCGCCGAACTGATGCAGGTCGATGGCCTGGGCGAGGGGGGAGCCGCGGCACTCAAGCTCGTTCAAGCCGCAGCATTGCGGATGAAGTGGCAGGAAATCGTCGCTCAGCCGGTCCTCGCCACCTGGGACCGCCTGACGGAATACCTGATGGCCGCGATGGGGCACGAACGCACGGAGCAGTTCCGGGTTCTGTTCCTCGACGGCCGCAACCGGCTGATCGCGGATGAGGTTCAAGGTCACGGCACCATCAACCACGCCCCAGCCTACCCGCGCGAGGTGGTTCGGCGTTGCCTCGACCTTCACGCCAGCGCGGTGATTCTGGCGCACAATCATCCCAGCGGGGAGCCGATACCCTCGCGTGAGGATGTGGCGCTGACGGGCGACATCGCGCGTGCGGCGGCCGTGATGGGTATCGCGGTGCACGACCACATCATTGTCGGCAAGGGCAAATGGTTGAGTTTGCGGGCCGAGAAACTGCTGTGAGCGTCTAGATGCGCCGAAGACCGGGCAAGCGTCGGCGCGACCGGTGCGGCGTTAGCCGAACGGCACTCCGGCCAGATTGCGGCTGGTACGGATCGTCTGCAGGGTCTGCACCCTGCTGACCGCGGGAGAGCCGGTCAACTTCTGCGTCAACTGGTTTTCATGCGCGGTGTCGCGCGCCACCAGCTTCAACAAAAAATCGCCGCCACCACGGATCATGTGGCACTCGCGCACCTCGGCCCAGCCACCCACAAGGTTCTCAAACGCGGACAGCACCGCTTCCTTCTGGCTGTCCAGCCCGACGATGGCGAAGAACGTGATTTCCCACCCCAGCTTCTGCGGATCGGTGTCGGCGTGGTAGCCGCGAATGACGCCGGCTTCCTCGAGTGCGCGCACACGCCGCAGACAGGGCGGAGCCGAGATGCCGGCGCGTTTCGACAGGTCGACATTGGTCATGCGCCCGTCTTCCTGCAAGGCAGCGAGAATGCGGCGGTCAATCGCGTCCAGCACGATCGGCGTGTCTGAGATGGGCGGCTTCATACGAGGTTACGAACAGACGTTTCCATGCCGCTTCGGGAGACATAATCTTATTGCGTACAGCCCGCCCCGCAAGCGCAAATTCCCGTCGTTTGTCATTTCCGGAACATTCGCCACCAAAATCGGTGGGACCATCGGCTCATCGACGGCGCGCCGCGACCGGCCCGGATAACGAGCGCCGGGCGCCGGGCGTCGGGCGCCGCGCACCGGCGTCCCTGTTCCGTCATTTCGTCACTTCCCACCGCGGTTCCGTGCGATCAGTTTGAACTCATGACTCGCATCCTCAAAGGAATGGCAAGCGTGCTGGCGGTGATCGGCTTTGTGGTCCTGCTGCTGGTCGCGCTGCTCGCCGGCGCGCTCTGGCTGACCATGCCGGGGACACGCCAGGAAGCATCTATCCCGGCCCTCTCGGGTGCGGTGGACATCACCTATGACGCCGACTGGGTGCCGCGCATCCACGCCGCCTCGGAACAAGACGCGGCGGCGGCGCTGGGCTTCGTGCACGCCCGGGACCGCATGTTCCAGATGGAACTGATGCGTCGCGCTGCGTCCGGCCGGCTGTCGGAGATTGCCGGATCGGCCACTCTGCCGATCGACCGGATGATGCGGACGCTGGGCCTGCGCCAGCATGCGGTGGCCGACCTCGCCGCACTGCCGGCGGACACGCGGGCCATGCTGGAGGCCTACGCGCGTGGGGTAAATGCCTGGATCGACCTCAAGGGCCGCTTTGCCGCGCCGGAATTTCTGCCGCTCGGGGCGCCGGAGCGGTGGGAGGCGGCGGACAGTCTGCTCTGGGCGAAGACGATGGGCCTCTGGCTGTCGATGAACTGGCGCCAGGAAATGTCGCGACAGGCGCTGGCGGGTCGCGTCCCGACGGCGGTCCTCGATCAGCTGTGGCCGCGCCAGGCGGGCATGGCCGCTCCGGACGCGATGAAAGCGCCATCGACGCGGTTCGCCGAGGCGGCCTCCCGGCTGGCATCGATGTTGCCGCATTTTCCGGCCCCCTACACGATGCCGCCCAGCGCATCGAACGAATGGGCGGTCGATGGACGTCACACGGCAAGCGGCGCACCGCTGCTGGCGGGCGATCCTCACCTTGGCTTCGGCTTCCCGGCCATCTGGTATCTCGTTCGGATCGACACCCCCGGGCATATGCTGGCCGGCGCCACCGCCCCCGGCGTGCCGTTCCTGGTGCTTGGGCACAACGGCAAGATCGCCTGGACGTTCACCACGACCGGCGCGGACGTTCAGGACATCTTCATCGAGACACCGGCTGGGCCCAATGAATATCAAACGCCCGCCGGCCCGCAGCCGTTCGCCGTGCGCGAGGAGCGGATCCGCGTTCGCTGGCAGGCCGACGCGGTTCTGACGGTGCGCGAGACCCGGCACGGGCCGGTTATCAGCGATCTCGATCATCCCGATGGACCGCTCATGGCAGTGGCCATGGGTAACCTGCAGCCCGGCGATACCGCAGCGGCCGGCCTGCTCGCACTGAACCGGGCGACGTCGGTGCAGGAAGCCGGGGCGGCGGCCACCCGGATTACCTCACCGGTGCAGAACCTGCTGGTAGCGGATGCGAAGACCATCGGATTGTTCGTGACCGGG
Organism: Rhodopila sp.; assembly: GCA_036398735.1. Taxonomy (GTDB): domain Bacteria; phylum Pseudomonadota; class Alphaproteobacteria; order Acetobacterales; family Acetobacteraceae; genus Rhodopila. The sequence goes on from DASWON010000362.1 coordinate 12,549, forward strand.
CGGCTGCCGATCCGCAAGGCCGGAGACGGGTCCGCCCCGGTGCCGGGCGACGGTTCACACGACTGGATCGGCTGGGCAGCCGGCGAACAGTTGCCGCATAGCGTGTCGCCGGCGAGCGGACGGCTCGTGAACGCCAACGAGCCGATCTGGCCGCCCGATTCTCCCGTGTTCATGGGGCGCGATACGTTCGGTGACTGGCGGGCCAGGCGCATCCGGGAAATGCTGGAGCAATCCGACCGGCACACGCCCGCCACCTTTGCCGCGATGCAGACTGATGTCGTGAACACCTTCGCTCGCCAGGTGCTGCCGGTATTGCTGGCCGTGCCGGGGGTGACCGGCACATCGGACAAGGCGCTCGCGCTGCTGCGCGGCTGGGACGGATCGGCGGCGATGGACCAGCCCGCGCCATTGATTTTCAACGCCTGGATGGACGCATTCCAGGCGTCGGTACTGCGCCATGCCGGGCTGACGGCGGGGCTCGGGGCGCCGGTGTCGGATTTCGTGGCTTCCGTGCTGTCGCCGGCGGGGGCGCACTGGTGCGACGGCGACTGCACGCCGATGCTGAGAGACGCGCTGGCGGACGCCGTGAAGGAACTGACCGCCCGCTTCGGCGATGATCCGGCCGCCTGGCGCTGGGGCGATGCGCATCAGGCGGTGTTCGCGCACCCAATCCTGCGCTCCATCCCGCTGATCGGCGCATTCACGACCGTCATCCTCCCTAGCCCGGGTGACGACACCACGGTGGACCGCGGCGGCACAAACCGCCAGTTCCAGTCGGTCCACGGGGCCGAGTACCGCGGCGTCTACGATCTCGCGGATCTCGATCGCAGCCTGTTCATGATCACGCCCGGCCAGTCCGGCAACCCGCTCAGCAGGCATGCAAGAGATTTTGCCATGCGGTGGCGCGACGGTGCTACGATAACCCTCGGGCCGGTGGCGGCCAGCACCTCCGGAACGGTCCGACTGACCCCATGAGCTTCGGCAGCCCTTTTCTCGACGATGACTTCCTGACCGGCGGCGTCCTGTCGCGGCGCTGCGTGGCCTGGGTGTTCGATGTCGTCCTGATCGCCCTGCTGGTCTGGGTCCTGTGGTGGATCCTGGTGATGTTCGGCCTGCTCACTTTTGGCCTGGGCTTCGGCGCTCTCAGCATTCTGCCATTCGTGCCCTTCTGCTACCATTTCCTGTCGCTGCTGGGATCGTCCAGCGCGACGCCCGGACAGCAGATGATGGGTCTGACGGTCCGCCGCAATTTCGATCTGGGGCCACCGACAGGCTTGCAGGCGTTGGTTTCCGTGCTGATGTTCTACCTAACGCTGGCAACCTCGGGATTGTTGCTCGTCGTCGCGTTGTTCACCCGTCGGCATCGCACCCTGCACGACCTAGTGAGCGGATTGGTCGTGGTGCGGGTGGGGGCGATGCGGACGTTGACCGAACCCGGAGGAGGCTGGAACATGCCAGGGGGAACGTTTGCCTCATGAGCATGTATAAACCGCCGCGCCGGCCACAGTTCTTCTACACCACCGCTCCCCTGCCCTGCCCCTATCTGGCGGGACGCACGGAGCGCAAGGTGGTCACCGAGATTGCCGGCCCGGACGCCGAGGCTCTGCATGACCGGCTGTCCCGCGCCGGGTTCCGCCGCAGCCATAACATCGCCTATGCGCCCGTCTGTCCGTCGTGTCAGGCATGCGTGCCGATCCGGATCCCTGTGGCCAGCTTCCAGCCGGACCGCACGCTGCGAAAGATCGCCAAGGCGAACGCCGGCCTGGAAGGGTATCGCGTGCCAGCCCGCGCGACCGCCGAGCAGTTCCAGCTGTTTCAGCGTTATCAGCAGGTTCGGCACGGTGACGGGGATATGGCGAGCATGAGCTTCTACGACTATCGCGCGATGGTCGAGGATACGCCGATCGAAACGTTCATCATCGAGTTCCGCGATACGCAGGACCGCCTGTTGAGCGCATGTCTCACGGACAAGCTGGGAGACGGTCTGTCGGCGGTGTACAGCTTCTTCGCCCCGGCGATGGAGAAGCGTTCGCTGGGGACCTTCGCGGTGCTGTGGCTGATCGAACGGGCCCGGGCGCTCGGGCTGCCGTATGTCTATCTCGGCTACTGGGTTCCGGAGAGTCGCAAGATGGCCTACAAGGCCCGCTTCCGTCCAAGCGAAGTGCTGGTGAACGGGACCTGGCGGGTTCTGACCGACCAGGAGATCGCCGGCGAATCCGCATCCAATGTCGCAATGGTCTCGGAATCGGCGGGGTGATGCCGGCGCCGTACCTCGCCGCTCTGCACCGCCGTTTGCCGCACGAGGCGCGTTCAACGCCGGCCTTGATCCGTCGACCGGTCGGATCCGTCCCGCCGGCGGGCCGGGCGGCCGGGTGAGGCGCCATGTCGGACCCTGACTGGCTCGTCTGGGCACGCGAGATCCAGGCCATCGCCCAGACCGGGCTCGCATTCGGCAAGGACCCTTACGATCTGGACCGCTTCGCCGCCCTGCAGCGTCTCGCCGCGCGTATCATGGCTGAGCATACCGATGCAGAACTAGGACGGATCGAGGCATTGTTCGCCGCCGAAACCGGCTACGCGACCCCCAAGGTCGGTGTGCGCGGCGCGGTTTTTGACGCGGACGGCCGCATCCTGATGGTGCGCGAGGTCGTCGACGAGAACCGCTGGACGCTGCCCGGCGGCTGGGCAGATGTGAACCAAACCCCGGCGCAGTCGGTCGTACGGGAAGTCTTCGAGGAGTCGGGATATCACGTCCGCGCGGTGAAACTGGCGGCGGTGTGGGACCGGGCGCGGCAGGCACATCCCGCCACGGCATTCTCGGTGGTACGGATGTTCTTTGTCTGCGCGCTTGAGGGCGGCTCGCCGAAGATCAGCCTGGAAACCAGCGAGGTTGGTTGGTTCGCTGAAGCAGACGTGCCGACGGACCTGTCCATGCGCCGGACATTGCCGCGCCATATCAGCCGGATGTTTGCGCATTGGCGGGATCCCGGGCTGCCGACCGAGTTTGATTGATCGCCCGGCGGGTGTCCGCCGCCGCGCACCGCATCGTTTGCAATACGGCCGTCCCGCGCTCCAGCCGGGTCCGCCGTACATCACGGCTGCGACGTCGCTGCAGTCTTGTGGCCGACGCCCGCTCGAACACGCCAGGAACCCCGGCCGGTCGGGGGCATCGCGACACTTGCCTGCCCTGTTCCCGTGGCGCGAT
>DASWON010000363.1:0-11722 GCA_036398735.1 Rhodopila sp.
TCGGGCGCCGAGGCGAACGAGGGCATGATCAAGATGATGCGCCGCGCGATGTTCAACGCGGGCAAGCCGGAGCGTTTCCGGATCATCTGCTTCGAGGGCGCATTCCACGGCCGCACCCTCGCCACCCTGGCCGCCACCGGCAATGCCCATTACCTCGAGGGCTTCGGACCGGTGGTCGAGGGTTTCGATCATGTCCCGTTCAACAACATGAACGCGGTGCGCGACGCGATCGGCCCGGGCACCTGCGGCATCATTGTGGAACCGATCCAGGGTGAGGGCGGCGTGCGTCCGGCCGACATGCAGTTCCTGCGCGACCTGCGTGCCGTCTGCGACGAATACGACATCATCCTCGGTATGGACGAGGTGCAGTCCGGCATGGGCCGCACCGGCCGGCTGTTTGCCCACGAATGGGCCGGGATCGCCCCCGACGTCATGTCCTCCGCCAAGGGCATCGGTGGTGGCTTCCCGCTCGGCGCCGTTCTCGCGAAGGAGCGGTATGCCAAGGCGCTGACCCCCGGCACCCACGGCACGACGTTCGGCGGCAACCCGCTCGCCGGTGCCGCTGGCAACGCCGTGCTGGATGTGATCCTCGCACCCGGTTTCGTGGAAGATGTCGAGCGCAAGGGCCGCAAGCTGCGCACCGAGCTGGACAAGATCGCCCGGGAGTACCCCTCGGTGTTCGTCGACGCGCGTGGTCTCGGCCTGCTGCAGGGTATGAAGTGCGTCGTCCCGGTCGGCCAGGTGCAGGCCGCCTGTGTCGCCGAGGGCCTGCTGGCGATCACCGCCGGTGAGAACGTGCTGCGCCTGGCGCCGCCCCTGGTGGTGACCGACAGCGACCTCGACGAGGCGTTTGTCATGCTGCGTGCCGCGTCGGCCAAGGCCGCGGCCGCCGCGAAGGCAGCGGCACAATGACCGGCGCGGCCCGTCGCCGTTCGGATACGCGGGACCGGTCGTCCGACATGGCGACCGGGCCGCGCCACTTCCTCGACCTGCGCGACTTCGACACGGCGACGCTGCGCCAGATGCTCGATGTCGCGTCAGGCTTCAAGCGGGCAGGGGGCGTGTCATCGCGCCCCCTCGCCGGCAAGACGCTGGCGTTGATCTTCGAAAAGCCCTCCACCCGCACCCGTGTCTCCTTTGAGGTCGGGATGCGCCAACTCGGCGGCGACGTCATCGTCCTGACCGGCAAGGAGACCCAGCTCGGCCGCGGCGAGACCGTCGCCGACACCGCCCGCGTGCTGTCGCGCTATGTCGATGCGATCATGCTGCGCACCGACAACCCGGCGAAGCTGCACGAGATGGCCGAATACGCGACGGTGCCGGTGATCAACGGGCTGACCGAGGCGTCGCATCCGTGCCAGCTGATGGCCGACGTGCTGACGTTCGAGGAGCATCGTGGGCCGATCGCCGGCCAGGTCGTCGCCTGGTGCGGCGATGGCAACAACGTCGCGCGCAGCTGGATCGAGGCAGCGGTGCGCTTCGGCTTCACCCTGCGCCTGGCCACGCCCGACGGGCTGCGGCCACCGGACGATCTGGTAGCCTGGGCGCGGGCGCAAGGCGGCCGGATCGAGCTGACGGACGATCCCGCCGCGGCGATCACGGGCGCACGCTGCGTCGTTACCGACACCTGGATATCGATGTCCGACGACCCCAACGAGAGCCGGCACAATCTGCTGGCGCCATATCGCGTCACCAGCCGGCTGATGGCGCTGGCCAGTGCGGATGCTTTGTTCATGCACTGCCTGCCCGCCCATCGCGGCGAGGAAATGGACGCGGACGTGATCGACGGACCGCATTCGGTGGTGTTCGATGAGGCGGAGAACCGTCTGCACGCCCAAAAGGGCGTGCTGGCCTGGGTCATGGGTGCCGCCCGGTAGGATCGGTCTGCCCGCCCCGACGGGTTCGCTGCATCGCGCGGCGGACCTGGGTTCGCACAGCAAATGGTTGCGGTCCGCGGGATAAGCGCCGGTGCCGCGCGCCGCGCCAGGCGTGCTGCGCCGGTTCGCCGGCATGCGGCGGCTATCGGTGACCCGGGGCGGCAATCCAACCTCGGTACTCGCGTGTCGCGGCGTTTTAACGCTTCTTCAACTATTGCCGCCCATCATGCGTCGGCATGACCACGCCACCCATCGTCATCATCGCCGAACCGGACCCGATCATCAGCAGCGTGCTGCGCGTGGAGTTCACGCACCGCAACTTCGCCGTTTTTCTTGCCGCGTCCGGCCCGGAGGCCGAGGACTACGCCGGCTACACCGTTGCTCACCTGATCATCCTTGATGCGCGACTGCAGATCGGGGCCTACGAGGCCTGCGCCCGCATCCGTAGGAGGCAGGGCTATTCCGCCCGGCCGATCGTCGTGACCGCGAGCAAACCGTCGCTGCGGATCAAGGCCGCCGCCGCGACGGCCGGTGCCACGGTCCTGTTGATGAAGCCCTATTCCGTCGACCACCTGTTCTCCGCGATCACCCCGTTCCTCGAGCCCGACGACCTGCTGCTCACACACCGCTTGCATGATTCCGGTCTCGCTTCCCCATCACAGGAGTGGGCGCCGGCCGGGAAACTCAGGTGGGAATCGGGGACCGAATCCGCATTGACCAGGAACGGGCGACTGCTCCCGATCGTGCGCGGTGCCGGCGTCAGGATACCGCTGCTTCGCAAGTCTTGACATTGATGCGTAATACGTCAGTTTCCAATCTACAGACGGATAAGTGATGTCTTGCGCATGATTACCGCCGGCCAGATGCGTGCCGCTCGTGCCTTGTTGGGTTTGGATCAACGTGCCCTGGCGGAACTGGCCGGCCTGTCCTTGCCGACAATCCAGCGCATGGAGGCCAGTGATGGCGTCATCCGTGGCAACGTCGATTCGCTGATGAAGCTTGTCGGCGCCCTGGCCTCCGCCGGAGTGGAGCTGATTGACGACGGGTCCATCAGCGGTGGCGGTGGGCGCGGCGTCCGGCTCGCTGCTCCGCGGTCCAGCGCGCCCCAGCCGTGACCCCTGCGATGATGCTGCTGCAAACCGGCCGGCGGGGGCCCCGACCCGAGGCGTGCCGTCCCCCCGAGGCGCGCCGTCCCACTCTAGCCGCGGCTCAGCCCGCGGACAGCCCCGTGACTTCAGCCGCGGCTCAGCCCGCGGATAGCCGCGTGACTTCGTTCGGATGTCCGGGTCCGACGATTCGCTCGTTCGGACACGGCGTGGCGTACCGCGGCACCGCTCGAAGCCGCCGGCTGCGGTGCCGATCGGTATCGATCGCGAGGTGCGAATTGCCGGAGCCCTGCTCGTGTGATCCAACGGACCCGATGCCCCGGATTGTGACCTCCCGACCGATGCCGCCTCGGCCATGACGAACACCGCCTGGATGATCCTGGCCCTGTTCGGCCTGGCCCTGATCGGCGCTCTGACCGCGCGCACTGCCGCCGCGCGCCTCATCGTCTACGGCGGCAGCGTCATTCTCTGCGCCGGTTTCATCGGCACCGGCGCGTTTGCCCTGGCGGCCCCCGTCCAGCGCCTGCTGCTGCCCGTCGGCCTGCCCGGGATCGGAACCCATCTGCGGCTGGACGCTCTCTCCGGGTTCTTTCTGGTGCTTGTCGGGCTCGGGGGCGCGGGCGCCAGCCTGTTCGCCCTCGGCTATGGTCGGCATGAGGCCCACCCGGAACGCGTATTGCCGTTCTACCCCGCCTTCCTGGCCGCGATGGCCCTGGTCGTCATCGCCGACGACGCGTTCACCTTCCTGTTCGCCTGGGAACTGATGTCGCTGACCTCCTGGGCCTTGGTCATGACGCACCACCATGAGGCGGGAAATGCACGCGCCGGCTTCGTCTATCTGATCATGGCGACCTTCAGCGGCCTCGCGCTGCTGCTTGCTTTCGGCCTGTTGGCCGGCCCCCACGGCGGGTACGCCTTCGACGCGATCCGCGCCGCCGGTCCGGGCGCCGCCGCCGCGACCGTGGTGCTGATCGTCGCCCTGATCGGAGCCGGATCGAAGGCCGGCCTGGTACCGCTGCACGTCTGGCTTCCCCTGGCCCATCCCGCCGCGCCCAGCCACGTCTCCGCGTTGATGAGCGGGGTGATGACCAAGGTCGCCATCTACGGCTTTATTCGCATCGTCTTCGACCTGATCGGCCCGAGCGAATGGTGGGCCGGTACCGTCGTGCTGGCCCTGGGCGGAATTACCGCTGTCCTCGGTGTGCTGCACGCGCTGATGGAACGCGATCTCAAGCGCCTTCTGGCGTACTCGACGGTCGAGAATGTCGGCATCGTCTTCATTGGTCTTGGCCTGGCACTGGCTTTCCGAGCGACCGGGTTCGCGGCGGGCGCGGCGCTTGCGCTGACCGCGGCGCTGTTCCACGCGCTGAACCACACCTTGTTCAAGAGCCTGCTGTTCTTTGGCGCGGGCGCCGTGCTGACCGCCACCGGACAGCGCGATATGGAGACGATGGGCGGCCTGATCCACCGCATGCCGCGTTCGGCACTGGCGTTTCTGGTCGGCTGCGCGGCCATCTCGGGGCTGCCGCCGCTGAACGGCTTCGCGTCCGAGTGGCTGACCTTCCAGGCCGTGCTGCTGCATCCCGAACTGCCGCAATGGGGTCTGAAGCTGATGATCCCGGTGGACGGGGCGGCCCTGGCCCTCGCCGCGGCGCTGGCCGCCGCCTGCTTCGTGCGCACGTTCGGCATCGTCTTCCTCGGCCGTCCCCGCACCGATGCGGCCGCACATGCGAGAGAGGTCGACCCCTGGTCCGTCGCCGCCATGCTGGGCTTCGCGCTGCTGTGCGTGCTCGCCGGCATCGTGCCGGGTGCGGTGATCGACGCCATCGCCCCGGTCGCACGGGCAATGACCGGCTCGCGGATGCCGACCCAGCTCGGCGACATCTGGCTGACCATTGCGCCTGTCGAGGCCAGCCGCAGCTCCTACAACGGCTTTCTGGTCTTTGTCTTCATCGCGGCCTCGATGCTGGTCACGATCCTGGCGATCCATCGTTTCAGCTCACGGGCGGTGCGGCGCGCTCCCGCCTGGGACTGCGGCTTCCCGGACCCGACGCCAACCAGCCAGTACTCGGCCGGCAGCTTCGCCCAGCCGCTGCGCCGCGTCTTCGGCAGCGTGGTGTTCCAGGCGAGCGATACGGTCGACATGCCCGCACCCGGCGACAACCGGGTTGCACGGATCGTGCGGCGCATCCGTGACCCGATCTGGGACAGCATCTATGCCCCGCTAGGGCACGGTGTCGGCTGGATCGCGGACCGAGCCAACGTGCTGCAATTCCTCACGATCAGGCGTTATCTGGGCTTCGTCTTCGCCGCCCTCGTGGTGCTGCTGCTGGCGCTGACGCTATGGCAGTAGGCGATATCTTCCTGTGGCCGCTGCTGGCGCAGCTGGTCCAGATGACCCTGATCCTGGCGTTGTCGCCGCTGCTGGTCGGCCTGGTGCGCAAGGTCAAGGCGAGGTTGCAGCGGCGCCGCGGATCGTCGCTGATCCAGCCGTACCGCGACCTGCGCCGCCTGCTGGGCAAGGAGGCCGTGGTGGCCGAGAACGCCTCCTGGCTGTTCCGCGGCGCCCCCTATTTCATCTTCGCCGCCACCTGGGTGGCTGCCGCTCTGGTGCCGACCTTCGCCGCCAACCTCATGTTCAGCTGGTCGGGCGACCTGATCGCCATTACCGCGCTGCTCGGCAGTGCCCGCTTCGCCCTGGCCCTCGCCGGCATGGATATCGGCACCAGCTTCGGCGGCATCGGCTCCTCCCGGGAAATGATGATCGCCTCGCTCGCCGAACCGGCCATGCTGATGATCGTGTTCTCGGTGGCGCTGATCGCCGGCTCCACTCAGCTTTCGACCGTCGCCGAGACCATGCTGAACGGCCAGGTCGGGCTGCGCGTGTCGCTGGCCCTGGCGCTGGTGGCACTGGTCGTCGTCGCGCTGGCGGAGAACGGGCGCATTCCGGTGGACAATCCGGCGACCCACCTGGAACTGACGATGGTGCACGAGGCGATGGTCCTGGAGTACTCGGGCCGTCACCTCGCGATGATCGAACTCGCCGCCGCGCTGCAACTGATGCTGTATCTCGCGATGATCGCCTGCGTGTTCCTGCCGATCGGAATGGCGGCCACGCCGGCCGAACCATTGGCGGACGTGGTGGGCGTGCTCGCCTGGCTGGCGAAGATGGCGGTCGGCGGAATCGCGCTCGGAGTAGCGGAGATGTCGGTGGCGAAGATGCGCGTGTTCCGCGTGCCCAATTTTCTTGGCGCCGCGCTTATGCTGGGGCTGCTGGGTGTGCTGCTGCTGTTCGTTTCCCGAGGCATGTGATGCCCATTGTCGCGCCGCACGGCCTGTCGTTCGATATCGCCCACATGCTGGCGGGCGTGCTCGTGCTGGTCAGCCTGATGATGCTGTACCAGGACCGGCTGACCGCCCTGCTGCACGTGCTGGCGCTGCACGCGCTGGTACTCGCGCTTTCGGTCGCATGGCAGGCGCATATCCAGGACGCGCCGCATCTCTTCATCACCGCCGGGATCGCGCTGGCGTTCAAGGCCATCCTCATTCCCTACGCCCTGCGGCGCATGGTCTTCCAGATGGGCCTGCACCGCGAGATCGAGACGGTCGGCGGCATCGGCATGACCATGCTGGCCGGCATCGCCCTTGTCGCGCTGTCGCTCGAGGTCATGCTGCCGGTCACGGCTCACACCGACCCGGTGGCGCGCGAGGACATCGCGCTGGCCCTCTCCGTCGTGCTGATCGGCCTGCTGATGATGGTCACGCGCCGCAACGCCATCAGCCAGGTGGTCGGCTTCATGTCGCTGGAGAACGGCATCAACCTGGCCGCGACCGGCGCGCGCGGCATGCCGCTGGTGGTCGAGATCAGCGTCGCGTTCTCCATCCTGATCGCCTTCATCGTGGTCGGCATCTTCCTGTTCCGCATTCGCGAGCGCTTCGACACGATCGACGTGACGGCGCTGGATCGTTCGCGCGGAGGCCAGTCGTGACCGGCTTCGACATCGATCCGGTGGCGGCGATCCTGCTGACGCCGTTGGTGGCCGCGGCGATCCTGGCGGTGCTGCCGGGCTACCGGACCGGCGCCGCCCTGAACATGCTCGCCAGCCTGGTGTCACTGGGGTTCGCGCTGACGTTGCTGTGGTATCGGCCGGCCACCGGCCCTTATCTGCTGGTCGATGACCTGAATATTGTCTTCGTGCTGCTGAACTGCTTCATCGGGCTCACCACCAGCGCGTTCAGCGCATCGTATATTGGCCATGAACTTCAGACCGGCCGCCTGAACCCCCTGCATCTGCGGTTCTACCACGCGATGTTCCAGCTCATGCTGTTCGGCATGAACCTCGCACTCCTGGCGAACAACATCGGACTGATGTGGGTGGCGGTGGAACTGGCCACGCTGACGACGGTGATGATGGTCGGCCTCTATCGCACGGCCGAGGCTCTGGAGGCCGCCTGGAAGTACTTCATCCTGGGCAGCGTCGGCATCGCGCTGGCCTTGTTCGGCACGATCCTGGTCTATCTCGCGGCACGCCCCGTCGTGGGTGAGGGACTGGACGCGATGATCTGGACCAACCTGCTGCGCTATGCGCCCGAGTTCGACCCGTCGCTGCTGAACATCGCCTTCATCTTCCTGCTGCTGGGTTATGGCACGAAGGTCGGGCTGGCGCCGCTGCACGCATGGCTGCCGGACGCCCATGCCGAAGGCCCGACGCCGATTTCCGCCGTGCTGTCCGGGCTGCTGCTGAACGTGGCGCTGTATGCGTTGCTGCGCTTCAAGGTGCTGCTCGCGGCGAACCCGCATGCCATCGCGCCGGGTCCGCTGATGATCGGACTGGGGCTGCTGTCGCTGCTGTTCGCCGCGTTCATGCTGTACCGCAGGCGCGACATCAAGCGCCTGTTCGCCTATTCCTCGATCGAGCACATGGGCATTATCGTGTTCGCCTTCGGCATGGCCGGGCCGCTGGGCAATTTCGCCGGGCTGCTGCAGATGACGATGCACAGCCTGACCAAATCGGCGATCTTCTTCTCCGTGGGCCACATCACCCAGGTCAAGGGCACCCAGCGCATCGACGACATCGGCGGCCTGACCGAAAGTCATCCGATCCTCGGCTGGGGCCTTGTCGCCGGGGTCGTGGCGATCATCGGGCTGCCGCCGTTCGGCGTGTTCACCAGCGAATTTCTCGTTGTCTCGTCCACCTTCGCGCGCGAACCGGCACTGGCGGTGATGCTGGTCGCCGGCCTGCTGCTGGCGTTCGGCGCGCTGCTGCTGCGCATGACCGACGTCGCGTTCGGTTCGGTGAAAGGAGCGATCGGCCCCGTGCATGCGTCCTACATCCCGCTGTTTGCCCATCTGGCTCTGGTTTTGGTTGCCGGCGTCTGGCTGCCGCCCGCGCTGGTCGCCTGGTTCCAGCACGTCGCGGCGTTGCTGGGATGAGCGAGGTATCACCCCCGCCCATGCCCGACGCACCGGACGACGCGCCCCGGCGCGGCGCGGCCGCGTCCGTCCTGGCGAGCCTGGTCGACGCCGGCGATCTGGTCGCGCTGCATCGCCCGTGGCCGCGTGTAAGGGCCAATGCCGCGCTCTGGCAGTATGCGGTAGACCGTCTGGCCGATGGCACTCTGACCTTGCTCAGTGTGTGGGGGGAGCCGGGGGTCGCGCATATGGCGCTGTTCGGCGGGGGCTCCCCCAGCGTCGCTGTCCTCAGCATCGCCTGTCCGCATGATCACTATCCGTCCGTCGGCGCATATCATCCCCCCGCGATCCGGCTGGAGCGGACGATGCGCGACCTGTTCGCGCTGGATCCGGTGGGACTGACGGATACCCGCCCCTGGCTCGATCATGGGCGCTGGGAGGACGAACAGCGACCGGCCGCCGCCTATCCGTTCCTGCCGGTCGAAGGCGGGGCGCTGCATCAGATCCCGGTCGGTCCGGTTCACGCCGGCATCATCGAGCCGGGGCACTTCCGATTCACCTGTGATGGCGAAACGGTGGTGCGGCTGGAGGAACGTCTCGGCTACGTCCACAAGGGGATCGATCTGCTGATGGCCGGCGCGCCGCTCCATCGCGCCGCTCGTTTGGCCGGACGCGTGTCGGGCGACAGCACGGTGGCGTATGCGCTGGCGTTCGCGCGGGCGGTGGAGAGCGCGCTGGCGGTCGAGCCGCCGCCGCGGGCTGTGTGGCTGCGCGCGGTGATGGCCGAACTGGAGCGCGTTGCCAACCATATCGGCGATTTCGGAGCGATCTGCAACGATGCCGCATTCAGCATGATGCTGGCCCACGCCGGGGTGCTGCGGGAGAAGGTGCTGCGTGTCTGCGCCGATGTTTTCGGACACCGCTTGATGATGGACCGGATCGTGCCGGGCGGCGTGACAGTCGACATCGGAACCGAGCAGGTCGTTCGTCTGCGCGCGCTGATCCAGGAACTGCGGGCGGCGCTTCCCCGGCTGGCGCGCTTGTACGACGACACGCCGTCATTGCAGGACCGGACTGTGAGCACCGGGGTGTTGCGTTCGGCGCTCGCCAAGCGGTTTGCGCCCGGCGGGTTCGTCGGACGCGCGTCCGGCCGGGATTTCGACGCACGCCGCGACCTGGCCTACGCGCCGTACGATCGTCTGAAGTTTGCCGTGCCAGTGCTGGAAGATGGCGACGTGAACGCGCGGGTATGGATCCGGCTGAAGGAAATCGACGAGAGTTTCGGGCTTCTTGACCAGCTTCTGCAGGACCTCCCCGCCGGGCCGATCGGCGAAGCGATCGCCGATGTCGCGGTTGATGTGGCCGAGGGCATGGCGGTCACCGAGGCGTTCCGCGGCGACGTGCTGATCTGGCTGCGCATCGCCAACGGCGTGATCGAGCGCTGCCATATGCGGGATGCCTCGTGGTTCCAGTGGCCACTGCTGGAGGCCGTGATCGAGGGCAATATCGTCGCTGATTTTCCTTTATGTAACAAAAGCTTCAACTGTTCCTACTCGGGACACGACCTGTAACGCCGGCGCGATCCTGACGGTATCCCGCCCGGCCGCCTTCGCTGCGTACATCGCCGCGTCGGCCCGTCCGATCAGTGCTCGCGCCTCTGACTGGTCTTGCCCCGGCTGATAGGTCGCCACGCCGGCGCTGAGCGTGACGCCGCCGCCGATGTGCCGAGCCTGCGGCATTGCCAGCCCACGTACCGCCAGCCGAATGGTCTCAGCGAGCGCATATGTCTGAGCCGTGCCGCAGCCTGGCAATAACACCGCGATCTCTTCACCGCCGTACCGGGAGGCGACCTCACCCGAGCGGCGCAGGCAATCCTGGATCACGCGCGCGATCATGCGAAGGCATTCGTCACCCGCGAGGTGGCCATGGCAATCGTTGTAATCCTTGAAATGATCGATATCCATCATGATCATTGAAACGACCTGATCCGAACGCGCGGCGCGGCGGAGCTCCCGCTCAATCGTTTCGTCGAAAGACCGTCGATTCGCCAGGCCGGTCAGGCCGTCCTGCAGCGCCTGAGCCGCCAGCATACGAGTGGCACTGACCGCTCGGCCGCCCAGAACGGCAACCACGACCATGACACACACCAGGACGATGGCATGCGACCACAGTTCCGCCCGCCACGTTTTCTGCATGGCCCAGTTGGACTGAGCCACCAGCATGGTCAGCGGAAACTGGCTCAGATGCTGGTAACTGCCGTGTCGCCACACGCCATCAAGCGTCGACTGATAGGTAGCGGTGCCGGCGATCGGATGCTGGCGCATCTGTCGCCAGAGCGGGCTGCCGTTGCCACCGATGGGAGGAGCATCGGCCGGAATCGCCGGACTGCGCGCGAGCACGGTTCCATCACCACCGAACAACGTGATGATACCTCCGGATTTTGCCTGTATCTGATCGAAAAGATGTTGAAAATACAGCATCGAGACAGTCGTTACCGCAAGGCCGGCGAAGCTGCCGTCCGGGTTGTTGATCCGGCGCGTCACGGTGATGTTTGTGGTCCCGTCCACCTTGCTCCTGATCCGCTCGCCAACGAACGGCCCGCGGTCGGCGTGTGTCGCGTGGAATCTAAAATATTCGCGTTCGCTGTAGTTCAATGTTGTCGGACCCACTATCGACGTCTGGATAATAACGTCGCCGTGGCTGTCCAGGAGTCCCATCTCGTGGATCGCGGGCAGGGCGGCAGTCAGCGAGGTCGTCAGGTGCTGCAGGCGCGTAAGGGCTTCGGGTCCTGTGCCTTCGGCCTCAACTCGCTCCACCACGCTCGCGGCAATCATGTCCGCGGTTCTGAGGGTGCTTTCAGCCTGCTCTGCCAGGGAGCGGGCGGTATTCGCGGTCACGATCTCGGTCTGCTCGACATTGGCCGCATGCACCCGCATCAACTGCCAGATGTCTGTGCCGACCAGGGCTGCGCAAACGCAGACGACCAGCCCCAGGGTGCCGGTCAGCAGGGACGGCCAGGCGATGGGGGAGATGTTGAACCGACGACGTAACAAGAGAATCCTGCCCGCGAGAGCGCTTTCGTGACCGGCGGGCTGACTGCCGCGAGTAAGACATCCCGCGAACCCGCCCGTAACATTCACCGGCTGCCATTTTGCAACCACCTGCCCGCACCCTCCGGAGGGAGCAGATCAGGCATCGATAGGGGTAAATGCTGAACGGATCGTTAACGCGCGATGTTATTTAATTTTCGTCACAAACGCCGGTGCCACATCACGGTCGGGCAGGGGGATCACGGTCGGGCAGGGGGATCACGGTCGGGCAGGGGG
>DASWON010000364.1:0-9432 GCA_036398735.1 Rhodopila sp.
CACCGCGCGTGAGGTTTCCGCCGCGGTCACCACGCAGGAATCCGCGTCTGGCTCGATTAACTACGCCCTGTCCTATGGCACGTTCGACGACTTCATCTCGGTGGTCCTCGGCAGCGACTGGCAGGCACCGCAGACGATCGCTGGTGTCGCCGGAGATATTACGCTGACGAATGTCAGCGCGACCGCGGCGGCCTTGTCGTCAACCACGGCGGGCAAGTTCACCAACCTCAACGTCGGCCAGTGGGTCCGCATCCTGGGCTTCTCGAACACCGCGAACAACGGCTTCGTCCGGATCACCGCCAAGGCTGACGCACAGCATCTCACGGTCGCGACGCTGGCCGCCGCGGTGACCGAGACGCCGGCCGCCGCGGCCGCGCAGGTACGGGCCCAGACGATCATGAACGGGACGCAGTTCAAGTCGCTGTTCATCCAGCAGCGCCTGGCGTCGGATCTGTGGCTCCGCTATCCGGGCTGCTACGTCTCCGCCTGGACGCTGGCCGGCGGCATCGGCCAGTTCATGAACGGCGCATTCTCGATCCTGGCGCAGCAGGAGATGAACCAGACCGCGGATGTCTCGACCGGCGGCATCCTTGCCGCGCCGAGTGGCAAGGTGATGGACCCGGTGGGTGGCTTCGGGGGCGTGCTGTGGAACGAGGTGCCGGTGCTGGCGACCGTCGACAGTTTCAATCTGTCGTTCAGCAACACCGGCGCGGCGCAGGAGTTCGGCATGGGCTCGAGCCTGGCCGCCGGCGTGCTGGCTGGATCGATGGAAGTCACCGGCTCGATCAAGATGTACTTTCGGGACTTCACGATCTATTCCCGGTTCAAAGCCGAAACCTCCGGATCACTGGCCTTCATCATGAAGGACAATGCGTCCAATGCCTACATCATCACCCTGCCGTCGGCGTTGCTGCTGAACGCGCAGATCGCCGCCGGCGGTCCCGGCCAGCCGGTATGGGCGACGTTCCAGATCGAGGGCAATCCGCAGGCCGGCGGCGGCACCGTCATCGTGGATAAGCTGCCGGCGATCTGATCGCTGGCAGCTACGACGGGCGGCGCTGTGTCGGGCTGCGCTGCTCGTCTTCAATGCAATCTCCCGGCGCGAGAGACATCCCGACATGGCACGACTGAACGCCTTCAAGGTGAATGCGAGCGCAATCGAGTCCGGCGAATGGATCAAGCCGGGCGAGGAGTACGATGACCTCGAGATCAAGACGCGCGGCTACACAGATTCCTACTTCGACGCCCAGGCGCAGCGCATGCGCCGCGCGGCCCTGCCGTTCAATGGCGACATCAACAAGGTGCCGGTGGCGGTTGCCCGCGACATCCGTATCGAGTGCCTGATCAAGCACATGCTGCTCGACGTGCGGGGGCTGGTCGACGACGCCGGCGCGCCGGTGACCTTCGACGCCTTCTGCGGCCTATTGCGCGATCCGAACTACGGGCAGCTGGCCGTCGCCTGCATGACAGCCGCCGCGTTGGTGGGCCGTCTCTCCGCGCAGGATCGGGCGGACGCCTCGGGAAACTTCGCCGCGCCCTCCGCATAGCCCTCGAATGGGGGCCGGCGGCGCATCTCGAGGCCGAGCTGCCGGAGGGCGAGTCGATCCCGGCGCCGGAGATCGAGGACTGGCTGATCCCACCGTGGCGGATCTGGCACCGGCTGAACCCGGACCGTCCGTTCTACGGCGGGGGGTTGGGTCCCGTGGTGCCGGGGCGCATTGCCTGGCGGGACGTCCGCCTGTGGGCTGAGCATCATGGCATGAGCGCGGCCGAATTCGAGTTCCTCGACTTCTGCATCCGGGAGATGGACGCGGAATATCTCGACTTCTTCGCAATGCAGCTGAAGCAGACGGGGGCGACAAAATGACGGCGTTCCGTGAACAGGTGAACGCCTACATTGCCGCGAACCTGTCGCCGGCCGCGCGGTCGAAGATCCTGGCGGATGTGGCAAGGTCGGGCGTCGCGGCGCTTGTCGCGTCCGGACGGGCGCCGCCGGTGTATCAGACGTTCGTGGATGGCCGGCAGGGCGCTGATGCGTCGACGGTCCGCGGCGACGGCGGCGGCGTCATCCTGTACCGGTTCAGCTACCAGGCGCAGGCCGCGGTGTTTGCGCTAGCCTTCCTCAAGGCGCGCGGGCCCTCGCGATCGGGACGTTTCCGTAATGCGTTCTACTTCGGTGTCGATGGCCGGTTTGTCCCGGAAGCACAGTTCAATCCGGCGTCCGTGCCGCCCGGTGCGGAGATCACGATCGGCAACACCGAACCTTATGCCAGGAAGATCGATGTCCAGCTCGAAGGCAATCGGCGGCTGCACGTCTCGGTGCCGGCTGGGATGTTCGATGACTGCGTCGTGGCGCTGCGCTCGGCGTTCCGCGGCGTCATCGCCGTGAAGCGTGTCTACAGCCTGCGGTTTCCGGGACAATATATCCGGCGCACCGGCGTCGGACGCGGCACGCCGACACAGTCGCCGGCGCTTATCATCTCGGCTGTGATCTAAATGGCGGATCTCGTACTTTCATCAGTCTATCAGGACAACCTGTCGGCCGGCATGAACGCGGCGACTGCGGCGCTCAACAAGGCTGCGGATGCCGCGGACACCCTCGACGCCAAGGTTACGCGGATCGGCCCGAGCTTTGACACGCTGCTGCGACGTGCCGATCCTGTTGCCATTGCGACTGCAAAGCTGGCCAAGGCGCAGAATGACCTGGCAATGGCGACGGCAACGGCGGATGCCGCGCTGGCGGCAGGCAGTGCCTCGGTTGAACAGCGCAACACGGTGGTCGATGCTGCTTCGGTCAAGGTGCAGGCACTGACGGCCGCGCTTGCTGCCATGACACAAGCGAACCAGGGTGCCGCGTCGATCCAGTCGCAGCTCGTGGCGCGCACCGAGGCGCAGACAGCGGCAGTCGCGGCCGCGGCGGAGGCTCAGGCCCGGTTCAACGCCACGCTCGGCGTGCAAAGCGCGGGTCCAAGCTACGCCGCTCGCGCGGCTGATATCGTGGCCTATGGGCAGGCCATGGATGCGCTGCGTGCGAAGTACAACCCGCTGTTCGCGGTATCGAAGCAATACGAGGCCACGCTGGACGAGATCGCCTATGCCGAGAAGGTCGGCGCCTTGTCTTCAGCGGAGGCGGCGGCTGCGATCGATCGGACGACAATTGCCTTTGCCGCTGCGAACGCACCGCTGCAGAACATCACGACCGGCACCAAAGCCGCCACTGCGTCATCGAACGAGATGGCTGCGGGCCACAACCAGGCCTCATTCGCCACGCGTCAGCTAGGCGTGCAGGTGTCGCAGCTGGTCAGCGGCATCGCCACCGGTCAGCCAGTGATGATGGCGCTGATCCAGCAGGGCCACCAGGTGGGCGACGTGATGCTGTCGAGCGGCATCGGCGTGAAGGGCATGGCCTCGGCCGTCGCCGGCATGATCACGCCCACGGTTGCTGCCGTCGCAGGCGCGGCTGCGCTGGCTGCCGGCGTGTATCTCCTCGGCTCCTCCGCCGAGACGAACGCCCGGTCGCTGCTGTCCCTACAGACGGCGCTGAGGGCAACACGGGACGACTTCGGCGCCATGGGAGCGGAAGCGGCCGCGGCTGCCAAAGCTGTCGCGGCGTCCGGCAACTTCAGCCTCTCGGAGGTCCGGTCGGCCGCGCAGTCGATTGCCTCGGTGCCGGGCTTCGTCGGGACTCAGGCACAGCTGCAGGCGCTGATCCTCGCGGCGGGAGATCTTGCCACAGTCATGGGCGTTACCCTGCCCGCCGAAGCCGCGAAGCTGGCGCAGGCCATGCAGGATCCCGGCAAGGCGGCGCAGGAACTCGCCGACGTCCACTTCAAAGGGATGAATCAGGCGCTCGCCGACTCGATCACGCTGCAGGCCGCATCCGGCGATAAGGCGGGGGCGTTTGCGCGTTATCTCGATACCGCGAAAGCTGCGTCGATCGGTGCGGCGGATGATGGCTTAACGCCATTGCAGAAGGCGATGAATGACCTGGGAAAGGCCTTCAACGATCGGGCCGCGGACGGCCAATCCTTCGCCGACGTGGTGGGTGGTGCGGTGACCGGAGCGGCGACCCTCGCACTTAACGCCGTGGCTGCGATGGTACGGGGTATCAGCGCTGCTCGGGCAGCGCTCAGTTCGGGACCGGGCACCGGGTCGGGAAGTCTGACTGGCGCCGCCATCACGCCGGGTCTCGCAGGGAACGTGCTGACGAACCCGACGTCCGGCACGCTCGGGATATTTCAGCTCGATCCTCGCACGGCCGCCGATCTGCACGTCAACCCCTATGATCCGAATCAGAATATCATAGGCGGCCTGACGTATCTGCAGCAGCGTCTGCAGGCAAACAACGGCGACGTCAATTCGGCGCTCGCGAACTATGGCGGCTACGGCAAGAATACTTCGGCGGCATCCGGCTACATCGGAAAGGTTCAGAATGCGGATACCTCGGTTCTGAACAGCGCCTTTGTCCTGAATGGCGGTCAGACCATGACCGCGACTCAGGCAATTCAATTCTGGGGCGAATCGCTCGGGCTGGACCAGAAGACGATCGATCTCGGGATGCGGATTGCCACAGTCGAATCGGGGGGCCGTCAGTTTGGCAATGGCACACCATCAGGGGCTTCGGCCGGCGTGCCGGCCGAGGTTTTGCCGATCCCGCCGATCCCACCGAGCGCCGATGCCACCGGGCTGACGAATGCGCCCAACGCAATTGTCGACGCGGCGCTGAAGCGGATCGGTGGCAGCACGACGCTGGATGCGGGGCAGAGTGCGAGGGCCAACATCGATCAGGACACCGCGGCGCTGGCGGCCCTCGCGGCGCAGGGCGACACCACCAGTATCTCGGTCCAGAAACTCAATGAGGACCTGGCGAAGCAACAGGTGGCATTGCAGGAGGCGGTAACGCCGGCCGATGCGCTGGTCGCCGCGACGCTGCGCCAGGCGGACGGTCAGGACAAGGTTGCCGCGGCCTACGCGCAGGGCGGGGATGCCGTCATACATGCGACCGATCTGGTGAAGGCCGAGGAGGACGCGCGCAAGATGGCGGGGGTCACGACTGAGAACTACGCCGCGACGGTGATCAAGCTAACCAACGCATATGACACGCTGGCGGGCAAGCAACAGCAGGTCGCGGCGGAATCGCAGCTGTTCGATCAGGGTCAGCAGCTTGACTACCTGCAGGCGCAGACTGCCTCGCTTGGCCAGAACGCCGACATTCGCGCGCGTGATCTTGCCGTCCTGAAGGAACAGCAGGACATCGCCAAATCGCTGCCGGGCATCGACGCCGAGCGCCGTGACAAGCTGCTGGCCAATGCCGCTGCAGTCGCTGACGCCACCAGCGAATTGCAGCGCCAGCAGAACGCGATCAACGAGATCGGCAGTGCTGTCACCAACATGACGAACCAGCTCGGCCAGGCGATCACCGATGCCTTCGTATCCGGCCAGGGCGCGGCGGTGAACTGGGGCAACGTCACCAAAGCCATCATCGCCAGTATCATCCAGGAAGCGTTGAAGCTGGCGGTGATCAATCCGCTGCTGAATGCGGCACTCGGCCAGAGCAATCCCACGCTTGGCACCGTCGCGGCCGCGCTGGGGGCGTCTTCCGGCGGTGCAAGCGCGACTTCCGGATCTGGAGCCAGCAGCGCGAGCCTGCTGCAACTGCTCGGGGTCGCCGGATCAGCCAACAGCCTGTTGGGTAGCGGGGGCGGTTCCAGCGGCCTGCTGTCGAGCCTAGGCCTCAGCGGGTTCGGATCCGGCGTGACGGACTTTCTATCCGCACCACTGTTTGGCCAGGCGGCGTCGATGGCCGCGACGAACAACGCGATCGCGGCCATGGGCGGCGGTCTTTACGGCCCCGCTGCACCCTCGACAGTTGGCCTCGGCGGCACGACGATCGGGAGTGCGCTTGGTGGCGTGGGTCTTGGCTTCGGAGCCGGCAACCTGGTGAACTCCCTTCTCGGCGGCAACCAGACCTACGGCACGATCGGATCCGGCGTCGGCGCGGCAGCGGGTGCTGCGATCGGCTCCATCGTGCCAGGTGTCGGCACGGTGCTCGGCGGTCTGCTGGGCGGCGTTCTCGGTGGTGGGGGTGGCGGCCTGTTCGGGCCGGGCAAGCAGAACTCGTATTCCCAGGTCGGCGTCACTGTCGATAATGGGCGCCTCAGCACCGGGAATGTCTACAACCAGGCGCAGGACGATTCCGCGTTGCTGTCCGACACCCAGCAGACCCTCGCCGCGATCAATGCCTTCCTCGATGCGTCCGGTCTGTCGATCGCCAACAGCGGCACGCAGGGAGACCGGTTCACCCAGCCCGGCACGCTGTTCAAGGTCGGCAACAACAACGGCACCCCGGATGCCGGTGAACTCGCCTCGGCCGCCGCCGGCTTCTCTCAGCTGCGGTTCTCGTCGAGCAATCCCGACATCAATGCCGCACTCTCCGGGCAATCGTTCTCGGACCTGACCGCCCTGCAGACGGCGGTGCAGAGCATCACCGCATTCGTGACGGCGACCGTGCCAGCCATCACCGCGCTCGGCAACTCATCGCTGGTGCCCACATCCTATGAGGCGGGACTACAGGCGCGGGCCAGCGGCGATATCGCTTCCGACAACAGCTCGGACATGGCAGCTCTGGCGACAACCGTCCAGACGATCGCCAGCTTTGTCTCCGCCATCTCACCCGGTCTCGACACGCTCTCGGCCTTAAGCTCGCCGGTACTCCCGGCCTCGCTGGCCTCAGCGCTGCGCGCACAGGCGAGTAGCGATATCGTATCCGGCAACACCGCCGATATGACCGCGCTGACGGTCAAGGTCCAGGCCATCGCCGACTTTGTCACCAACACGGTTCCGGCCCTCGAGGCGCTGGCCTCGCCGGCTGGCACACTGGTGACGCAGGTTACCAACCTGTCGTCACAGTTCACCGCGGCCATCGCCCAGGCGCAAGACCTCGGCCTGGCGACGGATGATTTGACGGACGCCTGGAACAAGGCGACATCGGCCGCGCTGGATGCGGCGGCAAAACAGACCTACCAGAGTGACCAGAACTTCGTCGCCGCCGAGATGTCCGCGGTCGCCACCATCAGCGGCAATCCGCAGGATGCCGAGAACGCCGCCCTCTATGCGTTCGATGTGCAAGCTTCGCAACAGCGCGATCAACTCGATCAGTCGCTTGTCTCGGCCTATGGCGAGGCCGTGCGTTCAACGCAAGCCTACGGCGATCAGATGGCGGCGCTGGAGCAGTCGCTCGGCATCCAACGCCTGGCGATCCAGTCGGAATACATCAACAAGCTGGTCGCCGCCGCACAGGGCGGGGTGCAATCTCTGGCCGCTGAGGTGACGAAGCTGCAGACCGGCACATTGTCGCCGCTGTCGCCGCAGGCCCAGTACGACCTCACGGCATCTCAGTTCAATGCTGTCTCAGGTGCGGCCCAGGCCGGCGACTGGAACTCGTATCAGAACCTGCCATCTTATGCCGACGCGTTCCTCTCCGCATCACAGGCCTATAACGGATCCGGATCGGCCTACGCGGCGGATTACAACCGCGTGCTCGATGCGCTGTCATCGCTGGCGAGCGTGACCCCGGCCACCCTGACGGCGGCGATCTATACCTCGGAGACCCGGGCGCAGACCGACGTATTGAGCGGCGATCTGCAGGACCTCCGGACCGAGGTTGCCTCGCTGAGGGCAGCACTGGTCTCTGCCAACGGCATGCCGGCCCGGCTCGCATCGTGATCTTCTATGCTGCCGAGATCACGGCCTATCGTCCAGGCGCATCAGCGCTGACAATCGCCTACGGCTGGGGCACCGCACCCTGGGGCACACTGGCGCAGCTGCCGGACGTGGTCGCCAGCACCGGCATCATCCTGGCCTCGGATGTCGGCTATCGCACCTCGCCGGCGGATGCCGACGGTCCAGTGCCCTATCCGCCGCTGGTGGCCGAGGCGTTCTCGATCGTGCGCGCGGTCAACCTCGACCCCACAAACTCCGCCATCGCCGCGTCCTGGGGATCGATCCAGCTGTCGAACGTCGACAACGCCTTCGATGCCATCGCCGCGTCCTGGAACAACGATGGCCGGCCGGCTCGGGTGCTGTGCGGCACCAAGACGCTGGATGCCACACGCGGCATCTTTCTCGACCCCGCCTATACGACACTCACGCCGGTCTTCGCCGGTGTCTCGACACCGTGGTCGCTGACCGACACCCAGCTGCAGATCCCGCTGCGCGATGCCACCTACTGGCTGGAGAACCCGGTCCAGACGACGCAGTATCTTGGCACCGGCACATACGAGGGCACCGCGAACATGGCCGGTGTGCTCAAGCCCAAGACGCGCGGCGCGGCGTTCAACGTCACGCCGGTGCTGATCGACCCCGCACACCTGATCTACCAGTATTCCGATGCACCCGGCACCGTCGTCGACCTCTATGAGGGCGGCGCTGCCAACCATACGTTCCAGGGCGATACGACCAACCTCTACGCCGGCGGGACCTCGGCCGGGAACTATCGCACCGACAACAGCCGCGGCCTGTTCCAGCTCGGTTCCTCGCCGGTCGCCGCGATCACGGCCGATGTCACCGGCAGCTTCCCGGTTGCGGGAGCCATCACCGTCGCGGCCGATATCGCCTATCGCCTGCTGCTCGAGGATATCGCCGTGCCGGCCGCAAACCTTGACGCCGCGTCGTTCGCGGCTGCGGCCGCTGCTTATCCCTATGCGGCAGGTGTCTACTTCGGGTCATCCGATTCCCCCACGGGCGTGCAGGCCGTCGATCGCGTCCTGGCCGGGTTCGGCGCCAAGCTCTATGCAGGCCGCGATGGCAAGCTGCGTGTCTTCGCCTTGCGCACGCCGGGCGGTTCACCGGTCGCATCCTATTCGCCGAGCAACACCATCAGCGTCGTGCCGGCGTCGCTGCCGGCGTCCCTCAGCCCGCCGACCTATCGGGTACGGGTGGCCTACCAGCACAACTACACCGTCCAGACCTCGGGCCTGATCGGCGCGGCGACGCCGGCAAGGATCCAGTATGTTGCCCAGTCTGATCAATACGCCTCGGCGGCCTCCACGGATGTCCTGTCGTCCTATGCGCGACCGAACGACCTGCCACCGGTGGGCGGCTCGCTCGCCTCTCAGGCCGACGCGCAGGCCGTGGCCAATGGCCTGATCGCCCTGCTCGGCGGCCGCTTGCGGAGCTACACCGTAACGGTGCCGGTGGCCGCCGGCCTGGTGCGGGAGTTCGGCGATATCGTCCGCCTCACCTGGCCGATGGATGATCTCGCAGCGGGGCGGATCGGTGTCATCGTTGGCGACAACTTCAAGTCCGAGGATGCCACGATAACCCTCACGGTGCTGACGTGACAGCCTGCGTCGCGTGGACCAATTATCTCAAGTCGGCCGCCATCACGTCGACAAATACGCAGCCCACGCTGCCCGCAACGAACCTCGCGGG
>DASWON010000365.1:0-3989 GCA_036398735.1 Rhodopila sp.
CCGGCTACGCCTCGCGTGTCACCACCGGGCACCGAGCCGGCGACCGACGACTTGCGGCTCGAAATACCGCACCAGATGCGACGCCGGCCCGGCACTCGCTCGCCCGGCCATACCTCTCGGCCCGGCGAAACCTGCAGGTCACCTGACCGGCCGCCCCGCCTGTGTCCAGCAAGGACACCTGCGAGCGCTGGCCCACCGGCTAGTCCTCCCGTGCCACCACCGGGCGCCGGCCCGGTGACCCACGACTTTCATTTCGCAATACCGCACCAGATGCGACACCGGCCCACCGCGGGTCCGCCGGCGCCGATCGTCGCCGGCCGGCGGCGCGGCAGATCGCATCCGCCGGTCATCGCCGCCTTGACCGGGGAAGACGGCCCGCATAAGCCTGCCGCCAACAAAAATGAGGAAACGTCGAATGCGCCACCTGCTTCGTCATGCAGTCGCGGCCCTCACGGTCCTGCTGGCCGTCACGGCCGCGCATGCCGAGACGATCCGTTTCGGCGCCATCCTGCCGCTGACTGGCCCCGGGGCCATGATCGGCACGCAACAGATGCGCGGCATCCAGTTCGCGATCGACAAGGCCAACGCAGCCGGCGGCGTGCGCGGCAACAAGATCGAGATCCTGTTCGAGGACAATCAGGCCAAACCGGATCAGTCCGTCCTCAGCTTCAACAAGCTGGCTGACCTGCAGAAGGTGCCGCTGATCTTCAGCGCCTACTCCGGCCCGTCGCTGGCGATGGCCCCGCTGGCGACCCGCAAGAAGATCCTGCTGATCAACGCCGGCGCCCAGGCCGACAAGCTGGCGACCGCCTCACCCTATCTGATCAATACGCTTCCGATGATCGGTGACGAGGTCAAGGTGATCTCCAGATATCTTGTCGGAGAGGGCAAGAAGCAGGGCGCGATCCTGTTCGAGAACGACGCCGCGGGCATCGCCGGGCGCGACGATTTCGTCAAATATTTCCCCGCCGCCGGCGGAACGATCCTGTCGCAGGAGCCGTCGCAGTTCGGGCAGACCGATTACCGCCCGGCGCTGCTGAAGCTTGCTGACGCAAAGCCCGAGGTGATGCTGGTTTCCATCACCGCCGGCCTGCTGCAGATGGCGCAGCAGTACAAGCAGCTTGGGCTCAACTTCACCGTCGCGGGAACGACGTTCTTCGCCGATCCCGATACCGTCGCCGATCCGGCGTCGGACGGTTTCATCCACACGCAGGTGCGGATCGATGCGCCGCCGGAACTGGCCGCCGAGTTCAAGGCGAAATTCGGCGTGGAGATGGAGTTCTACGTCCGCCAGTACTACAACGCTGCACAGATCGTTCTGGCCGTGACCGATAAGCTCCTGGCCGACGGCAAGCCGCTGACCGGCGAAACCATGCACGACGCGCTGTTCGAAATCCGCAGGTTCCAGGGCCTGATCCCACTGGAGTTCAAGAGCAACACCGCGACCGTTCCCCTCGACATCAACAGGATCACGGGCGGCAAGGATGTCACCATCAAGCAGATGAGCAGCGACTGAGCGGACCACCGCAATGCTCGCGCTGCAATTGCTGTGCAACGGGATCGTGACCGGCTGCGCCCTGGGGATCGTCGCCGTCAGCTTTTCGCTGGTCTACGCAACGACCAGGATCTTCCACGTGGCACACGCCGGCGTCTATACGATGGGCGGCTACATCGCGTGGTCGTTGCTGCAACATCGTGTTCCGGCGCCGCTCGCCTTCCTGGTCGCGATGGCGGCCTGCACCGTCCTGGGCGCGCTGATCCAGGGGCTGCTCTATGCCAGGCTGGAGGCCAGGCGGGCGACCCATCTGGTGATGCTGATCGCCTCGCTGGGCACGCTCGCGGTCATCCAGAACATCCTGGCGGCGATCTATACCGCGAACATCCTGCGCTTCGACCTGCCCTGGGGATCTCGTGTCTTCGCCGTCGGCGGCAACGTCCGGCTGACCATGACACAGTTGCTGACCGTGCTGCTCAGTCTCGCGGCCTACGCCGCGGTCATGTGGTTCGCGCACCGCACCATTCTCGGCAAGCAGATCCGAGCGGTGGCGTCCAATCCGTTCCTGGCCGAGATCACCCGCCTGCGGCCGCGCCGCGTCCATATCTACGTCATGGCGATCGCCTCGGCGCTGGTCTGCCTGCCCGGCGTGCTGGTACCTCTGGATTTCGGGCTGCAGCCATATAACGGGGTGACGCCGCTGCTGACCGCAACGATCGCCATGATCGCCGGGGGCGTGGGCAGCATCACCGGCGCCTTCGTGCTCGCCGTGGTCATTGCCGAACTGCAGAACATGTCGCTGCTGTTCATCCCCGGCGAATGGAGCATCGGGGTCACGTTCTTCATCTTTGTCATCTTCATGCTGTTCCGGCCCACCGGCCTGTTCGCGGCGGCACGCTGAGCCATGGACTTCTGGTTCAGTTACATCACCCTGGCAGCGATCTATGTGCTGCTTGGACTTTCCACCAACCTGCTCGTCGGCATCGCGGGCATCTTCTCGGTGTCGCAGGCCGCGGTGTTCGGTGTCGGGGCCTACATCGTCGCCTGGTTCCTGATGAACGATCTGATGTCGTTCCTGCCGGCCCTGGCGATCGCCGCCGTCTGCTGCATCGCGCTGAACATTCTCGTGACGCTGCCGGCGCTGCGGGTTTCCGGCGATTATTTCGTTGTGACCTCGTTTGGCATCCAGCTGCTGGCGACCGCGGTGTTCACCAACTGGACGGAAGGAACCGGGGGCGCCAACGGGTTGCCCGGCATTCCGCCGCCGGACCTGATGGGCAAGGCACTCGAACAAAGCTGGCAGGTCGTTACTCTCTCGGTCGGCGGAATGCTGTTCGGCTGCCTGGTGTTCTGGCTGGTGATGCGGGCACCGTTCGGACGATTGCTGCGGGCGATCCGCGAGGATGAACTGGCTGTCGCCGCCGCCGGAAAAAGCGTGCTCCGCGCCAAGGTTTCGGCCGCCGCCCTGGCCGGCGCATTTGCCGGCACCGCGGGCGGACTCTACGCAACGTTCCTGAGCTTTATCGATCCGTCGTCGTTCGATCTCGACGCCTCGATCCTGCTGCTGACGATGGTCGTGGTGGGCGGAGCCCGTACCCTGGCAGGATCGGTCCTTGGACCGTTCCTGCTGCTGGCGCTGCCGCAGGTCCTGACCTTGGTCGATATCCCAACCACGATCGCCGCGGCGGCCCGACAGCTGATCTACGGCGTGCTGCTGATCGTCTTCATGCTGTTCCGCCCGCAAGGACTGGCGGGAGAAAAGCTGTGACGCCTTATCTGCGGGCGACGGGCGTGGAGGTCAGCTTCGGCGGCCTGAAGGCGCTGAACGACTGCAGCTTCACCATCCGGCAGGGCTGCATCACCTGCCTGGTCGGGCCAAACGGCGCCGGCAAGACGACGATCTTCAACGTCATCACCGGCTTTCTGAGGCCGAACGCCGGTTCGGTCAGCTTCAAGGGACAAAGCCTCGACGGCTGGAAGCCTCAGGCCATCGTCGCCGCCGGCATTGCCCGAACGTTTCAGAACCTGCGGCTGTTCACCGACCTGACGGTGATGGACAACGTCCTCGCCAGCCTGCCTCGCCAGGCGGGGGAGGAGCCCGTGGCGGCGATCTTCCGGCCGTTCCACGTCGCCGCGGCGCAGCGCCGCCGGCGGGATGAGGCTCGCGCGATCCTCGATCACGTCGGTCTGTCGGCTCGGGAGGACCATTTCGTTCGCAACTTGTCGTACGGTGAACAGAAACTGCTGATCATCGCCAGGGTCCTGGCGACCGGCGCCGAACTGCTGCTGCTGGACGAACCGGCGTCCGGTCTTTCGGCCGCCGCCCTGGAGGGCGTGATGACACTGCTGCGCCGCCTGCAGGACGACGGCAAGACGCTGCTGGTGGTGGAGCACAACACGCGCGTGGTGCAGAAGATCGCCGATGAGGTGCTGTTCCTGCATCAGGGCCACCTGATGGCCCAGGGCTCGCCCGAGACGATCGTCAGCGATCCCG
>DASWON010000366.1:0-5526 GCA_036398735.1 Rhodopila sp.
GAGGTCGCCAGGATCGCGGCATGCGACGTCGCCTGCGCGATGCCCGCGGCCCAGGTGAAGGGATCCATGACGATTCCGCTGGGGTGCAGCGGCTTGCCGGGAATGTAGCCCTTCCAGCGGGCGTAGGCGACGATCGCCTCAAAACCGGCTGCATCCGCCATCTGCGCAGTCCGCACCGAGGCGCTCCAGGTCGGCGCATACGCTTCGGGGACCCGCGTTTGCGCACCGCCCTTCCCGTTCGTTCCGAATATCCCGAGCTTCAGCTTGTTGGTCGAGAACAGCGGATTCCCCGGCATCGTTGCAGCTCCCGTCAAAGAACGACCGGCCGGATGTGCTCCCCGATCCAGCGCGCCACGCCGGACAAGGCGGCATCCGTATGGGGCTGGCCAATGACCTGGACGCCGACCGGCAACCCCTGAACGGACAGCATCGGCAGCGTGATCGCAGGTGCACCGAGCACCGAGGTCGCCGCATTGAAAGCCGGCGGCCCGGTTGTATGGGTCACGCCGGAGTCCTGGGCGTTGTTCGCCATCAGGGGCGCGGGACCCACCGAACTCAGGCTGATCAGTGCATCGCCCAGTCCGGCGATCGCGGCCAGAGCCCGCCTCGCATCTTCGCGCCGCAGCAGCGTGACCCGGTAATCGTCGATGGTCATCTGTCGGGCAAGAGTGAGACGGGACATCATGCTGTCGCTGAGGCCGGTGGGGAAGCGCTCGACCAGGCCCTCCAGCGTCCAGCGCAGTTCGTAACCGCAAATGTCGCGACACAGCGCAAGACTGTCCGAGATCGCCACCTCGAACGCCTCGATCAGCGGATTGTCCGATCGGCGCAGGATGGTGACACCTTGATCGGCCAGTTGCCGAAGGATGCCCGCAAAGCCGTCTGCCGCCGCGGCATCGGTCATGGCCCAGCCCTCGCTTTCCATGACGATCAGCCGCCGGGGTGGCGTCGCCGGCGCGAGTAAAGGCTCCCCATAAAGACCTGGACTGCCGGGATCGCCGCCGGAGCGCTGCGAGGTTTCGTATGCAACAGACCACATGTCCCGAAGGCACCCCGCGTGCACGCCGATGTGGCTCTGGCTGAACGCAAGCCGCTCACCCCGATGGATGGCGCCGAAGGTTGGCTTGATGGCGGTGTTCGCGCAGAACCCGGCCGGGCGAATGACTGAACCGACGACCTGGGTGCCCAGGCTAGCCGGCACCATTCCCGCCCCCACCGCCGCTGCCGATCCCGAGGAGGATCCGCCAGGCGTGTGATCTGGATTGAAAGGATTCGTCGTTGGCCCGGGGTGGGACATCCCGAGCTCGGTCGTAACGGTCTTGCCGAGGATGATCGCGCCCGCCTGACGCAAGGCGATCACGCTGGCGGAGTCGGTACGGGTATGGTTCTCCCTGAACAGGGGTGAGCCCATCTGCGTGGGCATGTCCTTGGTCTGCAGCAGGTCCTTGATGCCGACGGGCATGCCGTCGATGGTCGAAAGCGCGCGACCGGCGCGGTAACGGCCGGTGGCGGCATCCGCCGCCTCTCGTGCGCCCTGCTCATTGATCGTGACCCACGCCTTGACCGTAGGCTCACGCGCGGCAATCACTTCGAGGCAGCGTTCCAGGTATGCCCGTGGCGTATCGGTCCCGTCATGAAATCGCGGAACGGCATCATGAAATGTGAGCGGTCGGAAGGTCGCCGGATCATATGTGCTCGTTGGCATGGCGCGTGTCCTTGCTGATTTCGTCAAACGAGTTCTTGCGCCCCGGTTTGATCAAACGGCGGCTTACGGCTGTTTAGGCACGAGCCGCCGGCGTGACATGGCCGGGCCCGCCGGGGCAGACCGCTCGTTTCGTGTTCGGTCAGTTCGCGATGGTATCCCGGCGGCTGGACGGGGTATCCGGCCGCCGGGAGGAATCAGGTGGCGACCCGCTCGATGTTCCACATGATCGGGAAGCCGAAATCGATGACGCCCTTCAGGTTGGAGCGCCATACCGCCGGGCTGCGGAATTCGCCGGTGATCGGAAATGTAACATCCTGGTAGGAGAGGCGTTGTAGCTGGCCGGCGATCTCGTGCCGCTTCGCCATATCTGATTCCGCCTCGAACTGCTGAATAAGCGGGGTCATCGCAGCGTCGCAGTAGCCCCAGGTATTGTTGCCGGAGCAGTTGAATCCGATGCCGGGATTGCCAAGCGGGTCCGACATGTCGAATCCGGTATAGATGACCGGGACGAGGTTCCATCCGCCGTGATCCAGTGGTTCGTTGGCATTCCAGCGCTGCGCGATCGACGACCAGTCCGAGGTCTGCACGTCAAGGACAAAGCCTGCCTGACGCATGCGCTCGATCACCACGAGGCCGAGTGGATTGATCAATGCCGAATCCGCCGGCTGCAGAAACACGATGGGCTGACCCTTGTAGCCTGCTTCCTTCAACAGACTGCGCGCCTTCTCCAGGCTCGGGTCGCGGATGATGTCGCCGCCGCTGGTCGTTTCATACGGCCCACCGCACATGAACATCGAGACGCAGCCCGGCTGCGACATATCGTCGGGCAAACCCTCCGCCGCAACGATCTCGTTACGGTCAAGCGCCTGCTGCAGCGCCCGCCGCATCAGCACGTTGTCGAACGGCGGCTGCTTGTGATTGATGCTTACCGCACCCATGATCTGCGCGATGCCGCCCGCCTGCGCCACGACGAGGTTCGGGTCCTTGCGGAACTGCGTCAGATAGTCGATGGGTCCGTATTCCAGATAGTCGACCTCGCCCGTCTGCAGCGCGGCGGCACGAAGACCCGGATCCGCGAGATTGACGAATTCGACCTGCTCCGTCTTCGCCACCTTGCCGCCGGCAAGTCCGTCCGCGGGCTCATCGCGCGGAACATATTTCGGATTCCGCCGAAACACGGCGCGCTCCCCCGGGATCCACAGCTCGCGGATAAATAGAAACGGCCCCGAACCGACGATCTCCTTGACCGGCGTGGTCGGCGGCGTCACGGAGGCGATGCGAGCCGGCATGATGAACGGCACCTGGACGCTCGGCTTGCCCAGCGCCTCGATAACCGGCCCGAACGGACGAGCGAGCTCGAGCACGAAAGTGCTGGTGTCGACTGCGTGCAGGTCCTTGGTCGCGGCAATCAGCCGACGGCCGATATTGTCACGGCCGCCCCAGCGTTTCAGAGACGCAACGGCATCCTCCGCTGTGACCGGTGCGCCGTCGCTGAACACGAGGCCGGGTCGCAGCTTGAACGTCCATACCAGCCGGTCCGCGCTGACCTGCCATCCCTCCAGCATCTGAGGCCGGTACTGCCCCTTGCTGTCCATGGACACGAGGGTATCGAAGACCATGTAGGAGAAGTTGCGGGTTACGAAGGACGGCCCCGCGATCGGATCCAGCACCTGAAGCCCGACGTTGAGCACCAGCTTGACCGGTCGATCCGCGGGCTGCGACCGGGATGGCCGCGCCAACGCTGTCAGAATGGAGAAGCTCGCCGCGCCCCGTAGTACCGATCTGCGTTTTGGCATTGGTGACGAAAATCCTTTGGCTTTGTTCCGGAAGGCCACCGGCATGGCTGCATTCTGTTCGGTATAAGAAGTCGCCTCGGATCAGCCCGCTTCGTGGGCGGCAGACCACGCCTCGGCAACCTGCGTACCGGTGGCGAACCAGACATCAGGGAATGTCCGAATGAACGCGATCATTTCGCGCAGCAGCGCAATCCGGCTCGGTCGGCCACTAACTTGCGGATGCATGACGAGATTATAGAGCCCGCCCCAGCGGTAGATCTCGCGGAACTCATCCTGAAAAATCTCGCGCAGGTGACTGTTGGGGAAAATCGGACGCGGGTTCTTGACCGAGAACAAAGCATGCGGCGCATCGTCCAGGCTCCAGTGCCATGGCAGCTCTATCGGTCCCTTGCCGCCATCCGCCATCACCATCCGGTAGGGGTTGATATGATCCAACAATGAGCTGTCATAGAGAAATCCGTGCTTCTGCAACAAACGCACCAGATTGTCGCTGGTCTCACCGGCCGGGGAGCGATAGCCTTTCGGGACCACGCCGACGGAACGCTTGAGGCTTTCCAAGCCGCGCTCCATCTCCTCGACTTCCTGCTCAGGAAAGTCCGGGTCGATTTAACGATGGGAGTAACTGTGATGGGCAATCTCGTGTTCGTGTCGCAGGATCATCTCGGTGGGCGTTCGATGATTATCCGCCGTCCATCCGGGAACAAAGAACGTTGCTGGTACGCCGGCGTCGCGCAGCGTTTCCAGGATCTTCGGCACGCCGACCAAAGCGCCGTAACGGCCCTGGCTGAGTACGCCCGGCCGCCTGGCATTCGCCGGATCGCGCGAAAGCCATAACGTTTCAGCGTCGAAGTCGAACGTCAGCATCACGGCCACTCTGGCCCCGTTGGGCCATTTCACCTGCATGTCGATCATGCTCACGAACTTCCTTCGTCTCAGTTTCAGACTGTAGTCCTGGGCGGATGGCGGGCGACCAGCCAACCCCCGTCGACAGCGATGACCTGCCCGACGATGAACGACGCGTCGTCGGAGGCCAGAAACGCTATGGTCGCGGCGATTTCCTCGGGCCTGCCGGTGCGCCGCAGCGGTGTCGGCTCGACTATCGTACGAACATAGTAGTCGTTTTTCAGGTGCCCTTCGGTCATCGGCGTCTCGATCACGCCAGGTGCAACCGCATTGACCAGAATGCCGTCCGGTGCCAGTTCACCGGCGACTTGCCGGGTGAAATGCGCGACCCCGGCCTTGGCAACGGCATAGGCGGTGGTGCCGGGATAGCCGGCCAGCCCGAACGTCGACGAAATATTGATGATGCGTCCGCCAGGCCGGGTCAGCGCCGGGATGGCGGCACGGGTCACTCGCAGCACCGCCTTGAGGTTGATGTCGATGAAGCGGTCGATCAGCGCGTCATCCGAGTCGATGAGCGACTTCGATCCACCGATTCCGGCGTTGTTCACCAGAATATCCAGGCGTCCGAAAGACGTCAGCGCGAACTGCACCAGTTGTTCGGCCGCCCCGGCCTCGCTCACGTCCAGGACCAGCGGAACCCCGCCGACACTTGCCGCGGTCTGCTCGACGTCGGGATTTTGATCGACCAACAGAACAGACGCGCCATCGCCGGACAGTCTCGCCGCGGTCGCCGCGCCAATTCCACGTGCCGCGCCGGTGACGATCGCTGCACGACCGGAGAAACGTTTTGATTCAGGCAAGACGACCTCCATCGACCGGCAAAGCCACACCCGTCACGAAACTTGCGGCGCCACTCAAGAGAAATAGCACGGTCGCGGCAACCTCCTCGGCTTTGCCGAAACGCCCGAGGGGATGACGCGCGAGAAACGCCGCTTCGCGCAGTGCGCGCTGCTGCATGTCACTGGCCGCGGCAAAGGTCGCCTCGAGCATTGGCGTTTCGATCGATCCCGGGCAGACGCAGTTGACGCGAATACCGGCCGCGGCCTCGGTCCGGGCGAGACTCCGCGTCAGCATCACGACTGCGCCTTTGCTCGCCGAGTAGGCGGGCATCGTGTCCGATCC
>DASWON010000367.1:0-25961 GCA_036398735.1 Rhodopila sp.
GCTGGCGATTCGGGATCGGATCCCGGTCGGAACTGATCCACCCTGGCGGTGACCCGCCGGCCAGGGGCACACCGCTGTCTCCCCCGAAGTCATGTCGCGGGCGTTCGCACAGAGTGGTTTCGGGGCGACCGGAAACGTCGCTCGAAGGTCAGCCTCGTGCCATCACCCGGCGAGCCCGCTCGCATGCTCGCTCGCCCTGCGATGAGAAAGGACACGCAACACGATTTCAAGTCACCGAGAAACCGTGCCAGCGGATCGGACCCGCTGCATCCTCGCGGCATCGCCGGATCATAGATTCCCGATGTTTCTACCCAACGATGGCCGCCGGGATGATCAAAGTAATGGAGCATTCGCATATAACGACACATCTCGCCTCACGAATTAGCTATAGTTTAAAAAAACCATGTAACAAACTGTGCAGGTGCTGGCTCGGAGATTGACTTACCAAGAAGTACGTTTTTACTGGTTGAAGATAAAGCGCACCTGGGCGCCGAGAGTGATCTCGATGAGACCCGGGCGTTGAACGGGAGGGAAGAGATGAGGTTACCGACAAGGTCTTGTCGTGGCAAACGCGACCGCTCGTCCCCTTACATTACGAATCAAATACGAGAACGCCGCCGCCTGACGACGGTCCTATTGCTGCTGGCCGTCGCGGCGTGCAGCGATGCGTCCCGGCCGCCCGGCCCCACCAGCGCCCTTGGTTCCGTGCCGCTGGCGCCCTCCGGCCCCGGGGACGTCCCAAATGCCCTCGTGTACCGCGCGCCGGATCTCGATACGCGTCCGGCACCTCGGTGCTTCTATATTCCTCCGGCTACCATCGATACCGGGCCGGAAGCGGTGTTCCTGGATATGAACGACCAGCAGAAGAAAGTCGTCGCGGAGGTCGTCACGGACGCGTTCAGGCACGCGATCGGGCAGCATCAGACCATCAGCATTACCCCCGGGCCCGGCTGCGCGACACTGCAGTTGTTTCTCACCGGCGTGACCAGGACAGAGCCGGGCAAGGATTTTTCCGGATCACCCTACAGCAGCCTGATGGGGATGTCGGACGTCAGCGGGCGCAACCTCCAGGCATCGGTCAACGGCACGATTACCGTCGCCGGCAAGTTCGTTGCGCCGAACGGAACCGTCCTGGCGGGCTTCGTCAGCAAGGTCGGAACGAACGCCTTCGATATTCCCCCCAACGCCAGCCCGAAGGAGGTCGCGATGCTGGCGGCCGCACGTCTGGCCGGCGACATCGCGGCGGCGGTGGATCGCGAGGTCGAGGTGCAAAAAGGCCACCGCGGCGGCTAGCGACCCGCAGCTGCAGGCTCATGGATCGGAGCGACAGACCCGGACTTGGCCCACACCTGAATGGAGGAGTGACACGCGACCCGGCCCGAGGCGGTGCGTCCGGCGAGCGAGCACGGGCACCGAGGTCTCCATCGCCTGCGGAAGTCTTGCTGCCGGCCATCCGCAACGGGCGAAGTCCAAGCGCCGGTCAGCGTCTGATGCAAGAAAGATAAACCACACAGACGGGGGAACCTTGATGAATGGTATCGATTGGTACAAATCCGGCCTATACGGCGCGGCGGCGCTGGTCTCATTCGGATCGGCCGTGTTGCCCGCGGCGGCCCAGACTGAGACGGCAGCACCGCTGCAGATGTCCCCGCAGCCGTTCAGCCTGGCACCGACCGCGCCCGGAGATTTCTTCTCGCTGACCAGCCTGGGCAAGTCGGCGGGCCAAACCCTCAAGGATGCCGGCATCTACCTCAATCTCGGCTTTCAGAGCGAAATCCAGGCCAATATCATGGATGGCCGGAAGCGCGGCGCAGCCTACACCGGCGAACCGTTCGGCGGGGTCGATCTTGATCTGGAACGGATACTCGGGATCCCAAACGCGGCGTTCCATATTGTCTTCGACGAACGTATCGGGCGCACCGTCTCGTTCATGGCGGCCACCAACGCGCCGCTGCAGGACAGCTTCGGGCCGTCGCAGCGGTTTCGCCTCTCGGAGCTGAGTTATGATCAGAGCCTGTTCAACGATCACCTGCGCTTGCTGGTCGGCCGAATCAATCCGACGTCGGATTATCTGATTTCCGACTTCTCCTGCCTGTTCATCGCCGCGACCTGCGCGCAGCCGCAATCCTGGTACTTCAACACGGCCGAGAACCCGTATCCAACTTCGACCTGGGGGGCACGGCTCACGATCAAGCCGACGCTGCCCACCTATCTCCGTTTCGGCGCCTATGAGGAGGACCCGTCGCTGTTGATGGACAACAACGCGGGGTTCAGCTGGGGCGCGCAACACGCGGTGGGGGTGTTCATTCCGGTGGAAGCCGGTTACGAAACGTCGCTGTCGACCGCCCGATATCCGCAGCATTTCGCGATCGGCGGCTACACGGATACTTCCTCGTACATCGAACCGTCCGGCACCTTCGGCGGTCCCGGGACGACCAGGGACGGCGACCGTTCGGCGATGTGGGCCTTGCTGCAGCAGACGGTCTGGCGGCCCGATCCCGGCACCAACCGAAGCCTTGAACTGTTCGCGCAGGTCTACGTCGCTACCAGCGGCTACCAGGAATATTCCAAGAGCTTCGTCGTGGGCGGCCTGATGCGCGGGCCGTTCCCGTCGCGCCCGAACGACACGTTCGGCTTCATTGGCTACAACTACACACTCAATCAGCGCGCCACCGAAAACGTCAACAGCATGATCGCGTCGCAGGGCGGTCGCGGCACGATCAACCCGGCACAGTTCAACATCCAGCTCAATTACGGGTTTCGGCTTGCGCCCGGTATCTTCTTCAAGCCGGACATCGAATACGACATCAACCCGGACCAGTTGAACAATCCCAATCCGAACCCGAAGATCCACGACGCGCTGGTGGTCGGCTTCCAGTTCAGCATCAATATTCCCGAGTCGCTCGGCATGCCGACCTGGGTCAGGAGCCACTGACGGCTGGTTGGCAGACGCACGGCGCGGCGCGATGGCCTTCCACGCACCGGGGAGTTCGTCGCGGTCCGGTCCGACCCGGACATGCGCCCGGCGGCCCCGGGGCCGCAGCTTGGTTCCACGGCCGACACGCGCTACGAACAGGCTGGACCGCTGTCCAATCGCAACCCAGGAGCCGTCGCATGACCCGCAGCTATCGTATCGCCTCCGTTCCCGCCGACGGCATCGGGCCCGAGGTCATCGACGCCGGCCTGGAAGTGCTGGACGCGGTCGCTGCCCGCGACGGGGGTTTCAAGCTGATCGTGGACCACTACGACTGGGGTTCCAACTGGTATCGTAAGCACGGTGAATTCATGCCGGCCGACGGGTTGGCCTGGCTGCGGACCGCGGATGCGATCTATTTCGGGGCTGTCGGCGACCCCAACATCCCGGATCACATCTCGCTCTGGGGCCTGCGGCTGCAGATCTGCCAGGGCTTCGACCAATACGCCAATATCCGCCCGACGCGGATCCTGCCCGGTGTGACCTCGCCGCTGCGCGACGTGGGCGTGGGCGACCTCGACTGGGTGATCGTGCGGGAGAACTCCGAAGGCGAGTACGCCGGCCAGGGCGGGCGCACCCATCGCGGACTGCCCGAGGAAGTCGCCACCGAGACCGCAATCTTCACCCGCCGCGGCGTCGAGCGGATCATGCGCTTCGCCTTCGACATCGCGCGGTCGCGGCCACGCAAGCATCTGACGGTGGTGACCAAGTCGAACGCCCAGCGGCACGGCATGGTGTTCTGGGACGAGATCGCCGCTCTGGTGTCGCACGACTACAAGGACGTGACGTGGGACAAGGAGCTGGTGGACGCGATGACCATGCGGATGGTCCGCAAGCCGCGCACGATCGATACGGTCGTAGCGACCAATCTCCACGCCGACATTCTGTCGGATCTGGCCGCGGCACTGGCCGGTTCGCTGGGGATTGCACCAACCGCGAATGTTGATCCGGAACGCCGCAGCCCGTCGATGTTTGAACCGATCCATGGCAGCGCGTTCGACATCACCGGCAAGGGCATCGCGAACCCGGTCGCGACGTTCTGGACCGGGGCGATGATGCTGGAGCACCTGGGCGAGAAGCCGGCGGCCGATCTGCTGATGCGGGCGGTGGAACAGGTCTGTGCCGCCGGAATCCTGTCGCCCGACCTGGGCGGCACGGCGACCACCAAGGAAGTAACGAAGGCGGTTGTCGAGGCGGTCCGTGGGATGAACCGGTAGCGTCATCGCAGGCCGATGGCCTGGTCGTTCACGTCCCCGGGTGGGGTGATGACACCGCTTAAGGCCCGAGGGCGCTGGCCCGGCCAGGTCGGGCAACAGCTCCAGCGCCGCGATTCAGGTGACGTCCTGATCCCCCTGGTCCGCCGTTCGGCGCGACGAACCCAGGGGGCAGACTGAACGTCAGTGGCGCACCGCGAACACCCACACGACGCCGCCTTGCGGCACGTCCGGATCCAGCTTCATGTCGGTATTCGCCAGCATATTCTGAATCCGCTGGGCATCCACCCCCCATCCTGACTGGATAGCGATGTACTCCGTGCCGTCGACCTCATACGCGACCGGCATGCCTACGATCCCGGAGTTGGTCTTCTGCTGCCACAGCAGTTTTCCGGTCTTGGCGTCGAAGGCACGGAACATCCGGTCGTTGGTTCCGCCAATGAACACCAGGTCGCCGGCGGTGGTCAGCGTCGAGCCAAATAGTTGCGACGGGAACGAGTGCATCCAGGCCTGCTTCCCGGTGGCCACGTTCCACGCCTGCAATTCGCCGATGTGGTTGGCACCCGGCAGCAGCTTGGCGTTGTCCGCGTCGGCACCCAGCCAGAGCTGACCGAGGACCAGTTCCTCCTTTTTGCCCTTGAGCGTTTCGCACATGTTGTTGTTGGCCGGGATGTACAAAAGTTTCGTATCCGGGTTATAGGCGGCAGACGGCCAATCCTTGCCGCCCCACAGCGACGGGCAGAACGAGACGTCCTTGTCGGTGGTTGGCTTGTGCTCCGGGTCGACGATCGGCCGTCCCGATTCGTCGAGGCCCTTGAAAGCGTTCTGGCCAACAAACGGCTGGCCGGAAACGAAATCTATGCCGCTGTTCGTCTGCTTCAGCACCCACAGATAGCCATCGCGGCCGGGATGCACCAGGCCGTCGAAGGTCTGCCCGTTCTGGCTGATGTTGATCAGCAGCGGTGAGTCGATCTCATCCCAGTCCCAGGAATCGTTCGGGTGGTACTGATGGAAACCTACCATCCTGCCGGTGTCCGGGTTCAGCGCGATCACCGAACTGGTGTAGAGATTGTCGCCGGGATGCTGGTCTCCCGGCCATGGGGCGGCGTTGCCGGTGCCCCAGTAGGCGATGTTGCGCTTGGGGTCATAGGTGCCGGTGATCCAGACCGAACCGCCGCCGGTTTTCCACGCGTCGCCCTGCCACGTGTCACCCCCCGGCTCATTCGGTTCGGGGACCGTATAGGTCCGCCACAATTCCTTGCCGGTATCGGCGTCGAACGCCGCAACCTAGCCGCGCACGCCGAATTCGCCGCCTGAACCGCCGACCATGACCTTGCCGTTCACCACCAGCGGTTCGAGGGTCATATATTGTCCCTTCTGGTACTCCTGCACCTTGGTGTTCCAGATCTCCTTGCCTGTCTTGGCGTCGATCGCGATGAGGTGGTCATCGGTGGCGGCCAGGAACAGGCGGTCACCCCACAGTGCGACCCCTCGGCTGGTCGGATGCAACTGGAACAGATCTTCGGGCAAGGCATGCTTGTAGCGCCAGATCAGATCGCCGCTCTTGGCGTTCAGCGCCAGGACCTGACCATAGGGTGTCGCCACGAACATGACACCGTTGTTGACCATCGGCGGCGCCTCGTGCCCCTCATTGACGCCGGTGGAATAGGTCCACACCGGCTCCAGGGACGTCACGTTCTGCGCGTTGATCTGCTTCAGCGGACTGAAGCCCTGGCCGTTGTAGGCGCGTCGGTACAACAGCCAGTTGCCAGGTTCCGGATTTTCCAGACGCTGCTGCGTGACCGGGCTGTAGTTACTCACCTCGCCCGCCCGCGATGCCGCCGTGCCGGCGCCGAGCAGCGCCGCCGCCGCGGCCGTTGCCAATAAAGCCTTCCTGCTTCCGCCCATTGGAATTTTCCTTTGTTGCTTTGCTCTTTACAGTACAGCTTGATCATCCATCACATCATCTGCTGGCTCATTCCCACCTTTCCTATGAAACTGGCAGCAACTTCCGGCCGGCCGTCGTTGATCCTGAGCGGCAGCGCCGCGAGCGGCCGAGGTGCCGGACCCGCAACGACTTTCGCGTCGTTCCGCGGGTCGTATTCGGACTGGTGGCACGGGCAGTGCAACACCTGCCTGTCTCCCACCCAGCCGGCGACGGTGCATTGTGCGTGGGTACAAATCGCCGAATAAGCGACAAGACCGTCCGCGGCGTGCGTCTTCGTCACCTCACCCAGCGCCGCCGGATCGAGCCGCAAGAGCAGTATCTGATTGAGCCGCGAGCCATCCCGAGGCAGCCTGGCGACCGGATCCATCGCCCAGGCTACGATGGGCCGATCACCGATTCTGACGTCTGACGCGGCGATCACCGTAGTCTCCTGGTCGCCCTCGGAACGAACAAGCAGGTCCCCAGCCTGTGGACGCATCTTGCGTCTTGGATCATCGCTGTCGGCGCGAGCCCGGATCGGCAGCAGGCTCAACGAGGCCACGGCGCCCGCCTTCAGCAGATACCGTCGTGCCGGATCAATTGCAGAGCGTCCCGGCGATCCTGTGCATCTGCTCATGCAATCGAGCGTGATTTCTGTCACACTTCACCCCCTGTAGCGCTGGCAGGCGGGCGGCCGGATCAGGGCCTGTCGGTTGCCTGCGTTATCGTTCGCTCACTCGACGGGTCGGTTCGCCCGTCAGTCCTGTCGCCATCATCACAGTGCGCATAATATTATACGTTTCGTAAACGCTACATAAGCAGCGCTGGCCGGCAACGCTTCGTCCGCCAGACAGACAGGCCAGGCGTTGCCGGGAAAGCTAGTCCATGCCGCGACATGACTCTGAACCTCGACGTATCCTCCCTTCGGCTCCTGACTGAGCCCTTTTCGTCCGCCGGGCGTCTCGTCCGGCCGTATCCGTTCCTGTCGAGCCCGGGCCTTTATAGCTCTACTTGCCGCCGACCTCGACCTTCGCCCGTTCATTGCTGTTCATCGTCCTGACAGTCTTGTCCTGGTCGGTCGCTCCCGTCGTTCGTGTCGTGGTGGCGGGCGGTGCCGATGACGGCAGCGACTTTTCCTCAGCGGGCCCGTTGCCGATATGGGGCCTGGTGCCGCCGACCGTCGATGAGCGGGCGTTCCCCGCGGCCTCGTCGGCAAGAACAGAGCAGGTCATCAACGGCGAGACCATCAGCAAAAGGCCGAGACCAACTGCAAGCAACGTTTTTTTCATGACTTCCTCCGTTGTGCAGATCACGCCGGCTCAAGCTGCTTGCCGATCGGCAGGCTGCGGATGCGCTTGCCGGTGGCCGCGAAGATCGCGTTGCAAAGCGCCGGTGCGAATGGCGGCACCCCCGGTTCCCCCACCCCGCTCGGTGGCACATCCGGGGCCGCCGGCATGATGTGGACATTCGTGATCTTCGGTGCTTCATCGATCCGGACTACCGGATGGTCATCGAAGTTCCCCTGCACCACGCGGCCGTCCTTAAAGGTGATCTCACCATACTTAGCCAGGCTCAGACCCATGATCGCCGCACCTTCGATCTGCGACTGAATCCGCTCCGGATTGACGAAAGTACCGCAGTCGATCGCCGTGTCCACGCGCGGCACGCTCAACTGGCCCTTGTCATCCACGGCCACCTCGACGATCGTTGCGATGTAGCTGACGAAACTGCGGTGCACGGCGATGCCAAGCCCATGACCCTTCGGCACCTTGCGGCTCCATTCCCCCTTCTCGGCGACCAGTTCGACCACCCTGCGCAGCCGCCCGGCGTCGATCGGATAGCTGTCCACAGGCTCGCCATAGTTCCACAGGTCCTTGACGCCGGCACCGATATCGACGATGCGGGCCGGACCAATGAGTTCCAGCAGCATGTCCTTCGGGTCGCGCCCGGTCTGCTGCGCGATCTCGGCAACCATTGTCTGCACCGCGAAGCTGTGCGGAATGTTTGACACCGAACGAAACCAGCCGATCCTTGTGTGAGCGGCGGCCTCCGGGTTCTCGCAACGGACGTTGGCGATATCGAACGGCATATCGACGAAGCCCATGCCGAGCTCGAACGGAGCCTGGTGCTTGGCGCCGGCCGCGAAGGTGGAGGCGATGGTCGGTGCGACGCTGCGGTGCCGCCAGGCGATCACCTTGCCGCTCTTGTCCAGTCCGGCCTCAATTCGTTCGGCCGAGACGGTGTGCAGAAAATCGTGGCGGACATCATCCTCACGGGTCCACTGAACCTTCACCGGCGCGCCGATTGTCTTTGAGATCAGCGCCGCCTCCAACGCATAGTCGCATTTCGACTTGCGCCCGAACCCGCCGCCCAGCAGCGTCACGTTGACGGTAACATTCTCGACTGGAATGCCGAGTGTCTTGGCGACGTCGTCACGGGTGCCTTGGGGACTTTGCACCGGCGCCCAGATCTCGGCCCGGCCGTCGGCGACATGGGCGGTCGCGACCG
The DNA here is from genome assembly GCA_036398735.1 of Rhodopila sp. Taxonomy (GTDB): domain Bacteria; phylum Pseudomonadota; class Alphaproteobacteria; order Acetobacterales; family Acetobacteraceae; genus Rhodopila. The sequence continues at coordinate 8,624 of DASWON010000367.1, forward strand.
GGGGCTCCATGCTGACATGCGCGACATGCGGCAGGTAGTATTCGCCGACGACGACCTTGTCCGCCGACTTCAGCGCAGCCTCGGCATCGCCGTTGTTCCTGACCACGAGGCCCGGCTTGCGCGCCGCGTCCTCGAGTTCAGTTCGATAGCTGACCGAGTCGTATTTGGCGTTTGCCCCGTCGTCCCACACGACCTTCAGGGCATCACGGCCCATGATGGCGGCGCCGGTGTTGCGGGCAATCACCGCGACGCCACCCAGCGGCTGAAACTTGGACGGCCACGGCCAGCCCTGTACCTCGATCACATTCTCCACCCCCGAGACCTTCATGGCCTCGGTCGCGTCGAATGACACAAGCTTGCCGCCGGTCACCGGGGGCCGGGCGAGAGCGGCGTACTTCATTCCGGGAAGCCGGGTATCGATGCCGTACATCGCCTTGCCGGTGGTGATGTCATGCAGATCGACGATACCGACCTGGCCTTTACCCATGTAGCGGAAGTCCTTCGGGTCCTTCAGCCGCAGCCTGGACACATCGGCGACCGGTTGCACGGCCGCGTCATTTGCCAGTTCACCGAACCCCAACTTGCGCCCGGTGGCGGTGTGGACAACCTCGTGGTTCGCCGCCGTGACCTCGGTGACCGCGACGTTCCAGCGCTTGGCGGCGGCAGCTTCGAGCATCATGCGTGCGGCCGCTCCAACCTGGCGCATCGGCATCAGATAATGCCGCGTGCTGCGCGAGCCGTCGGTGTCCTGATTGCCGAACCGCACTTCGTCGCCCGGCGCCTGGCGGACCTGCACGCGGGTCCAGTCCGCCTCCATCTCATCCGCTACGATCATCGGCAGACTGGTGCGCACCCCCGTCCCCATCTCGGAGCGGTGGGCCAGGATGGTCACGATTCCGTCCGGCGCAATCGAAACGAAGACGCGGGGGTCGTTGACCGTGCCATGCGGCATGGCGCCGGCGCCTGTGTTATAGGCCGCCATGCCAGGGCGCGACAGAACCGGGGCCGCGAGCACCAGACCGGCGGTTATTCCCATGCCGCGGAGGATCGCTCGCCTGGAGACGTTCTCGATCGGTGGAACGATGTTTCCGTGCATGGCTCAGGCCCCCGTCGCTGCAAGGCGCACAGCCGCTTCGATCCGCTGATAACAGCCACATCGGCAGATGTTGCCGGACATCGTGTCTCTGATGTCGCCGTCGGAGGGGTGCGGGTTATCCTTCAACAGAGCTGCCGCCTGCATGATCTGCCCGGCCTGACAGTATCCGCACTGCGGCACGTTCACTTCCCGCCAGGCCTTCTGCACCGGGTGGTCGCCGTGCGGGTCGAGTCCCTCGATCGTCGTCACCTTCTGCCCGTCCACGTCGGACATGGCGGTGATGCAGGAGCGTGCGGCCGCGCCCTCGACGTGGACGGTGCAGGCGCCGCACAAAGCTTTGCCGCAGCCGAACTTGGTGCCGGTCAGCCCCACCTCGTCGCGAAGATACCAGAGCAAGGGCAACGACGGATCGCCATCCCAGCTATGCTCCTGCCCATTCACTGTTACCTTGATCATGGCTCAGCGCCCCTTTTTCGAGAGAAGAGAGATGAAACGCGTGCGCCGCGGCGCACGCGTTCGCCCGCGCAGACGAAGCCGGCAAATCGGGTTCGTCCGGTCGGAAATGTCAGTGTTGATATGGAATGAACCTTCGGTTCGTAATCGCGCCCGCCCGATCGGTGGCCGACCCAGCGATGTGACAACTCACAAGAAACAGGTTCATGTCATCCCCCCTGTTCGAGCCGCTCCCACCCTGACGTTGGTTTTTTTTGCGGCCAGTCGAATGACTGCAATTTAATCCAGTAAACCACCAGAGTGGCTATGCACTTTTTGGTGTCACGCGGATTTTATTACGATGTCACAAGCAGGCCGATGCGGCCCGGCATGAGTCCCCGGCCGCTCGCAGGGATGATCCTATACCGGTGCTCAGACGAGCGCTACTGGCCGCCTCGACGTCCGCCGCCCATTCGCGGCAACCCGCCTCATCGGATCGGCATCGGGACACACACGCGTTGCCACACGTTTGGGAATGATTCCGGCGGGTGTGCAGAGCCGCGAGACGGTCATCGGAGCGGCGGACAGACCCGGAGGGAGCAGGCGCGGCGCCCGCCGCGAGCCCAGACGCTGCGCGGACACCCGCACCCGGATCCGAGCGGCCACGCATAGTGCAGAGCCTCCCGGCTGCTGCCAGGCACAAGGAGCGCCGTCCGAAGACAGATACAGCCTGACCGCATCCCGGACTACCTGACCCGGGGTACTAGCTGACCCGGGGGACTACCTGATCCGGGCTACCCCATCGTCTGCACAGCGGACGGGGTAATTTCGTAAACCACTCGTACGTCATTGGGGCCGTGCCAGGGATACTTGTCTTTGCCGAGGTACTTCTTGGCCAGACCGTCGATATGGTCCATCGCGCCATCGGTGCTCTCTTTGGTGACGGCGCCGCGTATCTGAAGGTAGCGATAGGGATTATCCGGATCAACGATCGCCAAGGCGACCCTGGAGCCCACCGACATGTTGCGCGCCTTGATCCGGCCCTTGGCCGTGTTCACGCGCACAACGCCATTGGTGTAGTCGAACCAGACCGGCGTCACCTGCGGCGAGCCGTCAGGCTGTACCGTCGCGAGGTCGGCGAAGGCCTTTTTCTCGGTCAGCAGATCGGTAAAGCCCGCGGGAATGTCGGCCATGGCGTTCTCCTTGCATCAGTACGACAGCTAAGCTTGGTACGAACGCGCGGTTCGGCAAGTCGCCTGCCGGCCGATTATCCCAGCGCGCGCTTCGCGACCGACGCCAGGTAACCGGCGGCCGCAGGCAGGATCGCGTCGTTGAAATCGTAACTGGAGTGATGCAACTCCCGTCCGCCATCCGCCGGGCCATTGCCGATCCAGACAAAGGCGCCAGGCCGCTGCTGCAGATACCACGCGAAATCCTCGCCGGTCATCGCCGGCGCCAGATCGCGCCGCAGGCTGAGGTTGGCCGAGCAGACCGCCGCAACCGCGAGGTCCCGTTCCGCCGGGCTGTTTGCCGTGACCGGATTGCCGGGGACGATCTCGACGTCGATGGCGACGTCGCAGGTGCGCGCCACGCCCTCCGCGATACGCCGGATCGATTGCTGGAGGTGGGCGCGTACCTCATCACGCAGCGCCCGCATAGTACCGCGCAGGACCGCCTGGCTGGCGATCTGGTTGGCGGCGGAGCCACCCTGCATGGTGGCGATGGTAACCACCGCGCTGTCCAGCGGATCGACCGAACGCGAGACGATCGACTGCAGGGCCAGCAGAAGATGCGCCGACGCAATCAGCGGGTCACGCGTCAGATGCGGCAGCGCGGCGTGACCACCATGGCCGGTGACGGTGAAGTGGATTCGGTTGCCAGCTGCCATCACCGGGCCGTCATGGACGGCGACCGTCCCCGCCTCCAGCCCCGGCCAGTTGTGGTAGCCGAAGATGCGCTCCATCGGGAAACGTTCGAACAGGCCATCGGCGATCATGCTCTTCGCGCCGCCTCCCCCCTCCTCGGCTGGCTGAAAGACGAACTGGACGGTGCCGGACCAGTCCGGGTCGCCGGCCAGCAGCGCGGCCGCACCAAGCAGCGAGACGGTATGGCCGTCATGGCCGCAGGCGTGCATGACGCCTGGATTGGTGGAGGCATACGGCAGGCCGCTGGTTTCCTGGATCGGCAGCGCATCCATATCGGCACGCAGTCCAACCGACCGGTTTGACTGTCCGCGACGGATCGTCGCCACGACGCCATGACCGCCAAGGTCCGCCACGAACGGAATGCCCAGTTCGGCGAGGCGCTGTTGGACGAATGCCGCTGTCGCACGTTCATGCAGCGTCAGTTCGGGATTCGCGTGCAGATGACGGCGCCATTGGGTCAGCCTGTCGTGGAGGGTCTTGTCCATCCGGGCTCCGGGCAGTCGCGAAGCCTGATGGGTAGCCGGTCCTCGCCGCCGGGGCAATCGCCACGCGGTTCCGTTCAGGAAGCAGCCGGCCGCCGCGCTGCCAGTGGGTCGACCGCGGCGGCACAATGGGTGCTTGCTTATGCACCATATCTCCATTAGTTTGGAGATATGGAGAAGATGGACGCCTTGGCCGCACTTGGTGCGCTCGCGCAGGAAACCCGGCTGGATATCTTCCGCCTGCTCGTTCAGGCGGGGGCTGACGGTCTGCCGGCCGGCCAGATCGGCGAGAGGCTCGGACTGCCGTCCGCCACGCTGGCGTTCCATCTCAAGGAGCTGAAAAGCGCGGGCCTTGTGACCTTCACACGCAACGGCCGGTCACTGATCTACGCGGCGGTCTATCCAGCGATGAACGCGCTGCTGCTGTACCTGACTGAAAACTGCTGTGGCCGCCCGACCGCTGGCTGTCTGCCGGTCTGCCTTCCGGAAGCGAGCTGCCAACCCTCTGACGCGACCTGTCAACCAGCGTCATCAACCCACAGGAACACCTGAGCCATGTCGGACAAACTCATGGAAACAACAGAAATCAAGGAGATGGTTCGCGCCCGCTACGGCAGCATCGCCGCGGGCACTGCGGCTGATTGCTGCGCCCCGGCGGCGACATCCTGTTGCGGCACCGCCGATGCCCCCACGGTCGACCGCAAGGCGCGCGAGATGGGCTATTCCGCCGAACAACTGGCGGACGTGCCGGAAGGAGCCAATCTCGGGCTCGGCTGCGGCAATCCGCAGGCGATTGCGGCCCTGCAGCCGGGCGAAGTCGTCGTGGATCTCGGCAGCGGCGCCGGGTTCGACTGCCTGCTGGCCGCCCGACAGGTCGGCGCGACGGGACGCGTGATCGGCGTCGATATGACCCATGAGATGCTGGCGAAGGCACGCGACAACGCTGCCAAGATGGGCGCAGGCAACGTCGAGTTCCGCCTGGGCGAGCTTGAGCACCTGCCGATCGGCGACAACACGGCCGACGTGATCCTGTCGAACTGCGTCGTCAACCTGGTGCCCGACAAGGCGCAGGTTTTCCGTGAGGCGTATCGTGTCCTGAAACCCGGCGGCCGGCTGGCGGTCTCCGATGTGGTGAATGTCACGCCGCTGCCGTCCGATCTGGCGGCGGATCGTGCGCTGATCTGCGGCTGCGTGGCGGGTGCGGCTCCGGCGCACGATATCGCGGCGTGGCTGGAGGCGGCCGGGTTTCGCGACGTACTGATCACCGTGAAGCCGGAAAGCCGCGATCTCGTGGCGAGCTGGGCGCCCGGCCGAGGCATCGAGAACTACGTTGCGTCGGCCCTCATCGAGGCACGCAAGCCCAACCCGGCGGATGACGCCACATGTTGCGCGACCGGTTGTTGCGGGTGACAGAGATGTCTCGACAACCATTCAACGTGCTGTTTTTGTGCACGGCCAACTCCGCCAGAAGCATCATGGCCGAGGCGCTGTTGCGCCAGCTCGGCGACGGCCACTGCGCTGCGTTCAGTGCCGGCAGCTTCCCGAAGGGTGAGGTCCATCCACTGGCGCTGCGCCTGCTGGCCGAACAGGGATTGCCCACACAGGGCTTGAGGTCGAAATCATGGGATGAATACGCATCCGGCGGCGCGCCCATTATGGATTTCGTGTTCACCGTCTGCGATCAGGCTGCCGGCGAAGTCTGCCCAATCTGGCCCGGGCATCCGATCACCGCGCACTGGGGTGTTCCTGACCCGGCTGCCGTCGTGGACGACGTGGCGGGGTCCCAAATGCTGGCGTTCCGCGATGTGCTCCGCATGCTGGAGCGGCGCATCAAACTGTTCCTGGCACTGCCGATCGCCTCGCTCGATCGCCTGGCGCTGACGCGCGAGGTCGACGCGATCGGGCGACGTGGGCCCGGCTCTGCCAAGGATGACGCATCATGAGCCAATCCTCGATCACCGCCGGCAGCCCGCCTGCGGCCAAATCCGCGACGATGGGCATCTTCGAGCGCTTCCTGACGCTGTGGGTCGCGCTGTGCATCATTGCCGGGATTGCTCTCGGCCAGATGGTGCCCGGCGCCTTTCGCGTCATCGGCAACGCAACGGTGGCACAGGTCAACCTGCCGGTCGCGGTGCTGGTCTGGCTGATGATCGTGCCGATGCTGCTGAAGATCGACCCCGCCGCGCTGCGTGAGGTCGGCCGGCACTGGCGCGGCATCGCGGCCACGATTGGCGTCAACTGGCTGGTCAAGCCGTTCTCGATGGCGCTGCTGGCCTGGATCTTCATCGCGCATCTGTTTCGGCCGTATCTGCCGTCGGAGCAGATCAGCGGGTACACGGCAGGCCTGATCCTGCTGGCCGCGGCCCCCTGCACCGCGATGGTGTTCGTCTGGTCGAACCTCGTCGACGGCGAGCCACACTTCACGCTGAGCCAGGTCGCGCTGAACGACACCATCATGGTGATCGCGTTCGCACCGATCGTCGGGCTGCTGCTGGGATTGTCCTCGATCGCCGTGCCATGGGCGACGCTGATCCTGTCGGTCGTGCTCTATATCGTTGTGCCGGTGATCGTCGCCCAGCTGTGGCGGCGCGGACTGCTGGCGCACGGTGGACCCACCGCACTCGATCGGACGCTGCGCGCGCTGGGCCCGGCGTCGCTGTGCGCGCTGTTGTTGACGCTGGTGCTGCTGTTCGGGCTGCAGGGTGAGCAGATCATGCGCCAGCCGGTGGTCATCGCGCTGCTCGCGGTGCCGATCATCATTCAGGTCTACTTCAACGCCGGCCTCGCGTACTGGCTGAACCGCCGCCTCGGCGTCGAGTGGTGCGTGGCCGGGCCGTCCGCGCTGATCGGGGCGAGCAACTTCTTCGAGCTGGCGGTGGCGACGGCGATCGCGCTGTTCGGCTTCCAGTCGGGTGCGGCACTTTCAACGGTGGTCGGTGTGCTGGTGGAGGTTCCTGTCATGCTGTCGGTGGTTCACATCGTTCGACGTTCCCGCGGCTGGTATGAACGCGGCGTGAGGCCGTGACGCGGTGGACATCTCGAACGCCAGCCAATACCCGAAACGGCTGGCCCGGCAGATCCGATCCCGGCGGGACCCGATCGCGGTGGGCCCGATCGGGATGGACCGGTCCGAGTGAGGCCGCCCCCGGGGGTGGCCTCATCCTTGTGTTCCGAAACCGAAACGGATGATCCCGAAAACCGCTGATATCGGGGTGACTGATACCGGAGCGGCTGACATCGGAGTGGCTGACATCGGAGTGGCTGACATCGGAGTGGCTGATACCAGAGTCGCTGATACCGGAGCGGCTGATACCGGAGTGGCTGATACCAGAGTGGCTGATACCGGAGGTGACAATTGGGCGGCCCGCTGATCCCGGCGGTAGCCGGCCCCGGAAGCGGCTGATCCTGGAGGCGGCTGATGCTGAAGGCGACAGCTCCCGGAAGCACCTGAATGTTCTGGGCAAGCTGATCCGGGGAGCAGCTGACCTGACGCGGCCGATCGCGTCGGCCAGTCCGCGAAGGTGATCGAGCGCCCCGGTATCACGGGTCCGCTGCATATCAGACCTCGCCGACATGTTCCGTGATTGACCGCCACGCGCCGCCGGACCAAAGATGCGCCGCCATGATCCTGCTCATCGACAATTACGACAGCTTTACGTTCAACCTCTACCACTTCCTGGGCGACGTTGCCGCCCGGGACGGCAAATTCGACTGCGAGGTCTGGCGCAACGACAAGCTCACGGTGGCCGACGCCATGGCGATGCAGCCGGAGGCGATCGTGCTGTCACCGGGTCCCTGCACGCCAACCGAGGCCGGCATCTGCCTCGACCTCATCGCCGCCGCCGCGGGCAAGGTGCCGCTGCTCGGCGTCTGCCTCGGGCACCAGGCGATCGGCCAGGCGTTCGGCGGCAAGGTGATCCGAGCGCCGGAGCCGATGCACGGCAAGGTCAGTCCCATTGTTCACACCGGTTCGGATATTCTCGCCGGCCTCCCCTCCCCGTTCCGCGCCACACGCTATCACAGCCTGATCGTCGAGGCCGCCGGCCTGCCCGAAACCCTGGTCCCGACCGCCTGGAGCGAAGGCTCCGACGCCGACGGCAAGCTGATCATGGCGATGCGCCACCGCGCGCTGCCGATCTACGGTGTGCAGTTCCATCCGGAGAGCATCGCGAGCGAGCACGGCCACACGATTTTGGCCAACTTTCTGGCTCTCGCGCGGGGCAGCAACACGCCAGCCAAGACCCCTCTCGACCGCGTCGCCTGAGTCATGTCGGCCAACCTGAAACCGTTCATCGCCCGACTAGCCGCCGGCGAAACCATGACGGACGACCAGGCCGAGGCCGCCTTCGACATTATCATGTCCGGCGAGGCCACGCCGGCGCAGATCGGCGCTTTGCTGATGGCGATGCGGCTGCGCGGGGAGACGGTTGCCGAAATCACCGGCGCGGTCCGGGCAATGCGGGCGCGGATGACGGCGATCGAGGCACCGGCCGACGCGATCGACGTGTGCGGCACCGGCGGCGACGGCGCCGGCACGCTGAACGTTTCCTCGGCCGTCACCTTCGTCGTCGCGGGCTGCGGCGTGCCGGTCGCCAAGCACGGCAACCGGGCGCTGTCTTCGCGCACCGGCGGGGCGGACGTGCTGAGCGCTCTCGGGGTCAACGTCGATGCACCGATCGGATCGCTGGCCTCGATCCTGTCCGAGGCCGGCTGCGTCTTCCTGTTCGCGCCGCGGCATCATCCCTCGATGCGCCACGCCGCCGGGCCGCGCGTCGAACTCGGCACCCGCACGATCTTCAACCTGCTGGGGCCGCTGGCCAACCCAGCGGGTGTACGACGCCAGTTAACCGGGGTGTACGCCCCGGACTGGACCCGCCCGATGGCGGAAACGCTGGCCGCGCTGGGCCATGAGGCTGCCTGGATCGTGCACGGAATGGGCCTCGACGAACTGACCGTCGCCGGTCAGAATCACGTGACGGCGCTGCAGGGCGGCAAGATCGCGAGTTTCATCGTCGAACCGGAAGACGCCGGACTGTCGCGCGCGCCGATCGAGGCGATCCACGGCGGCGATGCCGGGTTCAATGCCTCAGCGCTCGAAGCGGTGCTTCAGGGGGCCGCCGGTGCCTACCGCGACACCGTTCTGCTGAATGCCGCCGCGGCGCTGATCGTCGCCGGCCAGGCGGGCGATCTGCGTGAAGGTGTGTCCATCGGCGCCCGGTCCATCGCATCCGGAGCCGCGTTCGCCGCGTTGGAGACCTTGCGGCGGGTCAGCGCCGCGACCGTGTCCTAGGGAGACCCGATGGCAAACGACAGTATCTCGATGCCGGATGTGCTCGCCCGCATCTGCTCGGACGTCCGGGCGGATGTCGCCGCGCGAAAGGCCAAGCGCAGCGTCGATGCCTTGCGGCACGAGATCGCGACCCGTCACGATCCGACGCGGGCATTCGGCTATGCGCTGAAGCAGACCTGCGCGACCGGCCGCTTCGGGGTGATCGCCGAGATCAAGAAGGCGTCACCCTCCGGCGGACTGATCCGGCCCGACTTCGACCCACCGGCGCTGGCCCAGGCGTACGAGGCCGGCGGGGCCACCTGCCTGTCGGTGCTGACGGAGCCGGCGCATTTCCAGGGCGACCCGGCGTATCTGAAGGCGGCGCGGGCTGTGGTGACGCTTCCGGTACTGCGCAAGGATTTCATCCTCGACCCGTGGCAGGTCTACGAAAGCCGAGCGCTCGGCGCGGACTGCATCCTGCTGATCATGGCGGCGCTGACGGATGCTCAGGCGCGGGAGCTGGAGCAGGTCGCCATGAGCCTCGATCTTGATGTTCTGGTTGAGGTGCATGACCGCGATGAACTCGAGCGGGCGCTGCTGCTAGAGACTTCGCTGATCGGCATTAATAACCGTAACCTCAAGACGTTAGTGACTGATCTTGCGGTTACAGACGAGCTGGCGCCGCTGGTGCCGCCGGATCGCTTCCCGATCGCGGAGAGCGGGATCCGGACCAATCAGGATTTGCGGCGCCTGGGGGCGGTGGGGACGAACTGCTTCCTGGTGGGCGAGAGCCTGATGCGGCAGGCGGACGTCACCGCCGCGCTGCGGACCCTGCTCGGCGATGGCCTCATTCCGCGGCCGGAAGACGGCGGCTCGCCTGCGCGGGACAATGCCGCCGGCACGCCCCCGGCCGATGGCCTCACGGCATGAGCGGATTCACCCATTTCGACCAGGCCGGGAATGCCGCCATGGTCGATGTCTCGGACAAGGCGGTGACGGCGCGCACCGCCACGGCGCGGGTGCGGGTGGTGATGGCGCCGACGACCTTGGCGATGATCCGCCAGGGGTCGGCGAAGAAGGGGGATGTGCTGGGTGTCGCCAGGATCGCAGGGATCATGGCAGCCAAACGGACCTCGGACCTGATCCCGTTGTGCCACCCGCTGCCGATCTCTTCGGTGAAGCTCGACCTGGAGCCGCGCGACATGGAGAACGCGGTGGAGATCACCGCGACGGTGCGCACCACCGGCCAGACGGGTGTGGAGATGGAGGCGCTGACCGCGGCGAGCCTCGCGGCCCTGACCGTCTACGACATGTGCAAGGCGGTCGACCGTTCGATGCGGATCGACGGACTGCGCGTGACGCACAAAGACGGCGGCAAGTCCGGCGCATTTGCGCAGGACTAGGCCCGCGTGGCCCGAGGGGGAGGCACGCGGCGAGGCCCGGGCGCGTGGCCCAAGGGGAGTGCCAACGGGAGGTACGCGGTGCGGGCAACGGTTGTGATGCAGCCGGCAGAGCCCGGCGGCTGGGTCGCACGCCGCGGCACCGCGGCAAACAGCGCCGTCATGGTTCCGCGACCGATCCGACAGATCCCTTGACCGTGTTTGCTCAGCCTTGTCATCCTGCCGATCATGTCGTTACAGTCGTCATGAGGGCCGGCACCCGAAGCGGTGGCATCCAGCGGCCTGTGGGGATCCGTCATGAATGGCAGCCCGAGATCGGTGCACGGTGCATGAATCTCTGCGAAGCCGCCGTCTGAGCCACGGCCTGTGTTGCCTCCCCCACGATAGCAGGCGCGCAGGCGCGTTGCCACGATCGCCAGGCCTGTGGCGGCCTTCCGGCTGTCTATTGGCGCGCTGCGATGTTGCCGTGGCCTCGAACAGCGCTCAGCCGGTGTCTCGTGGGTCCGAAAGCGGCCATACCAATCCCGCGCGTCGGTTCAGGCGCGGCCGTCACGCCAGGCCAGCACGTGGACTTCGCGCTGCCGCCACATCAGCCCCATACGTTGATTTCCTCCCCTGGCCCGCTCGTAATGCCCGGAACCAACCGTTCCGGATCGACGCGCGCCCTTGATACCTTGCTCTGCAGACGGTGCGGGAATTGCGCCGGGGCTGCCCCATTCACCACAGGAGTTGGCCGATGCCTACGACGACTGAACCAGTGACCACCATTCCGGTCCTCGACCTTGGGCCGTTTCTCGCTGGCGCCCCCGGGGCGCTGGAGGAGACGGCCGCGCAATTGCGTGAGATCTGTGAAACGGTCGGCTTTCTCACCATCATCAACCATGGTGTTCCAGCGGACCTGATTGACGCGACCTTCGCCGAGACCGCGCGGTTTCACGCCCAGCCGCTTGACGCCAAGCTGCAGGTCAAGGTCAACGCGGTCATGCAGGGCTATATGCCGGTGCATGGCAGCACGACCCGCAGTTCCGCCCTTGCCGCGGGCAGCAAGCCGAACGAGAACGAGGCGTTTTTCGTCAAGCGCGCCGGTGACGACGACGGTGGCCCGGATCGCTGGCCGGCGGATCTTCCCGGGTTCCGCGAGGCGACGCTGCGTTATTACGATGCGATGGATGATCTGGGGCAACGCCTGATGCCGCTGTTCGCCCGCGCGCTTGACCTGCCGGCGGATTATTTCGCCACGCTGTGCGACCAGCCGCTGACCTCGTTGCGTCTGACCCACTACCCGCCGGCGGCGTATGGCGCCGACGAGTACGGCATCGCGCCGCACACCGACTCGAGTTTCATTACCCTTCTGGCACAGAACAAGGTACCCGGATTGCAGATCCGCGTCGCATCCGGTGAATGGATCGATGCGGAGGTGGTACCCAACAGCTTCGTTGTGAACATCGGTGACATTCTGAACCGTTGGAGTAACGGTCGCTTTCTTTCGACCCCTCATCGAGCATTCAATAAGTCGAAGGGGCCACGGTACGCGATACCGTACTTTTTCCACCCCAACCCGGACACGATGATCGACTGCCTGCCGAGCTGCGTGAGCGAGGGGGAGCAGCCGCGCTTTCCGGCGATGACCAGCGCCGAATACATGGCCTGGTTCCGTAGCCAGAACTATCGTCACATTCGCGAGGCGGCTGCGGCGTAACCCGCCTGCAACGACATAGACGCAGGCCACGGCACCGGCGGTGCCGGGAATCCGGCAGCGGTTTCGCAATGGTCGACCAGCGAAACCGCTGCCCCTGACGGTGCGGCCGTAATGCCGCCCCGAAAGCCATGCGCCGCGACCCGCCGGGCATCCGCCCACTCACCGGCTCGCTGGCGCCCGTCTCGCCCACGGCCTGGAGTGGAACTGCGGTCGCGACCCGGGGGGACCCGCAGGCATGTTGCTTGTCCACCTGTGACCAGGGGAGCCCCTCCAGGTACGTCCAACGCGTCGTTCGGGCGTCGCGATCCGCGGGGCGCGCCCTGCACTTCGGGGATGAGGGAGTTTCCGGCATTGCACAGTCCGGAAGCGTTTCGGGATAATCGTTTCCCGACCGCGGCACTCGAACGACCCAAGCCGATCACATCCTCAAATGCACTGCGGGCCGGCAAGGCTGAGCGAGGCCCCCGCTTTGCAGGCGGGCCGGAACGCACCCGATGCAATCATGCAAACGTCGAGCAGGATCGCCAACGACTATGGCGATCGGAGGACGCGGCGCCCACCTGCACACCGCTGCCCTCGGACAGGTGGCCGGCCAGCCTCGACACAGACCCGCGCCCCTGGAGGCGTGGGACGTCCGGGTTCGCGCTCTCGGACGGGATGGGCGGCAACCACGCCGCAGACCAGCGTGGCCACCTCGTCCGACCTACTTCTTGAGTTGCGGATCTTCGCCATGAGCATGCCGCTTGCCGAGTTCCTCGGCTTTGCGCAGTTCAGCCCCCTCGGGGCCGTCGACCGCTGTCGCGGCATCCTTCGCCGCCGGCGCGACCTTGCCGCTCTCCGTGAAACGCTTCTGCGCATCGTTGTATTGCCGCGCAGCGGTGTGGTTGCCTTCGCCTTCGTTTTGCTGGGCTGTCATCGGTGCAGTTCTCCTGGATGTCGCTGCGTCCGTTGTCGGCGCAACTCCTGAACCCGGCGGCTCCGCAAAAGTTCCGGCCGTGGGCGAATTGGGCAACGTGTCTGCGAATAAGGCAGGGCCTGCGCAACAATCTTTCGCCAAGAGGCCGGCCCACGAAATGACGACCGGAAACGGCTATCCCTCTCTGTCGTTGCCACAAGTGGTTAACCACAATGTGGTTAATGATCACTATTGCGTTGCACCATCTATGTTTTTCACCCGGGTGCGCTTGTCGGACCGGGCGATATGCCGCTAGTGAGCGGCTGACGGAACCGAAGCGGGAGACTTCGATATGGCGCAAGCAGCCGAAGCGAGGAAACGCAGCAAGCCGAAGGAGAAGTCGGTGGATCGGGATGTTCTGCTCAAGGCATACCGAACGATGCTGCTGATCCGTCGGTTCGAGGAGAAGGCCGGTCAACTCTACGGAATGGGTCTGATCGGCGGGTTCTGCCACCTCTATATCGGCCAGGAAGCGGTCGTTGTCGGCATGCAGCTGGCACTGAGCGACGGCGACGAGGTCATCACCTCGTACCGCGATCACGGCCACATGCTGGCGACAGGCATGGAAGCGCGCGGCGTGATGGCGGAGTTGACCGGGCGGTCCGGCGGGTATTCGCACGGCAAGGGCGGCTCCATGCACATGTTCAGCAAGGAGAAGAACTTCTTCGGCGGCCATGGCATCGTGGGAGCGCAGGTCAGCCTCGGCACCGGACTGGCATTCAGCAACCTGTACCGCGGCAACGACCGGGTGTCGGTCACCTATTTCGGCGAGGGGGCCTCGAACCAGGGCCAGGTGTTCGAGAGCTTCAACCTCGCGGCGCTGATGAAGCTGCCGGTCGTCTATGTCATCGAGAACAACAAGTACGGCATGGGCACATCCGTCGAACGCGCCTCGGCGAGCCACGATCTGTCCAGGAACGGCGCGCCGTGGGGCATTCCGGGTGCCCAGGTCGACGGCATGGACGTGCTGGCGGTGAAGGAGGCCGCGGAGCAGGCGGTCGCGTCCTGCCGCTCCGGCAAGGGGCCATATCTGCTGGAGGTGAAGACCTACCGGTATCGTGGCCACTCGATGTCCGATCCGGCCAAATACCGAACCCGCGAAGAAGTCCAGATGATGCGCACCCAGCATGACTGCATCGAGAATGCCAGGCACCGGCTGGAGGAACTCGATGTCGAGGAGAAGACCTTCAAGACGATCGACGATGAGGTGAAGGCGATCATCCAGGACGCGGCGGATTTCGCCCAGAGCAGCCCCGAACCGGAACTTTCGGAACTGTACACTGATGTTCTGTTGGAGGGCTGAGCGATGGCGACCCAGATCCTGATGCCGGCGCTGTCGCCCACGATGACCGAAGGCAAGCTGGCCCGCTGGCTAAAGGGCGTTGGGGATGACGTGCGGGCCGGCGATGTGATTGCCGAGATCGAAACCGACAAGGCGACCATGGAGGTCGAGGCGGTTGACGAGGGCAAGCTGGCCCGCATTCTCGTGGATGAGGGCACCGAAGGCGTGCCGGTGAACACACCGATCGCGGTGCTGAGTGCGAACGGGGAGGACATCTCGGCTGCGGAGGCGGCTCCGGCGCCGAAAGCCGCGGCTGCTACGCCCGCCGCGGCGCCGGAACCTGCTCCGGCGCAATCGGCTGGTGAGGCAGCCGATCCGAAGGCGATCGCCGAACAGGCCGCCAAGGGCCAGCGCAAGGACGCTCTGGAGGCAGCCCCCGCGCCGGAGAAGGACTGGGGGCCGACCAGGCCGACCACCGTGCGCGAGGCGCTGCGCGATGCCATGCTGCTGGAAATGCGCCGCGATGGCGACGTCTTCCTGATCGGCGAGGAGGTCGCGCAATATCAGGGCGCCTACAAGATCAGCCAGGGCCTGCTGGAGGAGTTCGGACCGAAGCGGGTTATCGACACGCCGATCACGGAGCACGGATTTGCGGGCATGGCGGTCGGGGCGGCGCTGAACGGGCTGCGGCCGATCGTCGAGTTCATGACGTTCAACTTCGCCATGCAGGCGATGGACCAGATCATCAACAGCGCCGCGAAGACATTGTACATGTCCGGCGGCCAGATGGGCTGTCCCATCGTATTCCGTGGCCCAAACGGGGCGGCGTCGAGGGTCGGAGCGCAGCACTCACAGTGCTACGCCAGCTGGTATGCCCACGTGCCGGGCCTGAAGGTCGTATCGCCGTGGTCGTCGGCGGATGCCAAGGGGCTGCTGCGCGCCGCGATCCGTGACCCGAATCCGGTGATCGTGCTGGAGAACGAAATCCTCTACGGCCAGACGTTCGAGTGTCCGGTCGACGACGACTTCATCCTGCCGATCGGCAAGGCCAAAATCGAGCGCGCCGGCACGCACGTGACGCTGGTGGCGTTCAGCATCATGGTCGGCGTGGCAATGCGGGCGGCCGACGCCCTGGCCGAACAGGGGATCGAGGCGGAGGTCATCAACCTGCGTTCGCTGCGCCCGCTGGACACCGCGACGATCGTGGAAAGCGTGAAGAAGACCAATCGGTTGGTGACCGTGGAGGAAGGCTGGCCGTTCGCCGGCATCGGTGCCGAGATCGCGATGCAGATCATCGAACACGCATTCGACTGGCTGGACGCACCGCCGGTGCGGGTGCATGGGGTGGATGTGCCGCTTCCCTATGCGGCGAACCTGGAAAAACTCGCGCTGCCGCAGCCCGACTGGGTGGTGGAAGCGGTGAAGAAGATCGTCTGAGCGGGGGAGCGTTACCGATGGCCACCAATATCCTGATGCCGGCGCTGAGCCCGACGATGACCGAGGGCACCCTCGCCCGCTGGCTGAAGAAGGAAGGCGAGACCATCAAGGCCGGGGACGTGATCGCCGAGATCGAGACCGATAAGGCGACCATGGAGGTTGAGGCGGTTGATGAGGGCGTGCTCGGCAAGATCCTGGTCGAGGACGGTACCCCCAACATCGCGGTGAACGCACCAATCGCGGTGCTTGTCGCACCCGGCGAGGTGGTACCGGACACGGCGGCGGCATCTTCGCCGAACGCGGCGCCTGCACCGACCGCGGCGCCACAGGCAGCAGCGGCACCGGAGGCCGTCGCGCCGCCGCAAGCCGCCGCACCGCAGGCGGCGGCGCCGACACCGAATCCGAAGCCCGCGGCCGCCGCGCAAGCGCCGGGGCAAAAGCCGGCGGCGCCACTGCCCAACGGCCATGCGGGGGACGAGCGGATCTTCGCCTCGCCCCTGGCGCGTCGCATGGCGCTGCAGGCGGGGATCGACCTGTCCGCGCTGAAGGGCAGCGGGCCAAACGGCCGGATCGTGCGGGCGGACATCGAGGCCGCACAGAAGGGGGGTGCCACCGCGGCGGCCCCTTCCCCAGGTGCCGCGCCGCCCGCCGCCACGCCCGCTGCGGTCAGCGAACCACCGGCACCGCCGCTGGTCCGGGCGCCGGCGACGGCCATCACGGCCCCGCACAAGCTGGTGCCACACACCACGATGCGGAAGGTGATCGCCAGGCGGCTGACCGAGTCGACGGCCAGCACCCCGGTCTTCTATGTGTCGATGGACATCGAGATCGATGCGATGATCGGCCTGATGGGCCAGTTGAACGCGAAGGCGCCCAAGGAGGGGCCGGGTTTCTATCTCATTACCATCAACGACATGGTGATCAAGGCGGCGGCGGCGACCTTGCGCAAGGTGCCGGCGCTGAACGCGAGTTGGACCGACGACGGGATGGCCGTCTACGACGACGTGGATATCAGTGTCGCGGTGGCGATCCCAGAAGGGTTGATCACGCCGATCATCCGCCGCGCGGACACCAAGGGGCTGGCCACGATCAGCCGCGACATGAAGGATCTGGCTGGCCGGGCACGTGCCGGAAAGCTGAAGCCTGAGGAATTCCAGGGTGGCGGCTTCTCGATCTCGAACATGGGAATGTTCGGCGTCTCGTCATTCACCGCGATCATCAATCCACCGCAGGCAGCAATTCTGGCGGTTGCCGCCGGCCAGAAACGGCCGGTCGTCAAGAAGGACGGTGACTTGGGCATCGCCACCGTGATGACGTGCACCCTGGCGGTGGACCACCGCGTTGCCGACGGCGCCCTGGGT
>DASWON010000368.1:0-7764 GCA_036398735.1 Rhodopila sp.
AGATCCGAGTCGGCGTCATGAGCGCCCTGCCCAATGTCTCACCCGGCGCGAAGGGTGCCGGATCGCTCCAAAGCCGGCCACTGGTCTCGACAACTCGGCGCACCAGCGAGAAACCGTTCGAATGTACGCCGGCGCTCGCCAGTCCCAGGATCGTGTCACCGGGTGCAACCGACCGAGGGAGCAGATCGCCACGCTCCGCCGCGCCGACCGAGAACCCCGCCAGATCGTAATCATCTCCGGCGTACATGCCCGGCATCTCGGCGGTTTCGCCCCCGACGAGGGCACACCCCGCTTCGTGACAGCCGCTGGCGATGCCGGCAATCACCTTGCGGGCCTGCTCTGCGGACAGCTTTCCGGTGGCAAAATAATCCAGGAAAAACAGCGGCTCCGCACCTTGCACCACCAGGTCGTTGACGCACATCGCCACGAGGTCAATGCCGACGGTGTCGTGCAGTCCCGTCTCGATCGCGATTTTCAGTTTTGTTCCGACACCGTCAGTGGTGGAAACCAGGACTGGATCGGTGAACCCTGCGGCCTTCAGGTCGAACAGCGCACCGAACCCACCCAGGCCGCCCATCACCCCCGGGCGGTTGGTCGCGCGTGCCAGTGGCTTGATCATCTCCACAAGCGCGTCACCGGCTTCGATGTCGACCCCCGAAGCACGGTAATCCAGCCGCTTATGCGTCCGCAGCGCCTGATGGCCACCTTGGTGATCCGCGCTCGTCATGCCAAACCCCTATCACGCTTGCCGCTCGGTCAATGGAGAAGACAGAAACCATGGGCGGGCCACCGATTGCAATCGACAGTATGGCGGCCATCAGAGCACCCTTGACAGCCACGCGGCTGGTCCGGGCACCGCGACGTCTGTCGCGAACCTCATGCGTATGATCGCTTTTTGTCCGTCCGTTCTGTCCACCGTGCCGCCGGGAAAGCCACCATCGAGGACCACCTTTTCGCCGTTTCATAGCCAGGGTCGGTGTCCGGTTCGCCGACAGCGCCATCCTGCGCTGTATCCCGTCGACACGCGTGCCGGCGCGGTCCCGCACCAGGTTCTGCCGGAGTGACCCATGTGACGCCCGGGGTGAGCCCACCCTCCGATTGGCTTGATATCATGGTGATGGTCCGTAAGTTGCCGATCGCGGAAGGCGTCGTCATCCTGGCTGTGCCAGTGTCCGGATCCGACGCAGAGAAGCGTGGGCCGCGACGCGACCACGGGCAGGCCGCGAACCGGATGCCCCATATCAAAACCGACGTATCGCGCGTCACTGATGCGCGATACTAGGAAGGTGAGCACCGCGGTGCGCGTTGTGTTGACGGGAACCAGCCGATGACCGGCCCCCTTGGGATACCGACCCGTTGGATGTGCTGATCCAATGCTCGGTCGTGACGAGCGTTTGGCTCGTAGAGACATGTCTGGAACAGCACGTGACGATTGACCCGGGAGACAGAGTTGCCGGCAGCGCAGCAGGATCAACTGATCGCGGAGCCATCCGCGGAAACGCAGCCCGCGGAAACGCCACTCGCCGAACCGGCAACAGCGCCTGGAACCGTGCGCGTGTTCCACGCGACACGGGCACAGCGTTTCGCCTTTGTCATCGGCTTGCTCGTGGTGTTCTGGCTGGCATTGCAGCTGTTCGCATCCGTCCTGGCGCCGTTCGTCGCGGCAGCGGTGATCGCCTACGCGCTTGATCCCGCGGCAACCCGACTGACGCGGCTAGGCGTGCCGCGTGGTGCTGCTGCGCTGCTGATGATCCTGGCCGTGCTCGCAGCCGTGTTGCTGTTCGCCCTGCTGCTGTATCCGCTGGTGATCGTGCAGGTCGGGCTGTTGGTGAACCGAATCCCGCAATACGCCACGCTGCTGCAGGGCTGGGCTCGCGAGGTGCTGACCCACCTGCAGGAGAATTTCGGCCCCGACGTCGTGAATGACAAGTTGCGGGACCTCGTCAGCGGGCAGGCGGGGTCGATGCTGAGCATCCTGCTGTCCACCGTGACCGGTCTGATCGGCAGCGGTTTTGCCATCTTCAACCTGTTGTCGTTGGCTGTGGTCACGCCGGTCGTCGGATTCTATTTGTTGCGAGACTGGCCGCGCGTCGTGCGGATGATCGACTCCTGGCTGCCGTATCGTTATCGGGACGTGATCCGCGCGCAAGCGCTGGAGGTTGATCGCATTCTGTCCGCATGGGTACGCGGACAGGCGCTGTGCTGTCTGTTTCTGGCGCTGTATTACGCTGCCACGCTCACCTTGGCGGGTCTGGATCTGGGGCTCATCGTCGGACTGACCGCCGGACTGCTGTCATTCATCCCGTATGTCGGATCGATCACCGGGGGAGTGACGGCACTCGGCCTCGCGCTGGCGCAATTTCCGCACTGGCGCGGGGTTGTGGTGATCGGCGCCGTGCTGATCATCGGACAGGTCCTCGAAGGCTATGTCATCTACCCGCGCTTCCTTGGGGATCGGGTGGAACTGCCGGCGGTATGGGTAATCTTCGCATTGTTCGCCGGCGGTGCCGCGTTCGGCTTCCTCGGGGTCATGTTGGCCGTGCCGGTTGCAGCGACGATCGGCGTACTGGCACGGTTCTGGCTCCGACGGTACCTGGCCAGCCCGCTCTATCTCGATCCCCCCTCCGTGTGATGGCGGCGGAGCGTTCTATGCAACTGCTGCTGCCGTTCCCGTTTGTGCCTGACTACGACTCGCGGGACTTCCTGCCGGCCGCGTCAAACCGGGAGGCGCTGGCATGGATCGACATCGAATGGCCCGAGCGTCGCCTGGCGCTGTGGGGGCCGCCCGGGTGCGGCAAATCGCATCTGCTGCACATCTGGGCGGAGCGGAACAAGGCTGATCTGCTGACCGGCCCGATGCTGACGGATCAGGCGTTGCACGATCTGAACGGCAAGGCCGAGGGCGGGGCTTTGGCGCTCGACGATGCGGACCGCGTCGCCTCCGAACCGCTGTTGCTGCATCTGCTGAACACGGCGCGAGACCGGGGCCTGCGGCTCCTGCTCACAAGCCGCGAACCGCCGTCGCGCTGGCCGGCTCTCCTGCCGGATCTCTCCAGCCGCCTGCGTGCGATCACCGCGGTCGAAGTTCAGCCGGCCAGCGACGATTTGCTCGCGGCACTGTTGATGCGTCTGCTGTCGGATCGACAACTGAGCGTGGCGCAGTCCGTCCAGCAGTGGCTGCTGACCCATCTGCCGCGATCTCCTGCGGCTCTGCGGCAGGCGGTCCAGCGGCTGGACCAGCTCAGCATGGTGTCTGGGAAGGCGATCACTCGGTCGCTTGCGGCGCGGGTCCTGGCGGAAGATGAAACGGCTATTTCGAGCGCGGATGAAGTTTGCATGTCAGGGGGGCCCCCCTCCTCCCAGTCCCCCGGCTTCCTGTAAAGTGTCTTCTCAACACGCGAAGGGACCGCATCAATGGTGCTCAAGGCCGAGACCGTGGAATTGGGCGAACGGACCGGATCATCCGCAGCGAAACAAGCCACGTTGAAGCCCCCGAGGGCAAAGCAACACCATCAATCCACCGAACTGGCGGCGCCGCTTGATCAGCCGGAGCGCTTCATTAATCGCGAGTTGTCGTGGCTGGATTTCAATCATCGCGTTCTGGAAGAGGCAGAAAATCCGCGGCACCCGCTACTGGAGCGCCTGCGCTTCCTGTCGATCAGCGCCTCGAACCTGGACGAGTTCTATTCGGTCCGTGTTGCTGCCCTGATCGGCCAGGCGAAGGCAGGCGCGACATTGGTCTCCGCCGACGGCCGCACCGCGGCGCAGCAGCTGACCGATATCAAGCAGCGCGCCGAACTGCTGCTGGCAGACCAGCAGCGGATCCTGGGCGAGCTTCTCAAGCTGCTCCGAGAGGCCGGAGTGGCATTGTGCGACACCAACACCCTGTCTGAGGAAGACAAGAACTGGCTCGATGCCTGGTTCATGGAGCGGGTTTTTCCAGTCGTGACTCCTCTCGCGGTCGATCCGGCGCATCCGTTCCCGTTCATTTCGAATTTCGGCCTGGTGCTCGCCCTGCATCTGGTCCGCGAGGATGACGGACAGGGCATGCGCGGCTTGTTGCCGCTGCCAAGCCAGATCGACCGTTTCGTTCGTCTGCCGGCCGGTGATGCCGTCGAACCGATCCGGTTTATCCTGCTGGACGATTTGGTGGTGTTGTTTCTGGATCGGGTTTTTCCGGGCTTCCGCCTGACCGGGCATGGCCTCTTCCGGGTGATTCGTGACACGGATGTGGAGTTCGAAGAAGAAGCCGAGGACCTCGTGCGATCTTACGAAACGGCGCTGAAGCGCCGGCGCCGGGGGAAGGCGATCCATCTGGAGATCGCCGCCGGTATGCCGCCGGAGCTGCGGGAACTGGTCATCGACGAACTGGATGCCGTGCCGGACGAGATCCATGAGGATCAGCGCCTGTTGGGCCTCGCTGACATGAAGCAGATGATCGTGGACGACCGGCACGATCTGTTGTTCGCACCGTACACACCTCGCTTCCCGGAACGGATTCGCGACTTCGGCGGCGATTGCTTCGCCGCGATCCGTGCCAAGGATATCATCGTCCACCATCCCTACGAGAGTTTCGACGTCGTGGTGCAGTTCCTCCGCCAGGCGGCGCAGGACCCGGCGGTGATCGCGATCAAGCAGACGCTTTACCGCACCAGTCGCGACAGTACGATCGTCAATGCGCTGATCGAGGCGTCCGAGGCCGGCAAGTCGGTCACCGCCATGGTGGAGTTGCGCGCCCGATTCGACGAAGAGGCAAACATCCGGCTTGCACGACGCATGGAAGCCGCAGGTGTGCAGGTGGTCTATGGATTTACCGGACTCAAAACCCACGCGAAACTGTCGTTAGTGGTGCGCCGGGAAGCAGGGGCGATACGATCGTATGCGCATTTTGGGACCGGGAATTATCACCCGATCACCGCGCGGATATACACCGACCTGAGTTTCTTCACGACCGACCCGGCTTTGACTCGTGATTCCGCTCGCCTCTTCAACTTTATGACCGGCTATGCCCGTCCGGAAATCATGGAGGAACTGGGATTCAGTCCGTTGACGACACGGACGAAACTACTCGCCTTGATCCACAACGAAATCGCGTTCGCGCGGGACGGCAAGCCAGCCAACATCTGGTTGAAGATGAACAGCCTGACCGACGTCGAACTGATCGACGCGTTGTATGAGGCCTCCCGCGCCGGCGTGAAGATCATGGCGGTCATCCGCGGTATTTGCTGCTTACGGCCAGGCGTGCCCGGCATGTCCGACAATATCCGCGTCAAGTCGATCGTCGGGCGTTTCCTCGAGCACGGGCGTATCTGCGTTTTCGGCGACGGCTATCCGCTTCCGAGCCGACATGCTCGGGTATTTATCAGCTCCGCTGACTGGATGGAGCGAAATATGGACTGGCGGGTCGAAACTCTCGTACCCATACATAACCCCACCGTTCATGCGCAGGTGCTGGACCAGATCATGGTGATCAACCTGAAAGATTCGCTGCAATCGTGGGAACTGAGCGCGGACGGCCACTGGACTCGCGTCGCGCCCGGACGCAAGCCCGTCTCCGCACATGATTACTTTATGACGAACCCGTCCTTGTCCGGCCGCGGATCAGCGCTTCATGGCCCGGCGGTGGCATCCCCCGTCTCGCCGACACGGCGGCAGGACCGAGTAATGCAGGACTGAAGGATGCCCTTCGCCCCGCCTCTTCCGCTGCCCCGCTGCGGTGTCGTCGACCTCGGCTCCAATTCGGTGCGATTGGTGGTTTATGAGGGCCATACCCGCAATCCGATGCCAATCTTTAATGAGAAGGCCGTGCTACGCCTGGGCCGCGGGCTGCAAACGACCGGCCGCCTGAACGAAGAGGGCGTGGGACAGGCGTTGATGGTCATGCACCGCTATCACGCGGTCGCTCGCGCCATGGGTGCCGAACCATTCGAAGTCCTGGCCACCGCGGCGGTGCGCGACGCTGACAATGGCCCGGCATTTGTCGCGGCACTGCGGGAGCGGATGCCAGGCGTGCCCATTCACATCCTGTCCGGAGTCGAGGAAGCGGCGTACTCCGCCGACGGCATGCTGTGCGGCATTCCGGCGGCGGACGGCGTGCTTGCCGACATCGGCGGCGGCTCCTTGGAAGTCGTGCGGCTGGTTGCCGGCACCCGCGGACCATCACAGACACTTCGCCTCGGGGTCATTCGCCTGGCCGAGCGGTCCGAAGGAGACCCGGTCCGAGCACGCGCCATTGCCGAGGAGGATCTACAGGGGGTTCCCTGGCTAAGCGAGGCCGCGGGCAGCGACCTTTATCTGGTGGGCGGGGCATGGCGTGCCCTGGCCAGGATCCATATGGCGCAGACCGGCTACCCGCTGAACATGGTCCATCACTATACGATCGGGCGCGAGGAAGCCCGCGATCTGACCGGGCTGATTTCTACCGCCGCACGCAAGGTGCTCGAGAGATTGCCCGGTGCGCCACGCCGCCGCATCGACGACCTGCCGTTTGCCGCCGTGGCGCTACGGCGACTGCTGCGTGTAACCGCCGTGCGCCGGGTGGTTTTCAGCGCCAGCGGACTTCGGGAAGGCTGGTTCATGCGACGCATGCCGCGGGAGATTCAGGAGCAGGATCCGCTCATGGGCGCCGCCTGGGAACTCGCCGCCCGCCATGGCCGCGACCCCTCGTTGCCGCCTGCCCTGGTGGACTGGACCCGGCCGTTGTTTCCGCGGGAAACCCCGGCAGCCGAACGACTGCGGGAGGCCATGTGCTGGATGTCCGACATCGGCAGCCATGACCACCCCGAGTTCCGGGCCGAACAGGCGTTTCTGCGGGTGCTTCGCCAGCCGGGTGTGGGGCTCGATCACCATTCGCGAGCCTTTCTGGCTCTTGCCGTCGCACTTCGCTACGAAGCCGAGTCAGATGCTCCCTTTCTGCGGCCATCACGCCTGCTGTTGGACGTAGACACCGCAAACCGAGCCGAGGTGCTTGGGATCGCTCTGCGTCTGGCTTACACGTTGTCGGCCGGGACGAAGGACCTGCTGGCCGGGACCCGGCTACGGATCGAGGGATCCCGGCTGGTGCTGCTGCTGCGGGAAAACAGCGGCGTGTTCTCGGGCGAGAGCGTCATCCGCCGGCTGGAGCGGCTGGCCCAGGCGATCGGGCTGCAAGCCGCGGCGGAGCGGGAGCTGATTACGGCCACGGCATGATCCGGAAAGCCCACATCCATGAGGCCGACATCGTTCAGGATGTCGTACTGTCGGCCTATCAACGGTACGTTGCGATCATCGGATCACCGCCAGGGCCGATGCTGGACGACTATCGCGCCCGCCTCGCTGCCGATCAGGTCTGGATACTCGAAGATGCGCACGAAGTGGCGGGGGTGCTCGTGCTGGAGAACGGTGCGGATCGCTTCCTGTTGGACAACATCGCGATACGGCCAGATCGGCAAGGACTGGGGTTTGGACGACAGCTTCTGGATTTCGCAGAGACGGAGGCCGCGCGCAATGGCTGGGATACGATCACCCTGTATACGAATGCGTTGATGGCCGAGAACATCGCCATCTATACGGCGAGGGGATATCTGCAAATCGAACGCCGAACCGAGAATGGCTTCGATCGGGTGTATATGGCGAAACGACTCGGCTAGACTCGTTTCACGCTGACTGGCGATAACCGGCGTGTCGGATGAAGTTGGCGCACTCATTTGAGGAGACCATGTCGGACACCACGCCGAGGGCTTTCCATAGCCCCTCGACGGTTGTCTCGCGCCTGGCCCGCAGCAG
>DASWON010000369.1:0-12691 GCA_036398735.1 Rhodopila sp.
CGGGGGCTTCGCAAAGCAGGCCGTAGAGGCCGCACGCAGCGCCGATGCACGCCTGCTGCGGGAAAGCCTGAGCAAGGGGGGGCTGGCGATCGGCGTGGACCGGCTTGACTACTCGAAAGGCCTGATTAACAGGTTCGAGGCAATCGGCCGTTTTTTCGCCAACTATCCCCAGCATCGGCGGCAGGTCAGCTTTCTCCAGATCGCCGCGCGCTCACGCGAGGAACAGGGTGCCTATCAACGCCTGCGACGCGAACTCGATCGTATCGTTGGCGACACAAATGGGCGATACTCCGAGTTCGACTGGACACCGTTGCGCTATATGACCCGAGCGGTGAAGCGCGATACGCTGGCGGGGTTCTTCCGGCTATCGCGGCTCGCGGTCGTCACACCGTTGCGCGACGGTATGAACCTGGTGGCCAAGGAATACATTGCTGCCCAGGATGGCGAGGATCCCGGCGTGCTGATCCTGTCACGTTTCGCCGGCGCGGCTGAGGAACTGACCGAGGCACTGATCGTCAATCCCTACGATTCCGATGAGATCGCCGAAGCGATGCATATCGGGCTGGCCATGGAACTGGAGGAGCGTCGCGAGCGCTGGCGGGCACTGCATGCTAAAGTAACCGCAAACACCGCTCGGCAGTTCTGCACCGTGTTCCTCAACCATCTTGGCCGGGCTGATACACAGCCGGCACAGCCACGGCTGCGCGCGATTTCCTGATTTCTTCACGATTTCGTGACATTGCGTGCCTCGGCTCCGCCACGATCGGCTCCCATATGGAGCTATCGTTACAGGAACGAGGATATTTCGTAATGAAACGCTTATTCGCGCCGTGCGCCCTGATCCTGGGGCTTACGGTCGCCGGCTGCACCGATCCCTATGATCCCGGTCAGCGGGCCGTCGGCGGGGGGTTGCTTGGCGCGGGCGCCGGGGCCGCGATCGGCGGGCTGGCGGGCGGCGGCAGCGGTGCCGTTGTTGGCGGTCTCGCGGGTGGTGCACTTGGTGCCGTTGGCGGCGCCGCGACCACCCCGCAGCGCCCGGCGCCACGCTATGAGCCTGCCTATCCGCCGCCGCCGCCGCCCTACCGGCCCTATTGATCGGCGAACCGTCCCACCGGGGCGCCGACCGCCGGCGCGGGGGCCCGGAACAAGCCGCCGAGCGCGGGGAAGTCAGCCAGGACCTGGGCTGATTTCCCCTCACGCAGCGATGTGACGTACAGCCACTCCCCAGCGAAGCAGGGCATGGTCGGGCCTGGCACCGGAAACGCCCACTTGCGCACCAATTCGCCGGTTGGACCAAAGCAGTTGATGCAGCCCGCAGAAGGTCCGGCAGACCAATAATTGCCGTCGGCGTCAGTTGCGGCGCCGTCAGGACGCCCTTCCTCATTGGTCAGCTTTGCGAGCGTACGGTGGTTGGAGCGGTCACCGGTGGCGGGGACGAAGTCCCATGCTTCGATGATCCCGGCCGTCGAATCGGAATGGTACATAACGCGCCCATCGGGCGACCATGCCAGACCATTGGATACAGCATAGCCTGCTTCCTGCTTGCTGATGCGTCCGTCCGGCGTGACGCGATACAGCGCGGCGAGCTTCTGGCGCGGCGAATTTTCGTCCATGCTCCCGACCCAGAACGCGCCATCCGGTCCTACCTTGCCGTCGTTCAGCCGGTTGGTGGCCGGTTCGTCGATTTTCTGCGTCAGATCGGCAAGCTTGTGGGTCGCGGGATCGAACAGGACGACATGGTGACGTTGGCACACGACCAGGCGGCCGGAGCGGCACAGGCCGAAGCTTCCCACCACCTCGGGAAAATCCCACGATTCGCGAGCGCCACTGTCCACCGACAGCGCATTGATCCGCTTGCCGTTGATATCGCAGAACAGCAGACGCCGGGTGGCGGCGTCCCACACGGGCGACTCGGCCACACTGCATCGCGAATCCCAGACCAGTTCGAAATCATTCATGTGTCTGCTCTCCTGCTGGCGCGGCCTTTAGCATCGCGAGGAACGAGTGTTCGCAACCATCAAGACAACGCGGCAAGCGGTGCATTCGTGCCCGCGCTCTTTGAGATTGACGCGTCATCGCGGCCCTCGCAATGACACAGGCCCGCGAACCGCCGGCGGACGACAAGACGAGCCCCTGGAGCCGCCCGCGTAGAAGGCTCACGAAAGTCAGATGCCCCATCTGACGTGGCGGCTGAGGAGACCCCGCCGCACCAAACGCCGGGACCTGAGCGAGAAGTGGCGGCGAACGACAGGAGCGGACTGCGATCACCACGTGATGGTTTCGCGATGATCGTGTGACGAACTCTACAGCACGCGCGGGTTGCATGAGGCAGCCGCGGCCCGGCATTGTTCTCAGGAACGTGCGATGCGGGAGGCCCATGCAGGACATCGAGGCGCTTTTCGGAGATCAAGCAGAACTGGCAGAGCACCTGCTGACGGAGCATACGCAGGGCGCCCCCGGGCCCGGGGGCGCTCCCACGTCCGGGGCCAACGACGGATCGCATGATCGCTCCCATCTGCTGCGCGTGTGGCGCAACGCCGCCCGTATCGCAGAACAGGAGCCAGATTGCGACCGGACCATCCTGACCGCCGCGGTCCTGCTGCATGACTGCGTGGCAGTAGAGAAGAACTCACCACTGCGATCGCAGGCCTCGCGACTGGCCGCTGCCGAGGCCCGTCAAATTCTGGGCCGGCTTGGCTGGAACGACGGGCGTATCGGCCAGGTGACGCACGCGATCGAGGCCCACAGCTTCTCTGCCGGTATTCCGCCGGAGACCACGGAGGCTCGGGTGCTGCAGGACGCTGACCGGTTGGATGCGATTGGCGCAATCGGCATCGCCCGCTGTTTCTATGTGGCGGGGCGGATGGGATCCGCACTGTACGATCCCGCCGATCCACCAGCGGCCCACCGAGAACTGGACGATCGCCGCTTTGCGCTAGACCATTTTGATACCAAATTATTTAGAATCGCGGAAAGCTTCCAGACCAAACGAGGGCGGGTGCTAGCCGACGCACGCAACCGCGTGATGCAGGACTTCGTTCGAACGCTGGTGGAAGAAATCGGAGGGGACGGCACATGATACGAGCGGCCATCGTCGGGCTTGGCTGGTGGGGCCAGAACCTTGTCAACAGCGTCAGGAGCAGCGCTGCGCTCCGCTTCACCACGGCGCACACCCGCACCGAGGCGACCGCCACCGTCTTCTGCGCGGAAGCCGGACTGCGCTGGGTTGGTTCGCTCGATGCGATCCTCGGCGACAGGGAGATCGACGCCGTGGTGTTCGCGACGCCGCATACTCAGCACCCTGAACAGGTGATCCGAGCCGCGCGCGCCGGCAAGCACGTCTTCGTCGAGAAGCCGTTCAGCCTGTCCCTGTCGACTGCCACCAGAGCGAAGGCCGCGGCTGACGAGGCTGGCATCGTGCTGGCAGTTGGGTTCAACCGGCGGTTCCATCCTTCGATGGTGCTGCTTCGGCGGGCGGTGAGCAGCGGACGCCTAGGCACGCTGGTCACGATCAGCGCCGAGCAGACCGCCCTGCACGGGATTTCGCTGACCGAAGACGCCTGGCGTGTGCGGCCCGACGAGGCGCCGGCCGGCGCAATGACCGCGATCGGCGTGCACCTCGTGGACGGCATGATCGACCTGTTCGGACCGATCCGGCAGGTTTACGCCGAAGTGGCACGCCGTGCCGCGCCACTCGCCGACGACACCACCGACGTGCTGCTGCGGTTTGCAAATGGCGCGTCCGGTCACATCTTCTGCTCCACGGCCGCAACCCCGCATTACCGCATGGCGGTCTATGGCACGAAGGGCTTCGCCGAAATCCTCGGACATCCCATGACGACGTACCGCTTCATCCCGGCGGGCGGCGGCGCGGCGCACGGCTCGGGCGAGCCTGAAGTGACGGAGACCCTTGGATTCAACATGTTGACCGCGGAGCTCGAGGCTTTTGCCGCGAGCATCGTCGCCGGCCGGCCGTTCCCGACGCCGCTGGATCAGATCATGCACGGCGTCGCCGTGTTTGAGGCGGTGGCGGCATCGGCCGCGGGTGGTGGGAAGGTGACTGTCGGGGGCTGATCGCCGACAACGGCATTACGCTGTCGCACCGGCTGGCCGGCCCATGCTATGGAGTGGGTCATGCTCAACCATTCCGGATGACTACCTATGTCACGTCGAAACCGACGGCGTCATCTTCTCGTCGGCAGCGCGATGGTATGGGCGATCGCGTCGGTCAGCTTGCCCGCCGGCAGGGTTGTGGCGCAGCCGTCGTCGGCGCCCAGTCCCTCGCCGTTCGCGCCCGGGGACCTGAAGCGGCCGATATTCGATACGAAGACGCCGGTCTACGATACCAGCGACAAGCGGACGAAAAGCGCCGAAACGGTCGTCGCGGAGGTCGATGGTCGCGCCGTGACACTCGGTGAGGTGGGCGACGCGATCCGGGCGCTGCCCCCGAACATGGCCGGACGACCGTTCGAGGATCTGTATCCGGGCATTCTTCAGCAGCTGATCCGCCAGCAGGCGCTGCTGGTCCGCGCGCAGCGACAAGGGTTGGACGAGGACCCGGAGGTGCGGCGCAAAATGAAAACGGCATCTGAACAGGTGCTGGTGAACGAACTGCTCAACCGGGAATCGGCGCAGTCGGTGACCGAAGCCGCGCTGCTGGATCGATACAACAAAGACATCGCCGGCAAACCTGGCCCTGACGAGTTGCGCGTGCGGGTGATCATGGTGCCGACCGAACAGGAGGCACTGGCGATTGTCGGTGAGCTGCGTGGCGGAGCGGATTTCGCCACGGTTGCCAAGCGGTCAAGCAAGGACGCCACCGCATCGAAAGGCGGAGACGCCGGCTTCGCGGCGCGCGACCAGATGACCCCCGAAATCGGCGCGGTGGTGTTTTCGCTGCAACCCGGCCAGTTCACGCCGCTACCGGTGCTCAGTCGGGGGGCGTGGTTCGTCTTGAAGGTCGAGGAACGGCGCCATCAGCCGGCCCGGCCCTTCACTATGGAGCGCGAGGCACTGCGTCAGGCGATGGTGCGGGACAATGTCCCGGCCCTGGTTGCCGCGGCCGTAGCGGATGTGACGGTCAGGCAGTACGACATCGGCGGCAAGGAGGCCGAATCGTCTGCAGCCGGGGCCGGGCTACGGGTGCCCCACTAGTACGCAGAGCCGCTGCAGCGGCACGCAGCCAACTCGGCTCGGGCGCCAATCTCCCGCATTCTGTCCGATGAAGTTACCACTCGTGGTTCGCTCACAATGAGTGCTGATGTCCGATGCGAACGTTCGTCGCGCCATGGATCAACTCCCAACGAGCTCTAGGATCGACCCAGGACATTCGCAACTCCTTGTTTTTCCAATGTCGTGCATGATTCCGACGTCCGCTTTGCAGTGGATCCACAGTGCGGCGGACTTCAGAGCCATCCGACGAATGCCTTTGTTCGAAAGCTCGGCGTGCAAGGGGTCGGTCCTTCGTGAAGGTTCGGACCGGCGGCAGCACTGCCGACCATTGCTTTGTGGCTCATCGCTCTGAGGTCCGCTTGGGGTGCGGATCGCCGATGTCGCGGACCGCAGACGCACCACATGAGCATCGGACGATCGTCTAGAAATCTGGGAATCATCCCTTTTCGACAAGACGTCATTTTGCATTTACACCGATGCTGGGTCCTGCTATCGATTACAAAACAAAGATCCGGAAACGCGGGTTCGAAAGGGTCACATGAGAGTCGTTCGTAAATTGGCCGGCCTGAGCGCGACACTGCTCGCGCTGCTATGCGCGGCGGAACAGGCGCATGCGGATCCCACAGCTACTCCGATTACCACCGGTGACTCCGTCACTCTGCAGTACAGCACCGGTCCGGATATTACGTACGCCTACCAGTACGGTAACATGCAGTTCTCGTTCTCGAATTGTGCGGGATGCGGCAGTCTCGAACTTCTTGCGCTTGCAAGCGACCGCGGTGGAACAGAGATCGAGATCGCGAATAACCCGACAACATCCGCAATATTCACCGGTGATTCCGGTACCGCTGACCAAACACTGAGTTTCACCGTAACCGCAACGCCGCTGACTGACAGCCTCGGGATTTCAGGCATCACGAACACGATCGATGGTTCAGCTCAGAACGAAGACAACAATGCCAGGGTGTCCTCGGTCCTGAGCAGCGTCGGCGCGAATAACGTCAGCGGTTCGCAAAGCTCCGACCTGAACACCCCTTTGTCGGCGACAACCTTTGACACGGTGACGTCAACGACGAGCCCGCTGAATTATCTCTCCTTCACTGACACGCTCTCCGTCAATGCGAGCACTGCATCCGCGGGTGACCGGCTGGCCCTGAACGGCGTGACGCTGCTGTTTCAACCGGCCCCGGAACCGGCCACGCTGGCGCTGTTGGCGACCGCTGTGATGGCTGTGGCCGTAACCCGCCGCCGGTGGTCTTCTCGCCGCATCCGGCCGTAGAAACCGCGCGGTCCAGCGACATCCCTCACCGCAAGCCCCGCTGGAAAGACCCCGACGGAAGGTCCTCCCGAGATCCCCGATGGAAGGCCCTCCGGAGATCCCCACCGGAGGGCCATAACCTGTACTGCCGGGACAGGCCGTCCACGCAAACCGCCGTCGACGTCCTGACCGGCCGAAAACGCGGGCGGGCGGCGGTCTTCGCCCTGCTCTCGCCTGCTCAGATCCCCGCTGTTGCCACTCAGATCAGCGAGTAGCCGGAACCCCGAATGGTGACCCCGCGACCTTGGGCTTCCTCGATCCAGCCGAACTCCTTCAGGATCTGCTGGCTGTAGGTCACTCGCCCGTTCACCTTCGCAGGCGGCTCGCTTGCCAGCAGCAATGCCGCCCTAGCCATCATGATCGGCGGCTCGCCCTTGGGGTCGTCAATCCCGGTCACCAGCTTATGGTGGATCGTCCCCGGCGTCGGCACCACCTGGGAAGGCGAGACGGCGGTGACGCTGATGCCGTCGTACTGTGCGACTTCCTGTGCCAGTCCTTGAGTGAAACGTTCCAGCGCCGCCTTGGTCGCGCCGTACATCACGCCGCCGCGCACCGTCTTGTCCTCATATGGCCCGCGCCCCGGACCAATCGCCGAGCCCGAACTGATATTGACGATGGCGCCCGAGCGACGCGGGACCATGTCCTTCAGCACCTCCTTGGACAGTATGAACGGAGCATGCACGTTGATCGCAAAGCACCGGACCCAACGGTTGGTTGGATAAGCCTCCGTCGGGAGGTAATAGTTCAGCGCGGCGTTGTTCACCAGGATGTCGATCGGCCCATAGGCCCGCCGAGCCGCCTCGACGAGCGCAATACATTCGGCCTCGGAGGAGACATCGGCCGTCACCGCGGTCGCTTCTCCGCCCCTACCCTGGATCAGACCAACAGTCCGAGACAGCGAACCTTCCAGCATGCGGTGTTCGCCCTCGTTCAGCGTCCGCGCCGCGCAGACGACCTTGGCCCCTTCGGACGCGAACAACTCGGCGATCTGTTGCCCGATGCCGCGGCTGGCGCCGGTGACGATCGCGACCTTCCCCGTCAGTCTCCCCATGGTCGGCTCCTTTCCTTGCATGACGATCATCGGGCACTCACGGGTCCGGATGCAACCGCGCCGCCGCATGGGGCGTTGGGCCTGAACCCATAACAGCGGAAGCTCCAATGAAACTATTTCCCGCAACGATTGGCGCCATCGCCATGTGTCTGGCTGCCGGACAGGCGATGGCGGACATGAGCCCGGCCGACAAGACGTTCGCCACAAAGGCCGCGGCCGGTGGATTGGCCGAAGTTGCCCTTGGTCAGGTCGCGACACAGAAAGCGAGTGATCCGAAAGTCCGCCAGTTCGGTCAGCAGATGATCACGGATCATACTCAGGCGAACCAGGAGTTGCAGCAGATCGCGAAGCAGCAGGAGTTGACGATACCGACCAAGCCGGGTGCCGCGGACCACGCCAAACAGCAACAACTGGAGACCATGAAGGGTGCGGCATTCGATGCGGCCTACATGCAGGATATGGTGCGCGACCATCAGCAGGATGTCGCCGACTTCCGGCATGAGGCAACGGCTGGCCAGGATCCTGCACTGAAGGGCTTCGCGCAGAAATACTTGCCGGTGCTGGAACACCATTTGCAGATGGCGAAGTCGACGGTGTCGAAGTAATACCGCTCAGTCGACTGGTGTGCGAGCAGCATTGGCGTCGCGGCTGTACGCCAGATCAATGAGATACCGGCCGGCCGTTGCCGAGCCAACGATTCCGCCCGCGTAACGCCAGGCTGCCATGCCACCGCGTGCCACGCCTGCGCAATTGCGGCCGCATAAGTCCGCGGCCCAAGGGGTGGCGTCTGCCGCCGCGGCCACGCCCACATTGCGTATGACGAAGGTCTGCGACACGCCGCCTCCGCCATGATTTGGCGGAGGCAGGAGATTTAGCCCAGACGGGAGATTCAGCCCAAACGCGGTCGCACGCCGCGTGAACGCCCCCAGAACAGGGGACGGGTCGGGCGAGGGCCGTGCGGCACGGTCCTGGGCGAGGTCCGGGCAGTCCAGCATGCCAAACGAAATAGCAAGGTCGTAGGCGGCGTCTGGCTTGTCAGGCCGGCAGGCGTTTCACGGCCGTCGTTCGCGGTAGCAAGTCATCCCGGCGCCCGAGTGAACGGATTGCGCAGCACGCCGATACCCGTCAGTTCCACCTCCACGACGTCGCCGTCCACGAGGTCAGGCGAGGTGCCGTCGGTGCCCATCCAGATCACGTCCCCTGGATACAGCGTCAGGTATTTCGTTATCGTCGCGATGTAGTGGGCGATGCCAAAGATCATATCGTTCGTCTTGAAACGGAGATCTTCCCTGCCGTTGACGCGGATCGTCGTCTCCATGGCGTCGAGATCGACGTGAGTCTCGATCCACGGCCCCATCGGCTTGAACGTGTCCGTGTTCTTGCCGCGCCAGAACGTGCGGTCGCCGCGCTGCCACGTGCGCTCACTCACGTCGTTGCCGATCGTGTACCCGAACACGCAGGACATCGCATTGGCCTCGGTCAGGTGCTTGACCTGCTTCCCTATCACCACGACCAGTTCACCTTCGTAATTGATCTTCGACGGCGCGTGGGCCGGGATCACCACGGGTTCGCCGTCAGCAATCAGCGCGTTGTTGGCCCGGTAGCCGATGTCCGCCTTTTCCGGAAACACTGGCTCCACCCCACGCTTGTGAGCCATTTCCCTGATGTGGGCGGCATAGTTGATACCGGCGCAATAGAAGGTGCGCGGGATCACGGGCACCTCCAGCTTCACGTCAGCCAGGTCGAACGTCCGGCCGGCGGGCGTTGTGTCGCCCCACGGCTCGCCGTGGACCTCGGTGATCGTGCCGCCGTCCAGCGAGCCATAGGAGACGCGGTCGTCTATGCTGAAGCGCACCCAGCGCATGGTCGGATCCCCCCGTTATTGAGCCGCCAGGATCGCGGCACCGGTGGTCAACATCCGAATAGTCCTCGGA
The DNA here is from genome assembly GCA_036398735.1 of Rhodopila sp. Classification (GTDB taxonomy): domain Bacteria; phylum Pseudomonadota; class Alphaproteobacteria; order Acetobacterales; family Acetobacteraceae; genus Rhodopila. Next base: position 9,476 of record DASWON010000369.1, read on the forward strand.
TGCTGACCACCACCCTCTGATTTGATGGGCCGGCTCAACCCAGGCCGCGAAGTCCGCGGTGGCTCGGACCCGCAGCGTGGTGGCCTGCGGAACCACCACACCAAGTCTGCGCCGCATCACGCAGCGCTGCGTTCCTCCACTACGATCGTATCGATCAGCACGTCCGGTTCGTACATCCAGCGCGACATGGCCCCGGCAAGCATCGCTCCGGCGATCGGAGCCACCCAGAAAAGCCAGAGCTGCCCGATATATTCGCTGCCGGCGAACAGCGCCGGGCCGGTGCTGCGTGCTGGATTGACCGAGGTATTTGTCACCGGTATCGAAACAAGATGGATCAGCGTCAGCGCCAGGCCGATCGGAATGCCGGCAAAACCCGAGGCCGCTCCCTTGGAGGTCGTGCCCACAATGATAAACAGAAAGAAGAAGCTCATCACCAGCTCGGTGACCAGGCACGAGGTGAGCGAATATTTGCCGGGGCTGAGGTCGCCGTAGCCGTTCGCCGCGAAGCCCGCCGGGACCCAGCCCGGCTTGCCCGAGGCGATAAGCCACAACACCGCCGCGGCGAGGATAGCCCCGACAAGCTGTGCCAGGATGTAAGGGACCACGTGCTTGTTGGCGCATCGGCCGGCGGACCACAGGCCGAGCGTTACCGCCGGATTGAAATGGCCGCCTGAGATGTGCCCGACGGCGTAGGCCATCGTCAGCACGGTCAGGCCAAACGCCAGGGCAACCCCCAGAAGACCAATCCCGACGGCCGGAAATGCCGCGGCCAGGACGGCCGCACCGCAGCCGCCGAACGTCAACCAGAATGTGCCAAAAAGTTCGGCGGATACCCGCCGCGCCATATCGTCCTGCATGACTACCCCCGATCCGCATTCGAATCGGTCCACAATCGGACCGTAGTGCCAGCCAAGGCGGCCGACCGCCGATGTGACGTCAGGCCGAGACCTGCCTCCAGCCAGCCCGAACATCTGAAGACGATCCGGCGGATTTGGCATCTAACGATCTTGTGAGCATCCGTGACGGTTTGGCGGCATCATCAGGCGCTTGCCGCCTCCAGGGCCGGGCGCAGGAAGTCGGGATCGAAGACTTTGGTGGCCATAACCTGGCAGCGACGCATCAGGCGAATCTCATCCGGCCCATAGTCGGCAATGGCGCGATGGATGGTACCGAGATGATCCCAGATCAGCAGGTCGTTTTCGTTCCACTCATGCGTATAGCGGAACCGCATCTCCAGCTGGTGGCGGAACAGGTAATCCAGCATCTCATCGCTTTCCGCCTGCGACAGTTCATTGATCCGGACGGCGTAGCCTTCATTGCAGTACAGCACCTTTCTTCCGGTGATGGGATGCGTCAGGAAGACCGGATGCACGACCGGCGGGCGGCGCCGGCGCTGCTCATCGGTCATCGCCGGACGGCCGCTGGCCTTGTGCTGGCGCATATGCTCCCAAAACTTCTCGAAGTCGTGCGTGACGGTCATGCCATCCAGCCGCGTCTTGATCTCTTGCGGCAGCGCATCGTACGCCGCGCGCATATTGGCGAACTCGGTGCCGCCAAGCGGCTTGCCGGCACGGCGGGGGATGCGGATGCCGTAGAGGACGTTAACGAATCCGATCGTTTCCCGATACGACATATCCGTGTGCCAGTCCTGTCCGGCATCCGGGCTGCCGATATAGGCGCCGTTCTCCTTGAGGTTGGACAGAATGCCGACTTCGGGATACGGTTTCGTTACATCGACCGCCTGAATCGGGTTGCCCTGGATCTCTCCGAACAGTTCCGAGAACCGTTTGACGTCGCCGATATCAAGCGTCTGATCCGGAAAGCGCAATACGCCATATTGGCCGAGCGCCAGTAGGATGCGCCCGAAGTCAGCGTCAGTCAGCGGTTCAGCCAGATTGACGCCACGAATGGTGGCGCCAAGGACAGCAGCAGTCGGTTCGATCGTCAGCATCGCGCAGGCCCTCCTCTTATTGTTTCATCAGCAACAATGCATCGGCGACCGTGAAGCCGGACCCGTCGGCGTGCACGATGACCGGATTCAGCTCGAACTCGCGCACCTGATCCCGCAGTGTCAGCGCCGCTCGGGACAGCGCGGCGACCAAAGCCGCGACCGGTGCGAGGTCGAGCGCCGTGGCGCCACGGAAACCCGTCAGCAGGCGAGCCGATTTCAGCGAAAGGATCATGCGGGTGGCCTCAGCCTGATCGACCGGAGCGGGAGAATGCACTACATCGCCGAACAGTTCGACCGTGGTGCCGCCGAAGCCCAGCATCATGATCGGGCCGAACGTGGGATCGTCGACCATACCAATGACCAGTTCGTACCCCTTCGGGGCCATCCGCTGCACCAGAACGCCGTCGATTACCGCATCGGGCGCGTAGCCTCCGACATCCGCGAGCATCGCCGTATAGGCCACTGTCACGGCATTCCGATCCGCCAGGTTCAGACGCACGCCCCCGGTCTCGGTCTTGTGCGGGAGTTGCGGCGACTGCACCTTCAGCGCCACCGGAAAGCCCAGGCGGTCCGCCGCGTCGGCTGCTTCCTCGGCCGACGCGACCAGTTTCTCCGGCACGTCAGGAAGCCAGGCTGCCAGCACCTGCTTGGCCAGATACTCCGGCACCACCGCGGGCAGACCGGGGTACAACCGGCCGGAGACCGGTTCGAATGGTTCCGGCAGCGTCCGCCGCCGGGCCTCAGCATAGTCGGCAAGCTTGCCCATCGATACGCCGACGTTGCGAAGGTCGCTGTGCACGAACAGCCCACAACCGGCCGCCGTGGTCCGCCCGAACGTGGAGGGCAGCGTGTAGCTCCACACCGTCATCGGCTTGCCGCAGCTTTGCGCCACGGCACGCACACGGGCGGCGTCGAGTGACACTCGCGTCTCGCTGGTGAGCGAGGTCACCAGCACGAGCATGTCGATCTCCTCCGAACGCGCGAGGTGTTCCATGGCGGTCATCATCGCCGGACCCGTGTTGGATCCTTGCGCGGTGACATCGACCGGATTGCCCGATGCTCCATAGGAGGGCATCAGCGGGCGCAACGCGGCCTGCGCCTCAGGCGACAGATCGGGCACGATCAGGCCGTGCGCCGACAGCGTATCGGCCATCCACGCGCCGCCGCCGCCGGATACCGTAATGATCCCGGCACGCCGGCCGTTCGGTAGCGGGCAGGTCAGGACGATGCCCGCGGCAGCGACCGCTTCGTCGGCATCCTCCGCC
>DASWON010000370.1:0-11533 GCA_036398735.1 Rhodopila sp.
GGCATGATCATTCCAGAACCGCGCGAACGCCTCGCTGTCGCGCAGCAACCCGTCGACCAGTGCGCGCATCGCCCGGTCATCAGGATCGCGCGCGGTGTCGGCGCGAAACTCCGCGACCAGCCGCCGCGCCCGGTCCTCCCAGTCCCAGATGAAGTCGCGAGCCGTCGAACCGAGGAAGACATAGCGTGGCAGGCATGTCTCACCGCTGTCGAACCAGGGGGAGAACAGCCGTCGAGCCGCGTCGTTGCAGCCGCGAACGTGCCACAGCCGGTCCAGCAGATAGGCTGGCACCGACGCGGCCAGGGGCACCGCCAGCAGTTCGTCCGGCACCGCCACGGCGGCTGGTTCGGTGCCGGGCGGCCTTGGGTCCCGCCGGCGCGCCAGTTCGAACAGGTAGGCCCGTTCGGCGGCCGTCAGTCGCAGCGCGTCGGCGAGACGGGCCAGCGCGGCCGCCGACACCGCGATGTCGCGGCCCTGCTCGACCCAGGTGTACCAGGTCGTGCTCAGGCCGCAGAGTTCCGCTACCTCCTCGCGCCGGAGCCCTGGCGTGCGACGCCGTCCGAGCCGGGCCGGGTCGGGGGTCAGAGCCTCCCGATGGGTACGAAGGAAGGCACCCAACAGGCGCCGCTGGTCGTCTGGCACAAGCATGGTGGGAAAGAATATACCAGTATATTCTGGCAACTTATACCCGGTTCAGAAAGCTGCGCGAATAGCGGCTCCAACCATGGAGGGATCATCATGTCACCGCAGAATTTCGCCGCCGAACAGTACGCGCCTCGCGCGCGGGATTATGTTACCAGCGTCGTCCACAGCACCGGCGGGGATCTCGATCAGATCGAGGCCGAACTGCGGGCGCGCGGTGCCGCCCGGGTGCTGGATCTTGGATGCGGCGGCGGCCATGTCAGCTACCGGGCGGCCCCGCTGGCCGGGGAGGTCGTTGCGTGTGACGTGACCCAGAGCATGCTGGACGCGGTCGCCGCGACGGCTGCGGAGCGTGGCCTGAGCAACATCGCTGTGTGCCAGGCCGCCGCGGAGAGCCTGCCATTCGAGGACGGCTACTTCGACATGGTGCTGTGCCGTTTCACCACTCACCACTGGCAGGCCATGGAGGCCGGGCTTCGGGAGGCCAGGCGGGTCCTCAAGCGTGCCGGCCGGGCGGTGTTCGTGGACACGGTGGTGCCCTCCGACCGGACGCTGGATACCCATATGCAGGCAATCGAGGTGTTGCGTGACGTGTCGCACGTGCGCAACTACAGCGTCGCGGAGTGGGTTGGCGCGCTGTCGCGTTCAGGATTTGCGGTCGAGGGCATCACGATGCGCACGCTGCGGATGGAGTTCCCGGTCTGGACGGCGCGCACGCGGACGCCTTCGGTGCACGTCGAGGCAATCCGCTCGCTGCAGGCGGGCGCGCCGTCCCTGGTGCGGGAGCACTTTGCGATTGGCCCGGATGGCAGTTTCGATCTCGAAGCCGCAACCATCGTCGTGCGCGCCGCTTAGAGCTGGATACGGCCTAGTAACCACGGTGGGTGAACCGCGAGTGGTCATGCTTCGGCCGAAACGCGGGTGTTCGGCGCCGAGCCGCCGCCGCGCAGCGGGATCGTCCGACGCTGGCGCAGTTTCATGATGCCTCGTGAGCGCGGTTTCACCGCGCCGGGGATCGTGTTGCCTGTCTCTATCGCGTTGGTTGTGTGCTGTGTCATGGCCGAGCCTGGCCAGCTTCGCCCGGTAACCCAAGACTTCGGGGATGTTCACGTGCAAGTCGTGGGTCGCCGGGCCGGAGCCCGGTGATGACACAGAGATCGGCTGCCCGGCGACGTTTTCAGTTACCCTGAAAAGCCCGCCGACCGCCCGGGGGCGGCCTGCTCTCGGGACCGCCGAGCCCTGGGACCTTCCGACCCCCTGGGGCCTGCCGACCCGTGAGACCTGCCGACCCGTGGGACCTGCCGACCCGTGGGACCTTCCGACCCGTGGGACCTTCCGACCCTGGGGCGCGTGGGCTCCGGAGGCGGCCCGGCTCAGGCAGCGGCTCGTCTGATCTTGAAGGCGGACAGCGAGCGCCGCGCGATGCTGCGGAACTGGGCCGGCTCCTGGCGCGAGCGTGCGAGCAGCATCGCTCCCTCCAGCGTGGCCATCAGAGCCCGCGCCGCATCGCTCGGTGAACCGATGAACCCAATCTGGCTTCTCCTGCGTCCCGTCGCCAGCACCTGAGCGAGCCAGGCCTCATTGGCATCGAAGAAACCACGGATGCCCTTCCGCATCGCGCCCGGCAGTGTCGCGTACTCGGCGGCAAGCATGCCGCACAGACATATGCGGTTGTCTTCCAGCACATCGGCGTAGATGCCGACATACGCGTTCAGCCTTCCTATCGCATCGAGGGTGTCCTGCTCGATGCGTACCAGAGCCGAAAGGAATGAAGCACTGTAGCGCTCGACCAGGCGCGCTCCGAGATCGGCTTTGGTCGGAAAATGATAATGTAACGACGCTTTCGTCACCTTCAGCGCTTCGGCGATGTCGGCGTAGCTGAAGGCATTGAAGCCGCGCGTCTTCACCAGGCGTTCTGCGACGTCGAGAATCCGGTTTGAGGTATCGGCGGCGGTAGAAGGGCGAGACATGGCGAATCTTTCCGTATCCGCAAGCGACGGCGGCAGGAAGACCCGCTGTCTCGCACATATCCGTGAGCCCCTATTTACTAACTAGAGGGTAAAATAACCTTTAGATAAAATGACCGAAGCTCCGCAAGCCTGGAGGCTCGCAACTTAATCGAAATCAATATCGGAGGATGTGATGCGGCCGCTGGAACAGGACAAGCTCAACGCGTTCCTTGGAAAAATGGTTGGCGACCTCGGCGCCGTCGCCACCGGATCGCTGGTTTTGCTCGGTGACCGCCTCGGCTTGTTCAAGGCGATGCGGGATGGCGAGAGCGTGGCGGCCGCAGAACTCGCCCAGCGGACCGGCACACGTGAACGCTACGTCCGTGAGTGGCTGTCGGCGCTGGCGGCCGCGGGCTACGTTGGCTACGACGCCGGCGCCGATCGGTTCTACCTCGATCCAGAACAGGCGACGGTGTTCGCCGATGAGGACAGTCCCGCGTTCATGGCCGGCGCGTTCGAGGTGTTGTCAGCGCTTTGGATCGACGAGCCCAAGGTCGCCGAGGCCTTCCGCACCGGCAAGGGCGTCGCCTGGCACGATCACAGCGCGTGCTTGTTCCGTGGAACGGAGCGTTTCTTCCGTCCGGGCTACAACGCGAACCTGGTTTCCTCGTGGCTGCCGGCGCTGGATGGCGTGGTCGAAAAGCTGCAGCGCGGCGCCCGGGTGGCCGATGTCGGATGTGGCCACGGCGCCTCGACCGTGGTGATGGCGCGGGCCTTCCCGAACACCCATTTCACCGGCTTCGACTATCATCCGGCGTCGGTCGAGCGTGCCCGCAAGTCGGCGGCGGAGGCGGGGGTGGCAACCAATACCAGCTTTGAGGTGGCACCCGCCAAGAGCTACCCCGGCACCTATGACCTGGTCACCTTCTTCGATTGTCTGCACGACATGGGGGACCCGGCCGGCGCGTCGGCGCATGTGCGCCAGTCGCTGCAGCCCGACGGCACCTGGATGATCGTGGAGCCGTTCGCGCACGACCATCTCGTGGACAATCTCAACCCGGTCGGGCGCGTCTACTATGCGGCATCGACCATGGTCTGCACGCCCGCCTCGCTGGCTCAGGAGGTCGGTCTGGGTCTCGGTGCTCAGGCTGGAGAACTCAAACTCCGGCAGGTGATCTCGGCGGGCGGCTTCTCGCGCCTGCGCCGCGCGGCGGAGACGCCATTCAACATGGTGCTCGAAGCACGGCCCTGAGCGATCCACCGCCTCCGGCCTGGGTCGATCCGGCGTTTGGGGCCGGGCCGGTCCGTCCCGGGCGTGGCGGATTGCCGCCGCGGCACCTGGGCCGATCCGCCGCCTTCGGTTTGGACAGGATCCGCCGCCGCCGGGCCTGGATCGCTTCACGGCCTCTGGCCTGGGTCGATCCGCCCGCGGCGACTTGGGTCGATCCAGCGGCGGGCGGGCGGGCCTGCGTCCCCTCGTCGTAGCCTGACTGCAGCGGCTGTCGAACCGCGGCGGCTGGGCGCAGTCCGCGTCGCGACGACAGCCCATGCGCTCCGGGCCGATGAGGCCTCAGTGATCCGTGGCGGCCGCGCGCGGATCGGCGCCACGGGCCCATTCGTTGACCAGGGTGTAGCCAATGCCGAGCAGCACCGGTCCGAGGAAGATGCCCAGCAGACCGAACGCAAGCGCGCCACCCAGCACGCCCAGCACGGTCAGCAGGAACGGCAATTGCGCGCCGCGCGAAATGAACCACGGCCGGATCAGGCTGTCCGCTCCGGACACCGCGCCGACACCATAAACGCCCAGGAAAATGCCCCACCCAAGGTGGCCGCTGCTCATCAGCCAGATCGCCGCCGGGATCCAGATCACCGGCGCGCCGATCGGCAGCACCGACAGCAGCCCGGCAATGCTGCCCAGCAGTACCGGTCGCGGGACGCCGGACAGCCACAGTCCGAACGCGGTCAGGATCCCCTGCACCACCGCGGTGCCGAGGATGCCGTATACCACGCCGCGAACGGTCGCGCCGGTGACTGCGATCAGTCGTTCAGCCTGCAGGCCGGCGATACGGTGCAGCAGCACGCGGAGTCGTTCGGCGATCGGGTCGCCATAGACGTAGAAAAAGAAGGCGACGAACAGGGCGAGCAGAAACATCAGCACGCCGTTGGCGATGCCGAGCAGCAGGCTGAGGCCGTTCTCGACAACAATGCCGAAATAGGGCCGCAACGCCTCCAGCATCACACTGAAGTCGGCGGCCCAGCGGTTCCACAGGTCGCCGACGATGGTGCCGACCAGCGGGATGTCGAACACCCACAGCGGCGAGTCGGGCAGGCCGGCGCGAAGTCCCTCCATGATCGCGTGTCGCAGATGGGTCACGTCGTCGGCGCTCCCCGGCGCGGCCACACCGATTGGCAGCACGAGCACGACCGCGGTCAGCAGCACCATCAGCAAGGCCGCCGACACGCGCGGCAGACGCAGGTGCAGGCGCAGCCACTCGAATACCGGCCAGGTGGTGAAGACCAGGATCGCGGCCCACAGCAACGCCGAGAAGAACGGATACAGCACGAGTATACAGCCAACCGCCACCCCGCCCAGCAGCAGGCCCATGAGAATCCGCTCTGCGATCATGCTTCTCCATCCGCGATTGCTCGCATTCCATGCGATCGCCATCCTAGAGGGTGATTGCGCCGGGCGGAACGTCGACGCCGCTTGAATCACACGATCAAACAAGAAGATAGAGCGAAGTCGGGATGCCCGATCAGCTTGCTGCCGCTCTAGCCAAGCGCGACGCCCGCCTGTAGCTTCCGCCGCTCCGGTGTTTCCGACGCGGATCGACCCGTCGGAACGACGGACACATCAGTCGTTGCGTGTTTTAGACGGGCAGACAAGAGGGGCGTGCCTGCCCGCCGCTGGCGGCCGATCATGGCTGCCAAAGGGAAAAGGAGGTCCGCGATGCCGCGCCTAGCCGCCAACCTGTCCATGATGTTCAACGAGGTGCCGTTCCTTGACCGCTTCGCCGCCGCCCGGCGCGCCGGGTTCGAGGGGGTGGAGTTTCTGTTTCCCTATGAATTTCCGGCCGCGACGCTGCGTGAGCGTCTGAGCGCCGAGGGCCAGACCCAGGTGCTGTTCAATATGCCGCCTGGTGACTGGGCCAGCGGGGAGCGCGGCATGGCCGCCATTCCCGGCCGCCAGGCTGAGTTCCGTGAGACGGTCAAGAAGGCCTTGGACTATGCCGCGGCGCTGGACTGCCGGCAGGTGCACTGCATGGCGGGGATCCTGCCCGCCGGGGTATCGCTGACAACGGCGACGGCGGTCTATGCGGCGAACCTCGCCTGGGCCACTGAGCAGGCCAAGCCAGCTGGCGTGCGGCTGGTGATCGAGCCGATCAATCACCGTGACATGCCTGGCTACTTCCTGAACACCGAGGCCCAGGGGGCCGCGGTCATTGAGGCGATCGGACGCGACCGGCTGGGGCTGCAGTTCGACGTTTATCATGTGCAGATCACCGAAGGCGACATCACTAAGCGCATGGAGCAGTTCATGCCGGTCATCGCTCATATGCAGATCGCCGACGTTCCGGCGCGGAATGAGCCGGGGACCGGTGAGATCGGCTGGTCCTATGTGTTCCGCCGGATGGACGAGCTTGGCTACCAGGGCTGGGTCGGCTGCGAATATCGCCCTGCCGGCGACACCGTGGCCGGCCTCGGCTGGCGCGAGCGGTTCGACGTTTGAGTGGACTCCGGTCGTGGGGATGGCTGGCGGCCGTAAACGGCATGCGGTGCAGCGGCCCGATTGATTGGCGGCCACACGCCGCCGCACGGTACAGCAGCATGATGCAGGGCGCACGGGCTACGGTTGTGGCAGGGCGCACGGGCTACGGTTGCGGCGGGGCGCTCGGAATAGCGTTTGCGGCGCGCGGCACTGGAAACGAATGATAACGCGGAAGCGAGATCATGAGATAGAACGCCGGGCATGAGCGGGAGGCCCATCATAACCTCAGGCACCATAACCTCAGGCACCATAACCCAAGGTACCGCGGCACCCCGCGGCCGGTCGCCCGCCAGGGCGATCGGAGTGCGCCGCTCAATCTGGGACCCCGCCTGAACACGGCGTCAAACTGTTGATGACCAACCGGAGCGGATGACAGCGGGCGCGACAGACGTTCGGTCATTGTGACCAATCGAAGGAGCAAACGACATGAAGATCGGATTTATCGGCCTTGGGATCATGGGCCGCCCGATGGCGCTTAATCTGAAGAACGGCGGCCACGAGCTGATCGTCCCGGAGCGCGCTAGCCTCACTCAGGAAATCCGCGACGCCGCCAAGGTCGTCGCGACGCCGAAGGCGGTGGCGGCGGAGGCCGAGGTGCTGATCCTCATGGTTCCCGATACGCCCGACGTCGAGACGGTGCTGTTCGGCAAGGACGGCGCGGCCGAGGGTCTGCGCAAGGGCAGCCTGGTGATCGATATGTCCTCGATCAGCCCGATCGAAACCAAGGAGTACGCCAGGCGGGTCAACGAAAAGGGCTGCGACTACCTCGACGCGCCGGTGTCCGGCGGTGAGGTCGGCGCCAGGCAGGCTGCGTTGACGATCATGGTCGGTGGTCCGGATGCCGCCTTCGCCCGAGCTAAGCCGTTGTTCGAGTTGATGGGCAAGAACATCACCCATGTCGGGCCGGAGCCCGGCGCCGGCCAGATCTGCAAGGTCGCCAACCAGATCATCGTCGCGCTGAATATCCAGGCGGTCGCCGAGGCGCTGGTCTTCGCCTCCAAGGCCGGCGCGGATCCGGCCAAGGTGCGCCAGGCGCTGATGGGCGGTTTCGCGTCTTCGCGAATCCTGGAGGTGCACGCGGAACGGATGCTCAACGGCACGTTCAACCCCGGCTTCAAAATCAAGCTGCACCAGAAGGACCTCAATCTGGCACTGTCCTCGGCCAAGGCGCTGAGCCTGTCGCTGCCCAACACCGCCGTCGCCCAACAGATGTTCTCGTCGTGTGTCGCGCACGGCGGGGCCGATCTGGATCACTCAGCATTGGTGCACGCGATCGAGGGCATGGCCGCGCATAGTATCCGGGATACGAAATAATATCACGCCGATCGCCGGAACGAGTCGCACAACCTGAAAAGGGATTGAGTTTTAGAGTGCTGCCCCCATAAACTGTAGCGGCCACGCCGATTCTGAGACACAAATGGCTCGGTATGGGGCTATGATCGGCGTGGTCCCCGGCTTAGTTTCCGGGAAAGTGGTGATCTTTCAGGTAGTTACTCGCATAAGTTGCGTGAGGGCGGGCATTCATGTCGATGCGTTTCACCGAAATCGGCCAGCAGCTTCGGGCCTATCGCCTCGAATCCGGCCTTCGCGCCGAAGAGATCGCCGCTCGCCTGGGCGTTTCCCGAGCAGCGCTGTATCGCTACGAGAAGGGCGAGGTCATCAAGCTTGACACGATCAAGCGCCTCGCGGAGTTGCTGAAGATCTCGCCGCTGTCGCTGCTCGGGATTGGCGTGGAGTACTACAACCGGCCGATCGGCTATTTCGAACGGGTGCGTCAGATCGAGGAAACTGCCGACCAGGTGCTGCAACTGGCCGGGCCGCTCTGTTACCTGACGACCTCGGACGCCTACGACAACGCGCTGAGCGAGGCGTTCGAGGAAACCGCCGACCAGGCGGGCAGCGAGCGCATGGCGATGCGTAGCATGGCCGAGCAGGTGCTGGGGATCCTCGCGGCCCGCAAGCGTATGTACGCGATGCGCCGCCCGAGCATCATCGCGATGGTGTCGCTGCCGGCGGTGCAGCGGCTCATCGAGGTCGGGATCGTCAGTGGCTCGCATGTTTCCGACCGCGTCCGCCGGATCTGCCGCGATGTCGCGCTGTCGGAGGTGGAGAACATCGCCAATCTGATGGAGACCGAACCGATGGGGCTGCAGTTCGGTCTGCTGGCCGGCTCGCCCCCGAGTTCGTCATTCAAGATTCTGCGAGCGCGTGACCGGGTGAGCCTGGCGATCAACCCGTTCCGCACCGATACCCATCCCGGCGCGCAGACCGGCGTGGCGATGATCACCGGTGCGGATGAGGCGATCGCCGCGCATCAGCGGGTCGCCGAGGCAAGCTGGCGCGAGTCGGTGAAGGGGCCCGCCGGCGCGGCGCGCCTGCGTCAGCTGTTGAATGTGGCATCGCCGGTTTCGTAGTCGCCGAAGGTTCGTTTTAAATGCGATCGAACCCGGGACGGGTGGTGCCGATCTGCTGGACAAACGGTGTCGTATCAAACCGCAATCCTGTTTCCTGACATACGATCGTGCATCGAACGAGTGATCGTGTTTTGAAATCTCGCTGTACCCGCGTATCTTTTTAAGGGGACAATTGCGGTATTAGAATATGCTCAGTGAGTGGAGCGCTGCCTTGTTGTGGCGGCAGCTCGGCAAGGTGATCAGCCATTCTCTCGAAAACCCGCTCGCGCGGCGCTCCGCTGCCACGCGCTTTCGCGGGGCGACAACTCAAACAGCTTCGTCTCATACTGTGGCTCAGTCGGAAGAACTGGAAGAATCTCCGTCTCAAGCACAGAAAATGGAGTCGCTGGGCCGGCTTACCGGTGGTGTTGCACATGATTTCAACAATTTACTAACTGTTGTTCTGGGTAACGCAACCGCCCTCCGTGTCAGTGCCGAAACGCGTGGCGACGCTCAGGCGGTACGTCGGGCGGAAATGATCGAACGCGCCGCGGAGCGTGGCGGACGACTGGCAGGCCAGCTGCTGGCATTTTCGCGTAAGCAGATGCTGCGTCCCGAGGTCATATCGGTCTATCGCGTGCTCGCCGCGACGCATGAATTGCTTGCCCAGGCGGCCGGGAGCGGGGCACGTGTCATGCTGCAGGCAGATCCGGGCCTGTGGACGTGCCTGGTCGATCCGGGCCAGCTGGAATCGGCAATCCTCAATCTGGTGCTCAATGCCCGCGATGCGATGCCGCTTGGCGGGGCAATTGCCATCTCATGTCACAACACCAGAATCCGACGTCCGTTGCTGGCGAAGAGCCCGCGTCCGTCCGGCGAGTATGTCCGTATCGATGTCAAGGACTCCGGCACCGGGATTCCGCCCGAACTACGCGAGAAGGTCTTCGAGCCGTTTTTCACGACCAAGCCGACCGGGCAGGGCAGTGGACTCGGGCTGGCGCAGGTGCACGGGTTCGCGGGCCAATCCGGGGGTTGGGTGGAGCTGGAGAGTTCGGTTGGGCACGGCACCACGGTTTCGTTGTTCCTGCCGCGCGCCCAAGGCCGCGAAGCCGAACCGTTGCCGGTCACTGACGGCACTGTTCCCAAGGGCAACGACCAGACCGTCCTCGTGGTCGAACCGGATGTCGATCTGCGCCTCACTGCCTGCGAAACGTTGATTCGCAACGGATATCGTTCCATGGGCGTGGCGAACTACTCTGGTGCGATCGCGTTTCTTGTCTCGGATGAACCGATCGATGCCCTGCTGGTCGAGGTTCGGCTTCCGGGCGGGGTGAGCGGCCTGACACTGGCGTGCAGCGCCCGCCAGGCGCGGCCGGATCTGTGTGTTCTGCTGACCTCCGGGTCGCCGGCTGACGTTCCCGATGAGGCGCAGCGCGCCTCGCTGGGTGGCGACAAGCGGGTCGACTTCGTCATGAAGCCGTACCGTGCACTTGACCTGGTTCGAATGGTCGGCGCCGTTCTGTCAAGCAACACGTTCTCGGTCGAAACCGAACAGCTGCTCGCCGAGGCCCGCCTGAGTCCGCCACGTCCGCACATCCCGGTGACATCGGCTGCCGGCCTCGCGATCACCGGTGCGCCGCAATGGGATGTTCAGCGGTGGAATGCCCAAAGGGGGGATGCCCAGAGGGGGGATGCCCAGAGGGGGGATGCCCCGAGGGCAGATACGCAGAGGGGCGATGCCCCGAGGGGCGATTTCCAGAGGGAGAATGCGCCGCGAGCGGATGCCCGCACCTGGGATATTCAGTGGGAGGACATTCAGCGGGGCGAGCCACAGCGAGGCGACGGTCGCCAGGCGAGCGGGCGCCCACGGGATGGCCTGCCGCCGATCCGGGCGCGATCGAATGCGATCCGGCTTGGCGTGATGCCGTTCACCAGCATCGGATCGCACGGCGACGCGGCATTCTCGGGTGGCCTGGCCGAGGAGATCACCACGGCATTTTCCCGCTTTCGCTGGATCACCTGCGTCGGACCGGCATCGGTGGCGTCCATGGCCGACAGACCCCATGCGGAGACCGAGTATTGGCAGGAGCTCGACCTCGATTACCTGGTCCAGGGCAGCTTTCGCAAGAAAGGCAACGCCATCACGGTGCTGCTGCGCCTGGCCAATCTGCGCGGTTCGGGCGAGATCAGCTGGGGACGCCGCTTTGACGGCCTGTTGCCCGATCTGCTCGATCTGCAGGACCGGATCGCGTCCGAGACAGCCGCCCAGATCGCGCCGGAGATGCTGGTCTGGGAAGGCCTGGAGGCCAAGGCCCGTCCACGGGTCAATCCAACCGCCTATGATATGATGCTGCGAGCGATTCCGGCGATCTATCGCCTGGATGAGGGGGCCTTTCGTGAGGCCGGCCACCTGCTGGAACAATCGCTGGCGCTCGATCCCAGCAGTGCGGCCTGCCACTCATGGCTCGCGCACTGGCACTTCTTTCTGCTCGGCCAAGGCTGGGCCACGGATGCCGAACAGGCGGCGCGGCGGGCGGACGAACTGTCGCGGCGCGCCGTTGCGCTGGACGACGGCGATGCTCGCGGCTTCACCGTCGCCGGGCACGTCCGGGCGTTCCTGAACCGTGATGCCGAAGGCGCGCTCGGTCTGCATGAGCGCGCGATCGCGCTCAATCCCAACATGGCCCTTGCCTGGTGCTACTCAGGTTTGGCGCACAGCTACCTCGGGCAGCACAAAGAGGCTGTTCGCCGCATCCAGCACGCCAAGCGCCTGTCGCCGC
>DASWON010000371.1:0-2254 GCA_036398735.1 Rhodopila sp.
CGGCATCGTCGCCGAAGGTGAGCTCACCATGCGCTGGCGGTTCAGCCCCGACGTCGTCGATGCGGCGACAGTCCAGACGCTGATCGATACGTTCGCCACCCGCATCCGCGCGCTCGCTCAGCATTGCGCCGCAGCCGATCCCGAGAAGACGGCGTCCGACTTCCCGTTATCGGGGCTGGCGCAGGCAGAGCTGGAGACACTCGGACTGCCGCTGGCGGAGGTCGAAGACATCTACCCGGCGACGCCGCTGCAGCAAGGCCTGCTGTTTCACAGTCTGCTCCAGGAGGGGCAGGGGGTTTATGTCAACCAACTGCGGCTGACGCTCGCAGGAGCGCCGGATCGATCGCTCTTCCGTGCCGCTTGGGAGGCCGCGGTTGCGCGCCACGATGTGCTGCGGACACATTTCGAGCTGCACCATGGCGGTGCGGCGCTGCAAATCGTGCATCGCCAGGTGACGCTGCCGTTTGCCGAACACGATTGGTCGGGCGAGGGCGCACAAGACTACGAAGCCCGTCTGTCGATCTGGCGAGCCGAGGACATAGCACGCGGGTTCGATCAGGCCGCGGCGCCGCTGATGCGGGTCAATCTGTTCGTTCGGCCCGACGGCGGCTGCGACGTGGTGTGGAGCAACCATCACGCGCTTGCGGACGGCTGGAGCACCGCCCGTCTCCTGATGGAAATCATGGACGATTACCGTTCATTACGTTCAGGTGGTTCCGTCCGCGCGCGGGGAGCGTTCTCCTATCGTGACTACGTCGTTTGGCGGAACAAGCAGCCTGAATCGGCGGATTGGTGGCGCACGCAAGGCCTGCAGACCGTACCGGCGGCAAAACTGTCCGATGCCGCGCCGGCGCCCGCCTTGCCGAGGCCGGGATCGCAACGGTCCAAGCATCGACTCAGTCAGGTCGAGGTCGACCGTCTGGTGGCTGCCGCCCGCCGCCGCCAAGTCACCTTGAGCACATTGATCCACGGTGCCTGGGCCGTGGTCCTGGCTCGATACAGCGGTCGGCGTAACGTTGTTTTCGGCACAACAGTATCCGGAAGACCCTCGGAACTTCCGGGCGCGGAGCAGATGGTCGGTCTGTTCATCAACAGCCTGCCTTTGTGGGTCAACGTACCGGACGACAAGCAACTGACCGAATGGCTGCATGAACTCCAGCAGCATGGCAGCGCGCTTCGCGAACATGAGGGCACGCCTCTTGCCCATGTGCAGCATTGGGTCGGGCAATCCGGATCGGATCTTTTCGATAGCTTGATCGTCTTCGAGAACTACCCGGTCGACGCCCGCCTTCGGGGCGATCTGTCGGGCATCCAGGTCGCCGGTATCGAAGTTCGGAACCGCACCAATTATCCGCTGGTCCTGGTCGTCACCACCGACTCGGCGATCGAGCTCGAGTGGGAGTGGGACACCTCCCGCCTGGATGAATCTACGTTCAACCGGCTGGCCGAGCATTACCTTGAGATCCTCGGGCAGCTCGCTGAGCCGAGGGAGCCGCGGCTGGGCGAGATCGTCTTGAGCGGTTCGCGGCTGACGGGCCCCTCGGCCGACTACGGCTTCCGTTCCGTCATGGAGCGGATAACGGAGCGGGCAACCCTGGATGCGGAGCGTGAGGCCGTATCCTTTGAGGGCGAGCGGCTGAGCTACGGCGCGCTTGGGGCGTGGTCGAACCGGCTGGGGCGGCGGCTGAAGCGGCTGGGCGTGCGTCGGGAAACGCGGGTCGGGCTGTGCGTCGAGCGATCACTTGGCCTGGTCGCCGGAGTGCTGGGCATTCTCAAGGCAGGCGGCGCCTACGTGCCGCTCGATCCGGCGTACCCGCAGGAGCGCCTGGCCGAGATGCTGGCCGACAGCGGCATCCGGGTGGTGGTGGCAGACCGGACGAGCGCGGAGCAGCGGGCCGGCCTGCTCGCCGGCCTTGATGTGGTGCTGCTTGAGGATGTGCCGTTCGGGACTGTGCCAGCCGGGACTGTGGCGGCCGGTACTGTCCCAGCCGGGACTGTGCCGGGCGGGAATTTGCCGGTCGGGGATGCAGCTGACGAGGACGTGGCCGGCTGGGTTGAGCCGGTGCATCCGGAGCAGCTGGCCTACGTGATCTATACCTCAGGCTCGACCGGGCGGCCGAAGGGTGTCGGGGTGACACACCGCAACCTCGCCCGCCTGCTCGACGCGACCGCCGAGTGGTATCGGTTCGGCCCCGACGACGTTTGGCCACTGTTCCACAGCTATGCGTTCGACGTGTCGGTCTGGGAACTGTTC
>DASWON010000372.1:0-9138 GCA_036398735.1 Rhodopila sp.
AGCCGGGACGCCGGCGGTGGCGCGGCCACGCTCGCGGGGATCAGCCTCAGGGAGGCCGGCCATGGATAGTCCCAGCCCGCAAGCCGCCGTGGCGGACCCGGTACAGCTCGCGCTGGTGCAGAAGCAGCTCGACCACGTGTCCCGCCAGATGGGCTGGGTCATGACCCGCACCGCCCGCAGCCCGATCTTCAGCCAGAGCCACGACTTCAGCTGCTTCATCGGCAACGCGGCCGGCGCGGTGATCGCCCAGGCGGACGGCATCCCGATCCATACCGGCGGCGGCGGGTTCGCGATCCGGGCGGTGCTGCGCGATTTCGCCGGGGAGATCGCGGACGGCGATGTGTTCATCCTGTCCGATCCCTACGTCGCCGGCGGCAATCACCTGCCCGACTGGACCCTGGTGCGGCCGGTGTTCATTGGCGGCAAGCTAATGGCCTTCGCATGCAACCGCGCGCATCAGGCCGATATCGGCGGCGGCGCGGCCGGCACCTACAATGCGGCGGCAACCGAGATCTTCCATGAGGGCATCCGGCTGCCGGTCATGAAGCTGGTCGAGGCCGGAACGCTGCGCCGGGACCTGATGCGCCTGCTGCTGCTGAACTCCCGCTGCCCGGAACCCATGGAAGGCGACCTCGCGGCGATGCTTGGCTCCACCCGCATCGGCGCGGAGCGGATCGCTGCCTTGCTGGAGAGCCTCGGCGCGTCGCATGCCGAAGCCTATCTGGATGCGGTGCTCGATCATGCCGACCGGCGGCTGCGCGGCGCGGTCGCCGCGTTGCCCGACGGACAATGGGTCGGCGTGGACGGCAGTGACACCGACTGCTTCGAGACGCGCGAGGTGCCGGTGAAGGTCACGCTGACTAAACAGGGCGAGCGGCTGCGGTTCGATTTCACCGGCACCGCGCCGCAGATCCGCGGCTTCAAGAACAGCGGCATCGCCAATACCCATTCCGCGGTCTACATGGCGATCTCATCGTTTTTCAGCCCGGAGATCCCGCGCAATGAGGGCACCTACCGGTCGGTCGAGGTCATCGCGCCGGAAGGCACCGTCGTGAACGCCAGGCCGCCGGCACCGATGACGATGAACACCGTGCATCCCGCCACCGACATCGTCTACGCGTGCTGGAAGGCGCTGGCCCAGGCGATGCCGTCGCGCGCCTGTGCCGGCTGGGGCAAAGTCGGCTACGGGGTATGCGGCGGCCGCGATGCACGCGGCGACGTCTTCGTGATGTATCATTGGCATGCCTCGCCTGGCGTCGGAGCGGTGCGAGGCCGCGACGGGTTTCACAGCATGGGCCAGTTCACCACTCTGGGCGGGCTGTCGCTGCCGAACGCCGAGGTCTACGAGACGCTGTATCCGGTGCGCATCGATCGTCAGGAATTGCGCTGCGATTCCGCCGGTGCCGGAGAGTTCCGCGGCGGCGCCGGCGTGAACTATGAATGCGAGG
This sequence comes from Rhodopila sp., assembly GCA_036398735.1. GTDB lineage: Bacteria > Pseudomonadota > Alphaproteobacteria > Acetobacterales > Acetobacteraceae > Rhodopila. The sequence continues at coordinate 1,449 of DASWON010000372.1, forward strand.
TCTTCGTCGCCACCGAACATTCGCTGCGTGGCGAAGGTGCCGGCAGACCGAGCGGCTTCGGTGTCAGCGGCGGCGGAGAAGGCGCCGGCGGTACCTTCGAGATCTCCGAGGCAGGCGGACCCTGGCGCGCGGCGGCGCGCTACGGCGTGGAACAGTCGCAGCCGATGCGGGTGCGCGTGGCATCGGCCGGCGGCGGCGGCTATGGCGACCCGCGCCAGCGTTCACGGGCGGCGGTACGGCGGGATCTGGAAGACGGCATCATCTCGGAAGCAACGGCCAGAATCGTTTACGGCCTGTAGTCGATTTCCCTGCCGCTGCTCTGTCTTCGACGGGCGTGCCGTCTTCTCGCCGATGGCCGGATCAGCCGCGCACGTTGACTCCACACCCTCAGCGGGACACGCTCGCGGCAAAATCGTCCAGGAGAGGTGCCCGATCATGTCGATCAGCTTTAGTCCGGTTCACCCGGTCATCGCCGCCGAGTGCGCTGGAATTGATATCAGTCGTCCGCTGACACGCGATGAGGCCGAAACGATCGATGCCGGCATGGACCGCTATGGCGTCCTGGTTTTTCGCAACGAAACGCCTCTCACCACGGAACAGCAGATCAGTTTTACCAAGAACTTCGGCGACCTCGAGCCGCCGTATACGCAGATCCAGGCCGCCGGAGGCAGCCGGCTCGACAACCCCGCGCTATCCGACATCTCCAATCTCGGGCCCGGCGAACGCATCCTGCCGCGGGATGACCGTAAGCGTCTGTTCGCCCTGGGCAATCAGCTCTGGCACAGCGACAGCAGCTACAAGGTCATTCCGGCACGCTATTCCCTGCTGTGCGCCCATGTGATTCCACCCGAAGGCGGCGACACCCAGTTCGCCGACATGCGGGCCGCGTATGATATGCTCGACGGCAAGACGAAAGCGCTGATCGAGGACCTGGTGTGCGAACACAGCCGGATTTTCTCTAAGGGAGCGCTCGGCTTCTCGTTCACCGACCAGGAGCTGCGGAATTTTGCACCGGTGCGGCAACGGCTGGTGCGGACGCATCGCAAGACCGGACGGAAGTCGCTGTATCTTTCCTCGCACGCCGGCCGGATCGTCGGCTGGCCAATCCCCGAAGCGCAGATGCTGTTACGTGAGCTTACCGAACATGCGACGCAGCGCGAGTTCGTCTACACGCATAAATGGCGCGTCGGCGACCTCGTGGTCTGGGACAATCGGGTGACGATGCACCGCGCGCGGCGTTACGATGACGAAAAGTATCCGCGTGACCTGCGGCGCACCACCCTGACGGACGGGGTCCCGACCGTGGATCAGCAACTGTCCACCGCCGCGTAGAGCGCTCAACGCGTCAAGAACTATCGGCCTGCCTCGAACCGGCGAGCCGGCCCGTGCCGGCGAAGCGGCTCGGCCGGCATGTGCCCGGGTGTTCGACGCAAAGGGTTTCAGGGGCGGCCCGGACCCGCCCCCGAAGCGTGGCCCGCCCAGCGTGGCTCACCCAGCGCGGCGGGCGCGACCGTCATTTGTCCATCCACACCGTCTCGAGCCGCGGACTGTTGTAGTTACTGTTCACCATCGGCGAATAGCCGTGCAGGTAGGGCCACCAGCACGTGGCCGCCTTGTGGTGGTAGATGATCGGCCGGGCGATATCCGCCTGCAGCCTGTGGTCGATGTCCCACACCAGCTTCCGGCGCTTCTCGACATCCGTCTCCTGCGATTGCTGGTCGAACAGCGGCTCCAGATCCTTGTTGCAGTACTGGGTGAAGTTGCGGGCCGATCCGCAGGCGTAGTTCTCGTAGAAGTTCTGGTCGGGATCGTCCACGGCGCCGCACGTGATGTTCGGACCGATTGCGTAATCCTTCCGGGCGATCTTGGGGAACCATGCCGCGGTGTCCACCGGCTCGAGTTCCGCATCGATGTAGATATGGCTCAAGGCATCGATCAGCAACACGCCGGGATCGCGGTGACTCGGAATATTCCGCGCCGAGACCTTCAGCTTCAGGTGGTTGTCAGGCCCGTAGCCATGCTTCTCCATCAGCTTTCGCGCCTCCGCCCGGTTTGCCTCGGCATCGGGACCGTAGCCGGGCAGATCCGCCTGCATCGCCGGCGGAAGTCCCCAGTTTCCTTACGGTGCCGGCTGCATTGCTCCACCCATGGTGGCCTGGCCCTCGGTCAGAATTTCGATGAATGAACGCCGGTCGATCGTCAGCGCCACGGCGCGGCGAATATCCGGATCGTCGAATGGCGGGCGCTCCCGGTTGATGAGGACGTTGACCGAACAGTTGGTTGAGACGAGCTTGCAGATCGCGCGCGGTGCCTGGGCGGCCATGTCCTTCAGCAGCGGGATGCTGACCTCACCGGGAAACGTCATGTCGAACTTGCCGGAGGTGAAGGCCAGCAGCGCGGTGGAGCGGTTCGGAACGATCGTATACTCGACACCATCGAGGTAAGGGCGCCCGGGTTTCCAGTAATCCGTGTTGCGGGTGAGCCGGATCGATTCGTTGCGACGGAATTCGACGAACTTGAACGGTCCGGTGCCGATCGGATGAGTCCGCATCTCGGCCGGGGTGACGTGGCAGGGACAGATCACCGAATAGCCCGAAGCCAGCAGCGCCAGCAGCGCCGGCTGCGGTCGATACAGGCGAAACGACACGGCGAAGTCGCCGTCGGGCACGACGTCTTTCAGATTGCGGTACCAGCTGTTGCGCGGATTGACACGCAGCGGCGTCGACGCACGGCCGAGCAGCAGATCCCAGGTACATTTCACATCCGCCGCGGTGAACGGCTTGCCGTCATGCCAGCGCACGCCTTGGCGCAGCTTGAAGCGAAGCTCGGTATTGTCCGGGCTCCACTCCCAACTGGTAGCCAACTCCGGCTGGATCGTATCGATGCTGTTGCGCGGTTCGTCCTGATTGTACAGCACCAGGTTGTTGAACACCGCCATGAAGGGGATCGTCACCGAATCGCTGGATTCCTCCAGAATCGACGGGCTGCTCGGGCTGTCGCGATGAAACAGGTGCAATACGCCGCCGTGCTTCGGCTCCTGGGCCGTGGCGAGATGACCCGTCAGACTTGCAAGAACAATCGCTGCGATCAACGCAGCTCGACTTCGACGCATGGTTTCCATCCCCTTTTATGCGATCTGATCCTGCCTGATCTGCGATGTCGGAAGCGACGACACCGCGCCAGGCGGCCCGATCTGAAGACGATGCTGGACGATGCAGGCCGCGTGGTCCAGCGTCGCCCGGCATATCCGGCTTACCGGGCGCCCGGCCCGGGGGCACCACCAGGAGAGCCGTACCCGAGGAATGGCATCAAGCCGACACACGGACCCGACCCCGGCGCCCGATGAGCGACACAGGTCGGGCGACACGGGCTGAGCGACACAGTTTGGACGACACCGGTCGGGCGACACGGGCTGAGCGACACATGTTGGGCCACATGGGTTGGGCGATACGGGTGACTGGCCGCCGGGCACGCCGGCACGGGCTGAGCGACACCGGTTGGACGACACCGGTCGGGCGACACGGGTTGGGCGATACGGGTGACTGGCCGCCGGGCACGCCGGCACGGGCGGCTGCGGAGGCGATGGTTCTGAAGTCCTGCCGAACCAACCTTGACCGAAAATCGATCCATGGCACGGCGCACTTTCGAGCCGGGATCGGATCGGTCGAAACCGCTTCAATTCGCTTGCTACGAGCGCGGCTGAGCGGCAGTCTGCCCATACACCGATCGGAACACGATGATGCAGTTCGGCTGGCTTACCCTCGCCCTGTCGCCAACACCCGATGAGGATGCCGTGCGGATCGCGCAGCAGATCGAGCAGGTCTGCACCGCCGAGGGGCTCGGGTTCAGCGACGTCTGGCTGACCGAGCACTACTTCACCGGCGAGAGCGTTTATAACGATGCACTGATGTTCGCTTCGGCGCTGACGCAGCGTACGACCCGGATCCGTATCGGATTTGCCGTGATCCAGATGCCCTTTCACCATCCGGTGCAACTCGCCGTACAACTCGCGCTGCTCGATAATCTCAGCAACGGGCGCATCGACGTCGGTATCGGCAAGGGCTCGGTTTATAACGAATACGAATTTATTGGCTACGGGCTGCGCAGCGGCGACAGTCGCGCCCGGATGGCCGAGGCCATGGAGGTGCTGGAACGCGCCTGGCGTGAGACGCCGCTCGTGTACGAAGGCAAATACTTCAGCCTGCGCGTCCCCGAATTGCGGCCCAGGCCGGTGCAGCAGCCTGGGCCGCCGATCTGGCGCAGCGTTATCTCGCCCGCCTCGTTCACCGAGTGCGGCCGCCTTGGCATACCGATCCTGACGGCCCGGCTGCCGGTCGAGCGGATCAGGGAACGTTGGCAACTCTACGCGGCAGGACTGACGGACGGCGGCCACGACGATCGCACGCGGGAACGGCTGCTTGATCAGGCGGCGCTCTGGCGCAACGTGTACGTCGGGGAATCAGATGCTCAGGCGGAGGACGAGCTGTCGACGCTGTTGCTGCGGACGCGGGCGCACATGATGCATGTGCGGCACGCGTATAACCCGGCCGATTTCCACATCGACCCGGTCATGCTCAATCCATGGACCGACCCCACGGTCGGCGAAACCGATGCGCTGGCGTTCGTGCTTGCCACCGGCTCCCTGTTCGGCTCGCCGGCACGAGTGCGGGAGCAGGTGGCGGAGCTGCGGGATCTCGGCGTGCGGCATCTGCTGTGTCAGACCGGGTTCGGCGACATGAGCCACGAGCAGAACCTGCTCTCGATGCGCCGCTTTGGCGAACAGGTGATGCCGGCATTCCGGCCCTGACTTCCGCCTGCCCTGTGGCGGGCGTGCGTGGCGCGGGTGTGCGTAGCGCCGGCCCGGGCGTGGGTGGCGCGGGCCCGGGAGCTAGCGTGCGTGGTGCGAGTGTGCGTGGTGCGGGCGGCACGGGTGCGTGTGGCTCGGGTGCGGGTATCGTGCGTTTGGGTGTCGCGGGTGGGCGCGAGGCTGGGACCGGAGGCGGGACGAGCGCCCCCGGGTGCAATCGTCAGAAGCTCAGTTCCGCCGGTACCTGTTCCGGCGTCACGCCGTTCAGTGCCAGGCCGGCGATCATCTGCTCACGAATCGTGCCAATCCCGCGATTGAAGTCGATCCACGCGTTGACGACCTCGGCGAAGCGGGTATCCGGCTCGCGCTGGATGCCATAGCAACTCGGCAGCGAAACCGTCGGCGTGTTCAGCAAGTGATAGGGTCCGAGGCCGGGATTTTTGCCGACGGTGCTCAACCCGATCGTCGCCGCCAGGACTTCGGCATCGACCCGGCCGGATTGCAGCGCGAGAACACACTCGTCGATACTTTTGTAGCCCGTGAGCTGCGCCTTCGGGGCAAAGCGCCGGGCGCAGGTTTCATGCAGCGACCCCAGGTCGAACGCGATGCGGATGTCCGGCTTGTTCAGGTCGTCCCAGGTCTTCGGCACGAAACCGGCCTTGGCGAGGCAGCCGAACGGGGCGACGATATAGGGGCGCGTGAAGCCGATCGCCAGCGCCCGTTGCGGTGTCGGATTGAGTGCGAAGGCGATGTCGATCTTGTTGGACTGGAGATCGAGCACCGAGTTGCCATACGTCGATTCAACGAAGACGACGTCCGCGCCCCAGACGCTCGCAATACCCTTGGCCATCTCGACGGCGGCTCCCGCCCAGGCGCCGCTCGCGAGATCCTTCTTGAAATAGGGCGGGCTGCCTGAAACGACCGCCACGCGCAGCTGCTTGCTGCTGGCCACTCGCTCCAGCGTGCTGGTGGCAGAAGGCTGTGCTTCGGACGTGCCGATGAAGAAACTCGTAGGCAGGACTACGGCTCCTGCCGCTAAGCCTCGTCGTGTCGGGCGAAGGGTCATGGTGCGCTCCTGATTGATGTTCATGGGCACCCGCACCCGCAGGCTGGCCGGCACAGGGCGTGATCAGGGCACGCAATCGCCGTGCCACGCCCGCCCGACCCCGGCCGAGCGCCGTATGACGGGATGTATGGACATACGATCGCCCCGGGAAGCTCGCCGCGAACCTGCACCCGGCGCCTGTGGCATGCCGATTGCTGGAAATTCCGACATCACCGTGAGGTTGGCCCCATGACCCGTCGACGCATGCGCCTGGTTGCCTTTCTGCTGTCCGGTCCGACCGCTCATCACCACGGCATGTGGCGCCACCCCGAGACCGACAACGCGTTTCTGACACCGGAATACTACGAGCACATCGCCCGCGTGCTGGAGGGCGGGTTCTTCGACGCGCTGTTCTTTGCCGACATTCTGGCGTTGATGGATTTCTACAAGGGCAGCTATGAGACGGTGCTGTCGCGCGGCGGCCAGATGGGTCTGCTCGACCCCATCCCGATGCTGGCGCAAATGGCCCGCGTGACGAAGCATATCGGCCTCGGTGGTTCGGTATCCTCCAGTTTTGTGCACGCCTTCCAGACAGCGCGCACATTCGCCACCCTCGACCACCTGAGCGGCGGGCGCATGGCGTGGAACATCGTCACCACGTCAAGCAGCCCGCAGTGGGCGAACTTCGGCCTGGCGCCCATGCCACGTGACGAACGTTATGACGTCGCTGACGAGGTGGTGGAGGCCTGCACCCGGCTGTGGGACAGCTGGGAGGCGGATGCGCTGATCATCGACAAGGCATCCGGCCGGTTCGCCGATCCGGCCAAGGTGCATCGCGTCGACTACGCCGGTAAATACGTCAGGACCCGCGGTCCGTTGACGGTGCCACGCACGGCGCAGGGCTGGCCGGTGCTGATGCAGGCCGGCAGCTCCCCGCGCGGGCGCGACTTCGCGGCACGCTGGGCCGAAATCGTCTTCACGCTGCAGCACTCCATAGTCGACATGCAGGCGTTCCGTGCCGACATCCATGCACGCATGGAGGCGCGCGGCCGGCGCCCGGAGGCGTGCCAGATCCTGGTGTCGGTGGATCCGATCGTCGGTGAAACCCGCTCCATCGCCGAGGAGAAGGCCGCCTTCCTGAACGACCTCGTCGACCCTGAACTCGGACTGGCGCTGATCTCGGCCCATATCGGCACCGATCTGTCGCATTATCCGTTGCACCAGCCGCTCGAGGACGTGGAGATCAGCCAGGGCTCGCGCGGGTCGTTCGACGTCATCCTGCAGGGCACCCGTTCGGATGGCCTGACCCTGGGCGAAGCCGCCAGACGGTTCGCCGTCAGCGAACTGTGCCCGCAGGTGATCGGCACGCCAGGCGACGTCGCCGACCAGTTGCAGGCGATGTTCGACGCCGGCGGCTGTGATGGTTTCGTGCTGACGCCCACCACCTTCCCCGGCTGCTACGAGCAGTTCAGTCGCAGCGTTGTGCCGGAGCTGCAACGGCGAGGCCTGGTGCGGACCCGGTATGAAGGCCGGACGCTGCGGGAGAACCTGCAAGCTTAGGATGAGGTCTCTGCCCGCGGATCCTGGCAGTCCGTTCGGGACGCGTGGTCGTCAAGCGGCAGGTCAATCGGCTGTCCAATCAAAGGCCCGCGGAAAAATCAGGTGGCTCTCCCACGAGCCCGCGATGATGCCGGACCACCACCGGCGGCCCGATGGCGATGCTGACCTGCCGGTGATCGTGATCGGCCGCAGTCGTGGGTGGCCGGACCAGCCTGGGCCGGCGCGGCCTGACGCGTTGGCGGGCGCCGCTGATTTCTCAGCGAACGCCGGATCGCAGC
>DASWON010000373.1:0-3221 GCA_036398735.1 Rhodopila sp.
GGGGTTGCCCGCTTCCTGGTCGAAGCGATCCGCTGGCGAGACTATCCAATGGTGCAGAATCTGGTGATGTTCATTGCCATCATCGTCGTGCTGGTCAACCTGATCGTCGACCTCGCCTACATGTTCGTCGATCCGCGGATCCGGGTGCGCGGATGAGGGAGGCTCTGTACTACGCGCGCCGCTATCCGCTCGGGGTGGCGGGCGCCTTTATCCTGATCGTCTTTGTCCTGACGGCGGTATTCGCGAATGTGGTGGCGCCGCTCGACCCGCTGTCCACCAATGCGCGGGCATCGCTGGCACCACCGAGCAGCACGTATCTGATGGGGGCGGACATGATGGGCCGGGACGTGCTCAGCCGCATGATCCACGGGGCCCGCATCTCCCTGGCCGTGGCGCTCGGTGCCACCTGCATCGGCAGCGGGCTGGGCGCCATGCTGGGTCTGGCATCCGGCTATCTCGGCGGCTGGTTCGACCTGATCGTGCAACGGATAGCCGAGATCATGCAGTCGTTGCCGTTGCTGGTCATGGCGCTGGTCATCACCGCCTCGCTGGGACCGTCGCTGGTCAACACGATCGTTGCGATCGCCATCCCGCTGATCCCGAATGTTGCGCGAGTGATCCGAGCAAATGTACTTTCGCTGCGGGAACTGAATTATGTGGAGGCGGCGCGGGCGGTCGGCATGGGCCAGACGCGGATCGCGCTGGTGCACGTGTTTCCCAACACGCTCGCGCCCCTGATCGTGCTGGCCACGGCGCAACTCGGTTCGACGATCCTGACCGAGGCGTCGCTGTCGTTCCTGGGGCTTGGGGTCCCTGAACCCTATCCGTCGTGGGGCCGCATGCTGTCCGAATCGGCCGCGGAATATATTCGTTCCGCACCCTGGCTGGTGATCTTTCCCGGCCTGGCGATCAGCCTCGTGGTGTTCGGTGCCAACCTGTTCGGCGACGCGCTGCGTGATGTCCTCGATCCTCGGCAGGGTGACTGATGGCCCCGGTTCTTGAAGTTTCCGGCCTGACAACGGTGTTTCACACCCGCGGGGGAACCGTGCGGGCCGTGCAGGACGTTTCGTTCAATGTCGAGGCCGGCGAGACCCTCGCCATCGTCGGTGAATCCGGCTGCGGCAAGACGATGACCGCATTGTCGCTGATGCGGCTGATCCCGACCCCGCCCGGAGAGATCACGGCCGGAACGGTGAAGGTTGCCGGGACCGACCTGCTGGCGCTGGATGAGGTTGCCATGCGGAAGATGCGCGGCAGCCAGATCGCCATGATCTTCCAGGAGCCGATGACCGCGCTCAATCCGCTGCTCACCGTGGGCCGGCAGATCGCCGAGATGGTTTCGCTGCACGAGAAGGTTTCGCGCCGCGCCGCCAACGCCCGGGCGGTGGAGATGCTGCAGCATGTGCGTATTCCGGCCCCGGAACGGCGCGCCCGTGAATATCCCCATCAGATGTCGGGGGGGATGCGCCAGCGCGCGATGATCGCGATGGCGCTCGCGTGCCGGCCCAAGGTGCTGATCGCGGATGAGCCCACCACCGCTCTGGACGTGACGATCCAGGCGCAGGTGCTGGATCTGATCGACGATCTGCGTCGCGAACTCGGCACCGCCGTCGTGCTGATCACGCATGACCTGGGCGTCGTTGCGGAGGTCGCGGACCGGATGATCGTGATGTACGCGGGCCGCAAGGTTGAGGAGGGGACGACGAAGAGCCTGTTCGCCAATCCAAGCCATCCGTATCTGCAGGGCCTGCTTGCGTCGGTCCCCCGGTTCGGCAGCGCGGAGGGATCGAGGCTGCGCGAAATCCCGGGTATCGTGCCGCCGCTCAGCGATTTGCCGCCGGGATGTGCCTTCGCGCCTCGGTGCACTGCCGCGGTGGACGTGTGCCGCGGCGCAGTACCACCGCTGGAACCGAAACGATCCGGCCACGCCGCCGCCTGCTGGGTGACATGACGATGCTGCTCGACATCGCCGATCTGAGAAAAACGTTCCCGGCCCGCACGGGCTTGTTCGGCAACGTCATCGACCGCGTGCACGCCGTTGACGGGATCAGCTTCGGCATCGCCGAGGGCCGCACCCTTGGCCTCGTGGGCGAGAGCGGCTGCGGCAAATCCACCGTGGGGCGCGCCATCCTGCGCCTGATCGAGCCGACCGGCGGGGCGATTCGTTTCGAGGGCGAGGACATCACGGCGCTGCCGGCGAAACAGCTGCGGGCGTTGCGGCGCCGGATGCAGATCGTCTTCCAGGACCCGTATTCCTCGCTCAATCCGCGCAAGCGGGCCGGCGACATCGTGGGCGAGCCGCTGCTGGTCCACGGCATCGCCAAGCCCTCGGAGCGGCGGGAGATGGTGGCGTCGCTGTTCGCCAAGGTTGGCCTGCAGCCGCGGCAGATGAACCTGTATCCGCATCAGTTCTCCGGCGGCCAGCGGCAGCGCATCTCGATCGCTCGGGCGCTGTCCCTGGGGCCGCGCTTCATCGTCGCGGATGAGCCGGTCTCCGCGCTCGATGTTTCGGTGCAGGCGCAGGTGATCAACCTGCTGATGGATCTGCAGGCGCAGGACGGGCTGTCGTATCTGTTCATCTCGCACAACCTGGCGGTGGTCGAGCACGTCAGCCATGATGTTGCGGTGATGTATCTAGGGCGGATCGTCGAGCACACTGACAAGGCAACGATTTTCGCCCGCCCGCTGCATCCGTACACCCAGGCGCTGATGGCCGCGGTTCCGGTGGCCGATCCCATGGTCCGGCGCGACAAGAAGCACGTGATGGGCGACGTTCCCAGTCCGATCAACCGTCCCGCCGGGTGTCATTTCCACCCGCGCTGTCCGCTGGCCGAGGCGCGCTGCCGGACGGAGGAACCGACGTTGCGGGAGGTCCAGCCTGGGCATCGTGTCGCCTGCCATCTGGTTTGACGCGACGTCCGCCCGGAACCACCGCGCCGAGCGCCGCCGTCGGCCCGCGGTGCGTGTCGGGCGTCGGCCCGCGGTGGGTGCCGGGCAGGGCCGGGGTGCACGGGAGGCCTTGGGACGCCGTTGATATCGTTAGCCGCTTCGACACCGACCCGGAGCGCATAGCAGTCGGCCGGACGAACCGCTGGAATGACATGGCCAAACCGCGCCGGCCGGTGTATCGGCTAGGCTTTGTGCCCTAGCCAACGGTGACTGATTTGCTTGATCTGTCGGGACCGCCCGACCAGCCAGTTTGACCCCCGCCGCTCGGATCG
>DASWON010000374.1:0-5048 GCA_036398735.1 Rhodopila sp.
GATCCGAAGCAGCTTGAACTGGTGCAGGTGGGAAATGGTTTCGGCCGGCCCAACGCCATGCTGCCGCACGGTCGGGTCGCGGCTGAGCGTCGCGTCATCGAGTCCCAGCCGGCGCGCCATGTCCACGCCGACGACGTTGCCTTGCGCCCCGGTGTCCAGAATTGCCATGCCCGAGACCCCGTCGAGTTCAACCGGCAGCAACAGGCGATCCTTGCGCGCGCTGACGCCGACGATCTCGACCGCCTGTCCCGACCAAGGCGGCCGCGCAGTGGGGCAGAGCCGGCTGCGATACAAGGTGAGCTTGCCGCCCGGCACGTCGATATCCAGGTCGAACGCAAGCAGGATATCCGCCCCCAGCAAGCCGTCCGCGTTGAGCCCGCGCTCGGTTTGCAGCTTGAATGAGGCGACCGCGATGCGTTCGATCGGAAAATGCACGCCCCCGAGGACAAGCCTGTCGATCGTCACGTCGGTCGCCGTGGTCGCGCCGCCGATGCCCAGCGACCGGTTGATATATCGCGGATCATGCGGCAGGCCCAGCCGGTCCGCGGCGGCGTCGCTGATCGTGGTTCGCTCCGCCCCGCTGTCGACCACGAGGCGGACCCACTTGCCGTTGATGCCGGCTGGCACGACCAGCAGATGATCCTGTACTTCGAGCGGCATCTGCGCCACCATCGTCAGCTTGCAGTCGATGTCCGGTGCCGGGGCGCATCGCGCGACAAGCACCAGGAGCAGCAACGGCAGCACTCGGAGGACAGATCGCGGCGGCATGCGGATATGAACCCTTGATCATGTTTTGTGCTCGCATCATGACACAGCGCCACCCCCGTTGCCACGAAACCGCATCAGTGGTCGGATAAACCTTCACCACGAAAAAAGGCCGCGATGTCAGATCCGATCACCGAAGAACTCTTCCGCAATGCGATCTCGGCCATCGGCGACGAGATGGTTTTGACGATCTACCGCACCGCCTACTCCGGCGTTCTGAAGAACATCATGGATTACAGCGCGGCGATCTGCGACGCTGAGGGGCGGCTCGTGGCGCAGGGTTTGTCGCTGCCGGGCCATCTGTGCTCGATCCCGGTGGCGCTGCAGGCGGTGCTGGCGCATTTCGGCGACGACGTGCATGAGGGCGATATTTTCATCAACAACGATCCGTACGACGGCGGCATGCATCTGCCGGATATTTTCATTTTCCGGCCGCTGTTCGCAGCGGGACGGCCGATCGCCTATGCCGCTACAATCTGTCACCACACCGATGTGGGCGGGCGCGTGCCGGGCTCGAATGCGTCCGACAGCCTGGAGATCTACGCCGAGGGGCTGCGCATTCCGCCGCTGAAACTGTACGAAAAGGGCCAGCCGAATCCGACACTGTTTCGTATGATTGAACGTAATGTCCGGTTGCCGAACCGTGTCTTCGGCGACATCCGCTCCCAGTTGGCCGCCTGCGAGATCGCCGCCCGCGGCATGTCCGATCTCGTCGACCGTTATGGTGCCGAGGGCGTGACCACGCTCATGGTTTCGATGATGGATTATTCCGAGCGATTGACTCGGCAGTGCCTGCTGGAGCTGCCGGACGGGGAGGCGACGTTCACTGATTGGATCGACGACGATCAGATCGATGTCGGCGTGCCAATCCCGCTGGTGTGCACGATCCGCAAGCATGGCGACACCATGGAGGTCGACTGGACCGGCAGCGCGCCCCAGGTCAAGGGCGCGATCAACAATACACTCAGCTACACGGCGGCCATGAGCTTTACCGCGGTCAAGTCGGTGCTCTCGGTCAATATGCCCAACAACGACGGGGTATTCCGGCCGATCAGGATCATCGCACCGGCCGGGACCATTACGCACGGCAAGCTGCCGGCCGCCTGTGCGGCACGCGGGCTGACCGGCTTTCGTGGCGCCGACTGCGCGTTCGGTGCGCTGGCGCAACTCTACCCCGACAAGGTGTTCGCGGCCTCGGACGGCGGCAACACCGGGCTGACCATCGGCGGCTACGACAAGGACCTCAACCCGTTCATCTATGTCGATTTCATCTCGGGCGCGTGGGGCGGCCGCCCCTGGGCGGACGGGCTCGACGGCAACACCTGCATGTTCGCCAACATGGCCAGCTTCTCCGTGGAGGTGATCGAGGCGGAGAACCCGCTCGAGGTGCTGGACTATGAGTTTGTCCCCGACACCGGCGGAGCCGGAATGTTCCGCGGCGGCATGGCCCAGCGCAAGACCTGGCGGATGCTGGCCGACGAAGGGATCCTGCAGGTTCGCGCCGATCGTCAGACGCATCGTCCATACGGACTGCAGGGCGGCGGCCCGGGTGCCTTCGGGCTGAACGTGATGAACCCCGGACTGGAAAACGAAACGAAACTGCACGCGAAGATAACGATGAACCTGAAACGTAGTGAGGTGTTCCGGCACGAACTTCCCGGTGCCGGCGGCTGGGGTCCGGCACTGGACCGCGACCTCGCGCTTGTGGCCCGCGATCTGCGCGACGGTCTGGTAACGATCGCGGCTGCCGCGAGGGACTATGGCGTCGTCGCGGCCGGCGATCCGCCGTTGATCGACGTCCAGGCAACCGAAGGATTGCGCACCCGGCTGAAATCCGAACGAACACCGTTGCCGGCGGTGGCGTGGGAGCCGGCGGCATGAGCGTACGAATTGGCGTCGACATCGGCGGCACCTTCACCGATCTGGTCGCAATCGCCTCCGACGGGACCGTAACGACGCACAAGACGGCCTCCACCCCGCATGACTACGGCGAGGGCATTGTCGAGGGCCTGCGTGCATTGCTCGCCAGGCGCCCCGATCCGGTGGCCGATGTGCTGCACGCGACAACCGTCGGATCGAACACGATCCTGGAGGCCAAGGGCGCCAGGACCGCGCTGATCACCACGCGCGGCTTCCGCGACATCCTGGAGATCCGTGACCTGCGGATGCCGGTGCTTTACGACATCGGCTGGACCAAGCCGCGCGCGCTGGTGGAACGGCGGCTGCGCCTCGAGGTAACCGAGAAGATGCGTCCCGACGGTTCTGTCGCCGTGCCGCTGGACGCGACCAGTCTGGAGCCGGTGATCGCAATGTTGCGATCCGAGAACGTTGTCAGCGTCGCGATCTGCCTGCTGCACAGCTACGCGAATCCGGCGCACGAACGCGATGTCGCCCAGACCGTGCGCGATGCGCTGCCCGACATCGCGATTTCGGTCAGCAGCGACATCCTGCCAGAGATCAAGGAGTATCCACGCACCAGCACGACGGTCATCAACGCCTACGTGCAGCCTGTCGTGCGCGCCTACATCACCGCACTCGACGCCCGCCTCCGCGCGCTGGGGATCGAGGCGCCGCTGCAATTGATGCAGTCGAACGGCGGTCTGGCTTCCGCGTCGTTCGCGGCGGACTCTCCGGCTCACATCATCGAATCCGGGCCCGCCGCCGGCGTGGTCGGCGCCGCCGCCCTGGCCCGGCGGCTGGACGAGCCGCGGATCGTTACTTTCGACATGGGCGGAACGACCGCCAAGGCCGGCCTGGTCGAGAACGGCGAGGTGCTGCGCACCGAGGCGATCGAGGTCGGCGGCGGCGTGATGGCCGGATCGCGGCTGCTGGTCGGTGCAGGCTACATGCTGAAGCTGCCGGCGATCGACCTCGCCGAGGTCGGAGCCGGCGGCGGCTCCATCTGCCGGCTGGACAGCGCCGGTGCGCCAAAGGTCGGGCCGGACAGCGCCGGGGCCGCGCCGGGGCCGGTTTGCTACGGTCGCGGCGGCACCGCCCCGACGATCACCGACTGCAACCTCGCCCTCGGTTACCTCGACCCCGGGGGCCTGACCGGCGGCACGATGCGCCTGGATCTCGAGGCGGCCCGTGCCGCGATCCAGCGTGACCTGGCGACCCCGCTCGATCTGTCGGTGGAACAAGCGGCGCACGGCATGCTGCGCCTCGCCTCCGCAACGATGATGCGGGCGATCCGAGCGGTGTCGGTGGAACGGGGGCGGGATCCGCGGCAGTTCGCGATGCTGGCGTTCGGCGGCAATGGTCCGCTGTTCGCTGCCGCGATAGCCGCCGAACTGGGGATCTCGCGGATCATCATTCCTCCCCTGCCCGGCGTGTTCAGTGCGTTCGGGCTGCTGGTCGCCGACGCTGAGCACCATGCCCGGCAGAGCATCCGCGTCCGGCTTGATGTTGCAGATCCGGATCGGATCAATGACATCATCACTGAGCTGACCGCTGCTGGATCACGACGATTGACCAGCGATGGGTTCGCGCCGGCACGGCAGGTATTCCAGCGCGCCGCTTCCGCCCGTTACGCCGGGCAATCGAGCGAAATCGAGGTCGCGTTGCCGGAAGGGACCGTCGCTCCAGCAACGATCGCGACACTGTTCGGCGACGAGCATGAGAAGACCTATGGCTTCCGCGCGCCGGCCGGCGAACCGGTCGAACTGATCGGACTGTCGGTCATGGCCCGCGGGCTGCCGGAACAGCCGCGGCTGCCGCAGCGGATCCCGCCATTCGCCCAGGCCGCGCCGGCCAGCCGGCTGGCATGGTTCCCGAACGACGGCTGGGTGGAGACACCGGTCACGGATCGGGCGGGTCTGACAGGTGCGGTCGCCGGTCCGCTGATCGTGCAGGAATACGACGCGACCTGCCTGGTGCCGAAGGGCACGACCGCGCGCGTGGACGAGTTCGGCAACATCCGGTTGGCCACCGGATGAGCGACGGACTTTTGTGAGCGGGCTCAGGATACACCGGCAGACGAAAGCGCCACCCCTCCGCCGGTGCTGAGGCCGAAACCTGCAGATCGGGTGTCACCGGTTTGATTGCCGTTGGGCACACATTGGCACCATTGCGGTGGTGGATTGTGCCGCGGTTCCGTCGATGCGCTGTGTCGCCGCGGACCGTGTGCCCCGGTCGAGATCCCGGCCTTGATGACCGGTGACGTCCGTTCGGCTTCGGCGGCGGCTCAGTCATGATCGTCGAACCACATCCGCCCAAGGGATGGCGCATATGCCACTCCTGGCAACAGGCTATCAAGCACAGCAGCCTGTGTGCTGCCGGCCCGG
>DASWON010000375.1:0-19685 GCA_036398735.1 Rhodopila sp.
GATGCCCGTGCGCATCACATCCATCGGATGCGTCGCCGCCGGCAAGGCCTCGAGCACATGGCGCACCGCCTGCGGCAGGCCGCGCATCGCGCGCAGCTTGGCCTTGTAGCCGGTGAGCTGCGCCGCGTTCGGCAGCGTGCCGTGGATCAGCAGGTAGGCGATCTCCTCGAACTCGCAGCGCTCGGCGATGTCGAGGATGTCGTAGCCGCGATAGTGCAGGTCGTTGCCGGTATGGCCGACGGTGCAGAGCGCGGTGTTGCCCGCAGTGATCCCGGCGAGTGCCACGCCCTTCTTGGCCTTCGGGGCGGGTGCGGTGGCGGTTTCGGACATGTGTTCCTCCCTCTCGTACGCGTCGTCGCTGGCTAGAAGATCCCGGTATCGCCCTGCTGCACCGTGCCGTCCGGCATGGCGACGTTCAGGCGGCGCAGCTCGCCCGCACGCAGCTCGGGCAGCTCCTCGCAGGCCTGCAGGAAGCGCCGTCTTTCCTCCGGCGTGATCAGGCCTTCGGTCATGGTCTGGAACTTCCGGATGTAGTCCGGCCGGGTCCAGGGCGTGGCGCCGAGCGGGTGCGCGTTGGCCACCGCCATCTCGTCCTCGATCACGCTGCCATCCTGCATGCGGATGGTGATGCGGCCGCCGAAGGCCAGGTCTTCATGGCGGCGCGCATGGTAGCGCTCGGTCCATTTCGGATCCTCGACGGTGCGGATCTTGTGCCAGAGCCGCACCGTGTCCGCCCGTTGCGCCCGCTCCGGCGCATAGCTGCGGACGTGATGCCAGGCCTGGTCCTGCAGGGCCACGGCGACGATGAACATGATCGAATGGTCCAGCGTCTCGCGGCTGGCATGCGGGTCCATCTTCTGCGGATCGTTGGCGCCGGTGCCGATCACGTAGTGGGTGTGATGGCTGGTGTGGATCACGATCTTCTCGACGTCGTCGAAGTCATCGATCTTCTCGCGCATCCGGAACGCGAGGTCGATCAGCGCCTGGGACTGATACTCGGCGCTGTGCTCCTTGGTGTAGCTGTCGAGGATGGCGCGCTTGGCTTCACCCGGGGCCGGCAGCGGCACGACGTAATGGGCCTGCGGACCATCCAGCATCCACGCGATGACGCTGTCCTCGCCTTCGTAGATCGGGCTCGGCGCCCCCTCGCCGCGCATCACGCGGTCCACGGCTTCCACCGCCAGCTTGCCGGAGTGGGCCGGTGCGTACGCCTTCCAGGAGCTGATCTCACCCTTGCGCGACTGCCGCGTGGTGAAGCTGACATGCACGGCCTGCTGCACGGCCTGGTAGATGATGTCCTGCTTGAGGCCGAGCAGCGTGCCGATGCCGGCGGCCTGGGCCGGGCACAGATGTGCGATGTGGTCGATCTTGTGCTCGTGCAGGCAGATCGCGCGCACCAGGTTGATCTGGATTTCATAGCCGGTGGCGATGCCGCGGATCAGTTCGCGGCCGGATTTCTCCATGGTCTGCGCGACGGCGAGGATCGGCGGAATGTTGTCGCCCGGATGCGAGTAGTCAGCGGCCAGGAAGGTGTCGTGCATGTCGAGTTCGCGCACCGCCACGCCGTTGGCCCAGGCAGCCCATTCGGGGCTGACGCGCTTGCTGGATGCTACCCCGAAGACCGATGCGCCGGCCTTGTTCGGACGCGCCAGCGCCATATCGCGGGCGGACACGATGGCGTGGCGATTAGACGAGGCAATCGCCACCGAGGCATTGTCGATGATGCGGTTGATGATCATCGCCGTCACGTCCCTGGCCACGGCGACCCTGTCGGCGGCGACACCGGCGATTTTCCATGCGAGTTGGTCTTCTCGCTTGAGCTCAGCCTTCGACGGGCTGACTCTGACGTCGTAGTCGATCATTTCCTTCCTCCATCACACCCGGCCCGCGAGTCAGGCCAACTTCCTGCTTCGTAGTGTCGCGGCCCCGGAACGGCAAGGCAGGTTGATTACGTACGGACCGCGTTGCGCCGCGTTGCGGGCTCATATGCGGTCCGTGGTGCCGGGTTCGTTCAGCTGGCGGATCTGCGACCTTGATTGCGCCGTTACGTCCGGCGGGTGGTGCGCCTTGCGCGGTTAAACAGCGACAAGCATGGGTCGCCTGGCCTGACCATGATCGCCCTGTCGCCGGAGCGCGGCACATGCAACGTGCGTGATCTGCCGGCACTGACCAGTGCAGGTCCCGTGGCCTGTTGCGCCCGTTGCAGCGCTGCCGTGCCGGCCGCTCGATCGTCCCGTCCGGCGCTGGTGGCTGATACGACGCAACTGCCGCGCCTTATTCCTGTCTATACACCATCCCCATCCGCTGGGGGTGATTGCCTCGGCCTCGGCCTCGGCATCGGTTGGCCGGAACGGCAGTGATCGAGCACGCAGGTCGCGATGCTGCCCCCGATGTTGAGCCGATCCTGTTCAAGCCTTGGGCCTGGCAATTCAAGATCGTCTTGCCGGAGAACAGGAGCGGTCACTCCGGTGCCGAGGAATGATCAAGAGCACTTACTTCGACACTGAAGAGAAGATGAAGAAGATGCAGACGCTGCCGTCTGGCCGACTGTTCACGCGGCGGTGGATGGGCGCCGATCGTGATGTTTCATATCGCTCGGCACGATTCTTTGCGGATGCACGTGTACCCCATGGCGTCCTATCAGCGTCAGCCGCGCTGCAACAGAAGCTGAACCGGCTGTTCCGGTCAGTGTCGGCAGCGTCGCCAGGTTGTGCCAGCTATCGGGGCCAGATGGGGCCTGGCATTCCGACGTCACCGGTTACCGGACCAATCCTCGCACGGGTACTCGCTCGCCGCTGATGACCCGGATACTGCTGATGACACAGATACAATAGACAGGCTCTTGTTCCGGTACGGGGCTGTCGGCATAGACGCAGAAACCGCGCATCGACTTTCGGCATACTGGGTCGATTGGATCTGCGCCAGGCGCCGGGGGGGATATCCCCCGAGAGGTTGTTTCCCTTGGGGCTTATTCCCCCGGGTCTTATCCGCCCGGTCTTATTCCCAGGGCCTTATTCCCCTTTGGGGATTCCCTACGGGGGGTTACCCGTTGAACGAAATGTCTGTCAGCCGGCGATGTTCGTCCATCGCGTAGCGGTCGGTCATGCCGGCCACGTAGTCGCAAACGATGGTAGCGGAGCGCTGGGTGCCGCCTTCGCCCGCCCGCGCGCGCCAGTCGTCGGGAAGCAGGGTTGGATCCGCGTGCAGCAGGCGACACAGCTCCACGGTAAGCCGCTTCGCCTTGGCGGACATGCGGTTCACCCGCCAGTGACGGTACATGCGCGCGAACAGGAAATCCTTGATCGCCTGATTGGCCTCAGCCATGGGCCGGCTGAACGCCACCACTCGCTGCTTGTGCCGGCGGATCGCGTCCGAGTCGACCGGGTCCAGCTTGGCCAGGCGTGCCTGGCTTTCCGTGATGAGGTCGGTGACCATGGCATTGATCACCCGCCGCAGCATCTCATGCCGCAGCCGCGGTGGCGGCACATCCAGGCTGGACATCCGCGCAGCGGCGAGAGCGCCGCCCACTAAAGGCAGGTGCTTGAGATCGTCTACGACAAACAGCCGCGCCCGCAGGCCGTCGTCGAGATCATGCGAATGGTAGGCGACGTCGTCGGCGATCGCGGCGACCTGGGCCTCCGCGCTGGGCTGGGTGTGCAGATCCAGCTTGTGACGCTCGTTATAATCGACGATGTAGGGTGCGGGATTGCGCAGCGGGCCGTTGTGCTTGACCAGGCCTTCCAGCGTCTCCCAGGTCAGATTCAGGCCATCCCATCCGGCGTAGCGGCTTTCCAGCAGGGTGACCATCCGCAGGCTTTGCGCGTTGTGGTCGAAGCCGCCGAAATGTTTCATCGCAGTGTTCAGGGCATCTTCGCCGGCGTGGCCGAACGGCGGATGGCCCAGGTCATGCGCCAGTGCGAGCGCCTCGGTCAGGTCCTCGTCCAGGCCCAGTGCGCGGGCGATGGAGCGGGCGATCTGGGCGACCTCGATGCTGTGGGTCAGCCGGGTGCGATAGAAGTCACCCTCGTGGTTGACGAACACCTGGGTCTTGTACTGCAGCTTGCGAAATGCCGAGCTGTGGATGATGCGGTCACGGTCGCGCTGCCAGGGAGAGCGGGTCTCCGTTTCCGGCTCGGGATGCAGCCGCCCGCGCGCGGTGGCGGCCGAGACGGCATAGCGCGCCGGCGGGGGACGAGTGAACATCCGTCGCGGATACACCCTGCCATGCCGGGCTTCAATCTGCCAGCATGGCAGATGGCCGTGATCGGGGTGCTTCAATTCCGCCAAAGAAGCGCCTATCTTAGCCGCCATGGAACAGTTCGCCGTTACCGATCGCGCCGCCGCCCGCATTGCCGAGATCGTCGCTGAGACGAACCAGGCCGTCGCAACCGCTCCTCATGGGGGCGCGTCTCAGGGAGTCGCACTGCGTGTCGCCGTGCTGGCCGGGGGATGCAGTGGCTTTCAGTATCGCTTCGAACTTGATGCCGAGACCCAGCCGGACGATCTGGTCATCGAACGCGGGCCGGCCCGGGTGGTGGTTGACGCCGTCAGCCTGGACCTGCTGAGCGGATCGGAACTGGATTATACCGACGAACTGATGGGCAGCCATTTCGCCGTGCGCAACCCGAATGCGAAGTCGGCCTGCGGATGCGGGACAAGCTTTTCGCTGGATTGACTTCGGCGGCGGTCTGAGAAGGCGGCATGTGGGGCGGTCCGTCCGGCCGGATGCGCCGGAGGCTGAAAATCCGGCATAGTTGTGTCGATTGGTGCGCAATTAGGCAGCCACCATTGCGGAATATGCGCGCCGGACCCGCCCGGCCGATCGTAGAGTCGTTTTAAGGCTGGGGAACGCGCCGGAATGTTCGCGCAACGGCGCGGGCTTGTGCAGGTCCGGAGGACTTACAAACACGGGGGTTCCCGTAGACGTGGGGACGGTCCACCGGCGTCGCGTGGCATGTTCCGCGCCGGCCGCGGACGACCCGCGGGCCCCCGGTCCATTATCACGGTATGAAACCGAAAAGCGTGGCGTGACGTTTGCTAGGACCGATCGGTTCCGCAAGGGCCGATCAGCATGACCGAGACCGCCACCCTTCCCGCCATCACCGCCAATGGCCTCACCCGCTGGGTTCAGCTCGGCCTCGGGCTGGTCTGCATGATGGCGATCTCCAGTCCGCAGTACGTGTGGACCCTTTTCACCAGGCCGCTTGGCACCGCGCTTGGCGTCGCACCGGCATCGCTGCAAGTCACCTTCTCGCTGCTCATCGTGCTGCAGACTTTTTTCTCGCCGTTCCAGGGCTGGCTGGTGGACAGGTTCGGGCCGAAGCTGCTGATCGGCGCCGGCGGGCTGCTGTCCGGACTATCCTGGGTGCTGGCGTCCTATGCGTCGTCGCTGACGATGCTGTATCTCACGTACGGGGTCATCGGCGGCCTCGGGACGGGCATCGTGTATGTGGGCGTGGTGGGGCAGATGGTCGGCTGGTTCCCCGACCGCCGGGGTTTCGCGGCGGGCGTGGTCGCCGCCGGCTACGGCATGGGTGCGATCGTAACCACATTCCCGATCACCAACTCGCTGGCAGCAGTCGGGTATCAGATGACGCTGCTGCAGTACGGCGGGATCTTCGCGCTGATCGGGCTGCTCGCGGCGCTGGGGCTGAAGCCGGCTCCGGTATCGGCCCTGGGCCCCGGGGACGCATCCGGCGCCTCAACCGCGGAGATGCTGCGCTCGCCGCTGTTCTGGCTGATGTTCGTGATGATGACGCTGATGTCCACCTCAGGGCTGATGGTGACCTCGCAGATGGCAGCGTTCGCCGGAGAGTTCGGTATCACCAAGGCGGTTGTCTGGGGCCTGGCCGCGCTGCCTCTGGCGCTGACAATCGACCGGTTCACCAACGGGCTGACGCGGCCGTTCTTCGGCTGGGTGTCGGACCGGATCGGCCGTGAGAACACGATGTGCCTGGCGTTCGGCCTGGAGGGTGTCGCCATGGCGCTGTGGCTCGCGACACGGACCGATCCGCTGCTGTTCGTGCTGCTGTCAGGCGTTGTGTTTTTCGGCTGGGGCGAAATATTCTCGCTGTTCCCCTCGACGCTGACGGACACGTTCGGCACACGGAACGCGACCCGTAACTACGGATGCCTGTATATGGCGCAGGGGATCGGGGCGATTTTCGGCGGTCCCATGGCGTCGCTGCTGCATGAGGCGACGGGCACCTGGACGACGGTGTTCGGCGTGGCGATCGCCGCCGACCTGCTGACGGCGGTGCTGGCGATCGCGGCGCTGAAACCGCTGCGGGCGCGATATCCGCAGCGCGGCTGACGGTTTGGGTCTTGCCTCGGAAGGGCGTGGCGTCACGCAGCGGACGAAAGGGAGCAGCCGGCTGCGGAAGATCAAGCGTTCGCCGACCGTCGTTCAGCTCAGACCCGCGGCCCTCGCGGTAGGTGCAGATTTCGAGGCCCGGCGTCACAGGCGTGCCGAGTTCCGGCGTGCCAGGCGGAACGAGCGATACAAAATACCGGTCGCCGTAAATGCTCTAACCGCACCGATTGCCAGGGACGAGGTCACCTGCGCAACCCGCCCAACCGTCGGTCATGCACTGTGCCCGGCCGGTGACGCGTTCGGAGCGCCTCGCGCCGGCTCTGCTTTCTGCTTCTGCGCCTGATCCCTGTAACTCTGTGTCGGCCCCGGCAGGTCTGTTCCCGGCCGGCCATTGCACCATCCGCGTCGCCGCTCCCGTTCCTGGTTAGCCGCGGAGCCGCGGACGCGGCGTTCCGCTGTCGAACTTTCTCGAATCGTCCGCCGAATCATATAGAATCCACGGCCCACGACGGACACCTCGTGCACGTACAACGGGAGGCTGCGAGTGACCCTGGAGACTTTGGCCGGCGGGACTTTGGCCGGCGGGACTTTGGCAGGACTGGCCGTCATCCTGGCCATCGCCGCGCTGTGCGGTGCCCTCGTCGGGAGTTGGATCGCTGGCCGCCGGAAGTCCGGCGACGCCGAGACACTGAACCAATTGCGGACCCTGGTGACCCTGGTCGAGCAGTCGGGAAGGTCGACGCGCGAAGACGTCGAGGCCCTGCGCAAGACCCTGACCGACACGGAACGCGTGCTCGGCGGCAAGGTCGAGGACGGCTTGCGATCCGGGTTCGACCGCTCTCTGGCAACCATTGCCGCGGGTGCGCAGGTGCAAACCGCGCAGATCGATACGTTCCGCGGCGAGATCGCCGCCGTGGTGAACGCCATGACCCGCCTGGGGACCGAGGTGCCGGCAACCCTCGAAACCGCCGGGTCCAAGGCGCGGGTTGACGCGATCGAGGCCAGCAAGCTGCTGCTGGACGGGCTCAGGGCCGGACTGCATCAACACGGCCTCGACCAGGGCGCGAAAATCGAGGCGTTCGGTGTGAAGGTGGAGGCATCCGGTGCCGCGGTCGTCAACGCCCTCGGCGCGTTCCAGACCCTGCTGACCGAGCGCCTGGGTGATGTCCGCACCGAAGTGGCGCGTATCGGCGGCGAGATGACCACGACGCTGGCGGAGAACCAGGCCAGGACCGCCAAAGCGCTGACCGAAGATTTCTCCAAGCTGACGCTGCAGGTGGATGCGAAGATCACCGAAATGCGCGACGGCAATGAGGCGAAGCTGCTGCAGATCCAGGGCGTCGTGGATCAGAAGCTGCAGGAGGGCATCGAAAAGCGCATGACCGAGAGCTTCGCCAGGATCACCACCCAGTTCGCCGAAGTGCAGCAGGCGGTTGGCGAAGTCAAAACCGTGGCGGGGCAGGTGGGGGATCTGAAGCGATTGTTTTCGAATGTGAAATCTCGCGGCGGCTGGGGTGAGGCCCAGGTCAAGGCCACGCTGGACGACATCCTGCCGCCCGGCTCGTATGAAACCAACATGCGGGTCAACCCGGCGACCTCCGACACGGTGGAATTCGCGCTGCGACTGCCGGTGCAGGGTGGATCACCGGTCTATCTGGCGATCGACGCCAAATTTCCGGTCGAGGACTACACCCGGTTGCTTGAGGCCATCGAGGCGGCTGATCCGCTAGCGGAAAAGGCCGCCAAGACCGCGCTGGAAGGGCAGATCCGGCTGGAGGCGCGCAAGATCCAGAGCAAGTATATCGCGCCACCCCATACGGTCGAATGGGCGATCCTGTACCTGCCGAGCGAGGGGCTGTACGCCGAGGTTACGCGTAACGGGCAGCTGATGGAGACGATCCATCGCGACCACCGGGTCATCATCATGGGGCCGTCGATGCTGGCGGTGATGCTGCGGACGATCCAGCTTGGTCACTATACACTGGCGATCAGTCAGAAGGCGGACGTGATCGGCCAGATCCTCGGGGCGGTGAAACACGAGATGGTTGATTTCGGCAACCAGTTCCGGTTGCTGGAAAAGAACGTCCAGGTGCTGGGCAACAACATCAGGAAGGGGCACAGGCGGGCAAATGTCATTACGCGCCGCCTGAAGGACGTCGCGATACTGGAAGGCCCCGCGGCCGCGGCGATGCTGGAGCCGCCGTCGGGCGCTGAGCCGTCGGCGGGCGATGCCGATGAGGATGCCGACCTCGAGGGCGTCGGGTAGAGCAGCGCTCCGACGGACCTCGGGTCGCTTGTGCCGGGCGGGCGTCGTTGCAGCTGCTCGACAACCGGCACCGCGGTATCCGATCGGGATGTGACTTCCTCCCCGAGCCGAAGTGGTCGCCCTTAAGGTCTGCAGCGCCTCCGGGGAGCCGAGAGGCCAGCTGGCCGGCGAACAGATGGCACGGGCGTTTGCAGGCTGGCTGACCGGGCGAGGCTGGAAGTTGCATGGCAGTTTGCCGGACGAACGTAACTGCAAAATGCCCGGCAGGTCCGTCCCTGCGGCGGCCTCGTTAGAGCAACACGATGCCGCCATCGGTGCAGCTGCGCTGACTTCGACAAAGTTGCCACCCTGCACAGGCTTGCGGTTTTTTGGATGACAGATAGGATTACGGCGTTCCGGGATGGTCCCGGGACATTCGTTCTCAGGGCGGGGTGAAAGTCCCCACCGGCGGTGATGGTGCGCAAGCGCCTCAGCCCGCGAGCGCTCGAACCCCATCCTGGGGGTGCGAGGTCAGCAGATCCGGTGTGACTCCGGGGCCGACGGTTAAAGTCCGGATGGAAGAGAGCTGATCGGCGGCGGTTCCCCATACGCTTCGGGCCGAGGGAGAGCGCCGGCGTATGCGCCCTGATTCTGGTCAATATCCTGATGAGGACACCATGAATCAGCCTGATGAATACCTCCCCGTGACGTCCCGCTCCTACGCGCTGATTGTCGCGCGCTGGCATCATGAGATCGTCGACCGGGGGCGCGACGCGTTCGTTGCGGAGATGGAGCGGCGCGGCGTGCCACGCGCGAATATCGACATTCTCGAGGTCCCCGGATCGTTCGAAATTCCCCTGCGTGCTCAGCAGCTGGCTCGGTCCGGGCGCTATGCCGCGATCATCGCCTGCGGCTTCGTGGTCGATGGCGGGATCTACCGCCACGAATTCGTCGCGACCGCGGTGATCAACGGACTGATGACCGTGCAGCTCGAAACCGGCGTTCCGGTCTTGTCAGTCGTGCTGACACCGCAACACTTCCACGATCACGAGGATCACAGGAAGTTCTTCATGGAGCATTTCGTGATCAAGGGCACCGAGGCTGCGTCCGCGTGCCTGGAAACGGTGGCAGGCCTGGACTCGAGGAGCAATTCGAAACAGGCAGCCTGACGCGCCCTGGGCAGGTGGCGACACCTGCCCGTTGCGCGCGCCCTGACGCCCGGTACGCCGTCTGGTAATCGGCAACCGCAACGATGCCGCGGCCGGGCGGCAACAAAGGCAGTCGAGGTGACGGTACCGGCTTACCCCAGGTCGGCGACCTGGAACGGCTGCGCAACTTCGATCGCACGCGCGGCCCGCAGCACCAGGTCGTCGCGAAACTGTGCCGCAGCGATCTGCACCGAGTTCGGCAGCCCGTCGCTGCGTGGCCCCATCGGTACCGAGATGGCCGGCTGACGTGTCAGGTTGAACGCGAACGTCCACGGCGCCCAGTCGGTCCACAGCGCGCGCACCGGATCGACCGTCGGCGCATCGGCCAGCGGCGGACCCGCCGGCACCGTTGGACACAGCACCAGATCGTAGCGCTGGTGCAGCCTTGCCATGGCGTGGGCCGCGGCGGCGCGGGTCGCCTCGGCGTCCATGAACTCGATCGCCGTCATGCCACCCAGGGTTTCGGCCACCTCGCGGATGCCGGGGTCGAGCAGACCCGCGAGTTGCGAGGGCAACCCCGCGACCAGCCGAGCCAGCGCCGCGCCCCAGACGCGGCCGAAGACCGTGCTGGTGTCGGGCAGGCCCGCATCGGCTTGCTCAACATAGGCGCCGGCGTCGACGAGTAGCTGCGCGGCCTGTTCCACGGCGGCGATCCCGTCCGGGTCGACGGGCGCGTCGAATCCCGGGTTGTTCAGCACACCCACGGTCAGGCCGGCGACACCGTCCTCGATCCCGTCCAGCCAGTTGCGCGGGTCGTCGGGCAGGCAGAACGGGTCGCGCAGGTCCCAGCGCGCCATGGCCCCGAACATCAGCGCCGCATCGCGCACCGTACGGGTCATCGGGCCGGCGACGGCGACACTGGCGAAGGCGCTCGCGGGCCATTGCGGGATGCGGCCGTAGGTCGGCTTCAGTCCGACCAGCCCGCACCACGCGGCCGGAATGCGTACCGATCCGCCCGCATCGGTGCCGATGTGCAGCGGTCCGAAGCCGGCGGCGCCGGCGGCACCCGCGCCGGAGGAGGAACCGCCGGTGGTGTGGGCCGGGTTCCAGGGGTTGCGGGTGATGCCGTGCAGCGGGCAGTCGCCTGGGGATTTCCAGCCGAACTCGGTGGTCGTGGTCTTGCCGAGGATCACCGCCCCCGCCGCCTTCAGCCCCATCACCATCGGTGCGTCGTCCGGCACCGGGTCGGTGCTGGTAGTCCGGCTGCCGCGTCGCGTCGGGAAACCCGCGAGGTCGACGAGGTCCTTCACCGTGCATGGCACCCCGTCGAGCGGGCCGACCGGTCGCCCGGAGCGCCAGCGCGACGTGCTCTCTCCGGCCGCCTGCAACGCGCCGGGGTTCATCACGGCGAACGCGTTCAGCCCCGGGTTCAGCCTGGCGACGCGTTCGGTGATCGCCTGCAGCACGTCGACGGGCGTGAGTTGGCGGCGGGCGTAATACGCCAGCATTTCCTCGGCAGTCAGCAGCGCGGGATCCAGGTCGGGCATGGGTGCTCTTTTCCGATGAGGCGAACTGGGTGCAGCATGGCGCCCGCGGCGGACGGAGGAAACCCCGGATGAGCATGGAACCGTGGCAATGGCCGGAGGAAACCTGGCGGACGACGGTGGGCCGGGCGCGCGCCGGGCGCAGCCTGAAGCCCGCCGCCTGGCCCGAGGGCGCGCGCTGCGCCGTGGCGATCAGTTTCGACGCCGATCATGAGACGATCCCGCTGCGTGACAACGACCCCAGTCCGATGCGCATCAGCCAGGGCCAGTATGGCGCGCGGCAGGCCATGCCACGCATCCGCAAGCTGCTGCAGCGCGAGTCGGTGCCGGCGACGTTCTTCTATCCGGCGGTGTCGGCGCTGCTGCATCCGCAGGAGGTGCGCGCGGTCGCCGGGGACGGCCACGAGATCGGCATCCACTCCTGGATCCACGAGGTCAACACCAGCCTGCCGCGCGAGGCGGAGCGGGAACTGACGCTGCGGTCGCGCGAGACGCTGGCGACCATCAGCGGTGTCGAGCCGGTGGGGATACGCACGGCGAGCTGGGACTTCTCGGTCAACACGCTGGATATCATCCGCGAAATGAAACTGCTGTACGACAGCAGCCTGATGGCCGACGATGACCCCTATGAGCTGGAGGACCAGGGCGAGCCGACCGGAATCGTCGAACTGCCGCCGGAGTGGATTCGCGATGACGCGGTCTATTTCAACATGCTGCGTTTCTCCGGGCTGCGCCCGTACACGCCGCCGTCCGCCGTCGCGGAGATCTTCACCGCGGAGTTCGATGGTGCGTGGGATGAGGGCGGGCTGTTCCTTCTGACCATGCACCCACACATCACCGGCCACCGCTCGCGGCTGCCGTTGCTGGAGCGACTGATCCATCACATGAAAGCCAAGGGTGGCTGCTGGTTCGCGACTCACGCCCAGATCGCGTCCTGGTGCAAGGGCTGAGGCCACGCCGTCCGCGGCGTAGGCACCTGGTCAGCGCGGCCGGCTCCCCCGCCGGTCCGGCGGATGGGAGTTGACAGTGCGCCGCCGATCCGCTTCGCATCCCGCGCCATGGCCTCCCGGTTCGGAGACGCACACGGCCTCAGGAGACAGCGTGCCTCATGGACGCGGCGGGCGACAGCAGCGGCTACGACCTCGCGATCATCGGCGGCGGCGTCAATGGGTGTGGGATCGCCCGCGACGCGGCCGGACGCGGCCTGCGCGTTTTTCTGTGTGACCGGGCGGATCTCGGCTCCGGCACCTCGAGTGCCTCCACCAAGCTGATCCACGGCGGGCTGCGCTACCTCGAGCATTACGAGTTCCGCCTGGTGCGCGAGGCGTTGATGGAGCGCGAGGTGCTGTCGGGCATCGCACCGCACATCGTCCGACCCTTGCGCTTCGTGCTGCCGCACCACAGGCAATTGCGTCCCGCGTGGCTGCTACGGCTCGGCCTGTTCCTCTACGATTACCTCGGCGGCCGCAAGCGCTTGCCGCCAACCCGCAGCGTGCGGCTCCACGACGACCCCGCCGGCGCGATCCTGAAGCCCGTGTTCACCCGCGGCTTCGAATATTCCGACTGCTGGGCCGATGACGCGCGCCTCGTGGTGCTCAATGCCCGCGACGCCGCGGATCGTGGGGCGACGATCGCGCCTCGCACCGCCTGTGTCTCGGCCGAACGCATGGACGGGATGTGGCACGTTGCCTTGCGTGACGAGCCGACGGGCGAGCGGCGCTCCGTCCGGGCCGGCGCGCTGATCAACGCCACCGGTCCCTGGGTGGCCGAGGTGACGCGGTCGGCGATCCACACGGACATGCCGGCGCCGGTCCGTCTGGTCCAGGGCAGCCATATCGTGGTGCCGCGGCTTTACGAGCACGATTCCTGCTACATTTTCCAGAACGCCGACGGCCGCATCTTCTTCCTTATTCCTTACGAGCGCGACTTCACCCTGATCGGCACGACCGACCTGGACTTCGTCGGAGACCCCGCCGATGCCCGGGCCAGCCGGGCCGAGATCGACTACCTGTGCCGTTCGACCAGCGCCTACCTGCGCACGCCGGTTTCGCCGGACATGGTTGTGTGGTCCTACTCCGGCGTGCGACCGCTGTTCGACGACGGCGCATCCGCGGCGCAGGAGGCGACGCGGGACTATGTTCTGAAACTGGATGCGCCCGCGGGAATGCCGGTGTTGCTGACGGTGTTCGGCGGCAAGCTTACGACCTACCGGCGCCTCGCCGAAGCCGCGCTGGCGATGCTGCGGCCGCATCTGCCGGCCAGATCGGGTCAGGCGGCGGGCTGGACCGGGCAGCAGCCCCTGCCGGGTGGCGATTTCCCGGTTGACGGATTCGAGGCTCTGGCCGCCGCCGCCGGGTCCCGGTTTCCGTTCGTCCCGCGACCGATGCTGCGCCGGTGGCTGCGGGCCTATGGCACGGAAACTTACCGGCTGATCGACAAGGCAACATCCATGGCGGATCTCGGGGCCACGTTCGGGGCCGACCTGACCGAGGCGGAACTGCGCTACTTGATGCGCGTCGAATGGGCGCGCACCGCCGAGGACGTCGTCTGGCGCCGCACCAAGCTCGGGCTGCATCTCTCGGCGGAGCAGATCGCCGGGATCGACGCCGCGATGCATCGCATCCTGCAGGAAGCGGTGGCGACGGCCGCACCCTGACTGGAACCCACGGCAGTGTCACACTGATTGGAATGATGACGCACGCGCCCGTGTCATGGCTGAGGCTGGACATCCCGGGCCGGCTACCCGCGTTTCGCAGTAGCAAGTCGTGGGTCACCGGGCCGAGCCCGGTGATGACACAGGAGCGGGGGCCCGGTGATGACGCAGGAGCGGGGCGGCTACGTGCCGGGGCTTCCGGTTGCAATGAAGGCGCCTTGAGCGCGCGTCACGGTCGCTGCTCATCTCGAGCACTGCTAAGGACCGTGGGCTCTGCCGCGCAACGGGATCGGCGACACCCGCGTGCCCGCTGGTTCGACCGCGTCCTGTCCGGACGGTGGGACAAAAGCAGGCGTCAGTCAGGCTGACGCGGCTCTGTTCGCCGCTCCCGTTCTCGGGCGGCACCCACCGCCACGGCGCGGCATGGGCGCCGCGGCGGTGGGGTGGATGCTCGAACCCGAGACCGAGAGACGCCGCTTGAGGCTTACGCCGCCTCGTAGCCGATCACCGCCTTGATCTCGGTGAAGTCGTCGAGTGCCCACTTGCCGTATTCGCGGCCGTTGCCAGACTGCTTGTAGCCGCCGAACGGCGCGGCGGTGTCGCTCGCCGGATAGTTCACGAACACGTTGCCGGCGCGCATCTCCGCCGCCACCCGCCGTGCGTGTTGCAGGTCGCCGGACTGCACATAGGCGGCGAGACCGTAGACGGTGTCGTTCGCCAGGCGGACCGCATCCGCCTCGTCCTTATATGGCAGGATCGACAGCACCGGCCCGAAGATCTCCTCACGCGCGATGGTCATGTCGTTGCGCACGCCGGCGAACACCGTTGGGCGGACAAAATAGCCGCGGTTGAGGTTTTCCGGACGGCCCGGACCGCCGATCACCAGTTCGGCGCCTTCATCGATGCCGGCCTGGATCAGCCGCTGGATCTTGTTGAACTGCACCTCGCTGACCACCGGCCCGATCGTCGTGGCCGGATCCTTCACGTCTCCGACGACAACGCGCTGAGCGGCCGCCTTGGCGATCGCCTTCACCTCCTCATGCCGGTCGGCGGGTACGAACATGCGGGTTGGGGCATTGCACGACTGCCCGCTGTTGCCCATCATGCCAAGCACGCCCTTGGTCACCGCGGTCTGGAAATCCACATCCGGCAACAGGATGTTCGCCGATTTGCCGCCCAGCTCCTGCGACACGCGCTTGACGGTCTTGGCCGCCGCCTGTGCCACCAGGATGCCGGCGCGCGTCGAGCCGGTGAACGACATCATATCGATATCAGGATGAGACGACATCGCCTCGCCCACCACGGCGCCCTCGCCCTGCACCATGTTGTAGACCCCGGCCGGGACGCCCGCCGCATGCATCACCTCGGACCAGATGATCGCGTTCAGCGGCGCCACCTCGGACGGTTTCAGCACCATCGTGCAGCCGGCGGCGATGCCCGGCGCGACCTTGCAGACGATCTGGTTGATCGGCCAGTTCCACGGCGTGATCAGCCCGACGACGCCGATCGGCTCGCGCGCGATCAGAGTCGAGCCCTCGACGTCTTCGAACTTGTAGGTCTCCAGCACCTGGATCATGCGCGTCAGATGCGCGGTCCCGGTGCCGGACTGCGCCGACAGGGCGAATTTCAGCGGCGCGCCCATCTCCTGCGACAGTGTTTCGGCGATATCCTGGCGCCGCTTGTTGTACTCCGACAGGATGGCGCGCAGCAGGTCGAGCCGGTCCTTGCGCGAGGTGCGGGAGAACGACGGGAACGCCGCTTTCGCCGCCGCGACCGCCCGGTCGACGTCCTTCGGGCCACCGGCCGCGATCTGCGCGAAGGCCTCTTCGGTGGATGGATTGACCACGTCGACAAGGGTGGGTTGCAGCGGATCGACCCAGGCCCCGTTCACATAGTGCTGCCGTTCGTGTTCCATGCTGTTTTCCTCCGGACAGAAAGCGAGCGCCGGCCTCCTGCCAGATGCTCGATCCGCTATATACACATGGATATGGCGACCGGCCAACCGCCGACCTTTTAAAGGAGTTTCATGATGAGCCAGCATCCCGCCCTCAGCCCTGGCCGCGTCGCGGTCATCACCGGCGCGGCCAGCGGCATCGGTCTCGCCGCGGCGACACGCTTCGCCTCGATGGGCCTGAAGGTCTGTCTCGCCGACCTGTCACCCGAGGCGCTGGCGCAGGCAGCCGAGACGGTCGCGGCCGCGTCGCCGACGGGACGGGATGCCGTGTTGACGGTGCCCACCGATGTCAGCCGACTGGAGTCGGTGCAGGCGCTGCGCGATGCAGCCTACACTCGTTTTGGCGAGGTCGGCGTGCTGATGAACAACGCCGGCACCTCGCCCGGTGGCGGTCCCTACGAGCATATCGACCGGTGGCGGCGTGTGCTGGAGGTCAATCTGTGGGGTGTCATCAACGGCGTGCAGACCTTCACGCCGTCCATGCTGGCGCAGCAGACCGTCTGCGCCATCGTCAATACCGGATCAAAGCAAGGTATCACCTGCCCGCCCGGCGACACCGCGTACAACGTCAGCAAGGCCGGGGTGAAGGTGCTGACAGAGGCGCTCGCACACAGCTTGCGCAATGCGGAAGGTGCCCGCATCTCCGCTCATCTGCTGGTGCCGGGGTCCACCTTCACCGGTATGACGCGCCGCAACCGCGCCGAAAAGCCGCCGGGCGCGTGGACGCCGGAGCAGGTGGTGGACATGTTGGTCGAGAGCATGAACCAGGGTGACTTCTACATCATCTGCCCGGACAACGAAGTGACCCGAGCGGTCGACAACAAGCGGATGCTGTGGGCGGCGCAGGACATCACGGAAAATCGGCCGCCGCTGTCGCGCTGGCATCCGGACTACAAGGCGGCGTTCGAGGCGTTCCTGAAAGAATAGGTTGCGGACCAGCCCGGCGCGGCGTTTTCGCGCCGCCGCGCTATCGGTGCGGGATGCCGGCGCATGATCCGGGGCGCACGGCATTCATCGATGAATGGTGATCCCGCATCGTTGCTCCGGTTGCTCGGGGGGCCTGAGGCGGCGGAATGCCGCTCAAGGTCGTCAGGACGAAGCCAGGCCATGACGGTTTGCGAAACGGGGCGCACTGTCCGTCAGTCGGGATCAGTCCCCCGACGCCAGCTTGCCGACCTTGACCGGCGTGGGCTGCCAATTGTCGGGAAACAGCGTCCGCAGCGCCTCGACCTTCGGGATATCGTTGATCGCGATATAGGGCGCGTCCGGATGCAGATCGAGATAGTCCTGGTGGTAGGCCTCAGCCGGGTAGAACGGGCCGGCGGGGTCGATCCGCGTTACGATCGGGCGGCTGAACGCATGCGCCGCGTCAAGCTGCGCCACATACGCCTTCGCGACCTTCTCCTGCTCGGGTCCGTTGACGAACAGCTCCGACCGATATTGCGTGCCCCAGTCCGGCCCCTGGTGGTCCTTCTGCGTCGGGTCCAGCGCCACCGAGAAGAAAATTCGCAGCAGCGTGCCGTAGCTGACCTGAGCCGGATCGAAGGTCACACGGACCGACTCGGCGTGACCGGTGTCGCCTGAGCTGACCTGCTCATAGCCCGGATTTGCGACGCTTCCGCCGGCGTAGCCAGAGACCGCTCGCGTCACCCCTTTCACGTGCTCGAACACCCCCTGCACGCCCCAGAAGCAGCCGCCCGCGAACACCGCGGTC
This sequence comes from Rhodopila sp., assembly GCA_036398735.1. Lineage (GTDB taxonomy): Bacteria > Pseudomonadota > Alphaproteobacteria > Acetobacterales > Acetobacteraceae > Rhodopila. The sequence goes on from DASWON010000375.1 coordinate 17,572, forward strand.
TGCAATCCGGTCGCCGGCGCGGCGTCCACCGCTGGCGGCGGCAGTGCCTGCGCGACCTCCGCGGCCCGCGCCAGCCCCGTACAAGCCAGCGCCAACGCAGTTGCTCCGGCGATCGCCACCTTGATCATGTCCCGTCTCCCGGTCACGCACCCACAGGTTACGCCAACCAGGGTCCGCCTGGGAATGGCGGCGTCGTGAATGCGGCGTCATGGCCAGGGACCTCCGCGAGGTGCCACCGGTGCGCCCGCGAAATGCTGTCGCACGGCCGGTGCGGGCAATATCATCTGGCGCACCGTGCGGGCACGGGACGTTCCCGGACGAAGCCCGCCGGATCAGCGATGAAACCCGGGTAAGGCTCGCCCGGGTAAGGCTCACTGGGGTAAGGCCCACCCGGGTAAGGCTCACTGGGGCATGGCCCAAGTCGGCACGGCTCATTCGGGCAACGCGTCGTCCTTGGTTTCACGTCCCAGCAGCGCGGCGACGATGCTCAGTGCGGCGAAGCAGGTCATCACCGCCGTCGCCTGATTGAAAGCGCCGTTCAGCGAACCGGCCAGCAGGCCCGCGATCAGCGGGCCGAAGCTGGTGATCACCCGGCCGGAGCCATTGCAGAACGACACCGCGGTCGCCCTCACATGCGTCGGGAACAGTTCCGGCAAATACACCGCGTGGCCGGAGAACACGCCAAACACGAAATATCCGAACAGCGGCAGCAAGTATGGATACAGATCATAGGTGTCGACCCACAGGTACAAGTACAGCCCGACCACGATGGTCCCGACATTATAGAAAATGATCGTCGCGCGTCGCCCGACCGTGTCGGCGATGAAGCCGAACGTCGCATAGCCGATGATCCCGCCCAGCCCCCACAGCGTCATGCCGTGCCCGACGAAGGGCGCCGCCGCCGGTCCGGTAATGCCCTGTTTCGCGAGCAGTTGTCCCTGAATCGTCGGCAGCCAGATCTGGCTGGTCCAGATCGCCAGCAATGTGCCGACGCAGAACAGCACCCCGATGAACGTGGTGTAGCGCAGGGCCGGTGTGAACAGTTGGGCGGGTGCGAACCGCATGTAGTCCTGATCCTCCCGCGACCGTTCGCGCTGGGCTCGGATCGCGGAGCGCCTCGCGTGCACGGCCTGGAAATGTTCGGGTTCTTCCAGGCCGCGGCGGAGCAGCAGCAGGATCAGCGCCGGCAGGACCCCGGCGAACATCACATAGCGCCAGCCATACGGTCCTATGAACGCATAAAGCTGACCGCCGATCAGGCTGCCGAAGCCGCCGCCGGTCATCATCACGCCCAGGACCTTGGCGCGGTGCACGTCGGCGAACGCCTCGGCGACCAACGGGATGCCCAGGACCACCTCGGCACCGGTGCCCACGCCCGTGAGGAAGCGGCAGATCCCGAACGTCAGCGGCGTATGGGTCAGCCCTTGCGCCGCGGTGGCGACGGCGACCAGCACGACGCTCAGCATCAGGGTTCGCACCCGGCCGATATAGTCCCCGATAATGCCGAAGCCGAAGCCGCCGAGCGCCCAGCCGAGCAGCCCGGTCATACTGAGGATGCCGCCGACCCGGCCGATGTCTGCCGCGGTCGGGGTGCCGCCCAGCAATTCGGTGACCGCTGGTCGAAGCACCAGCGAGAACAGGTTGAAGTCGGTGTTGTCGAGCGACCACCCAAGCCAGGCGATCAAGAAGACCATCCATTGGTAGCGCGTGATGTCACGCACCCACGTCCAGCCGGTGGCCGCGGCGGTCTGTGCCATTCGTGTTCCCCCCTGCGGGCGCTGCTCTCGAGGGCGCGCTCCGGGAGAAAGTCTAGCCAGGATACATGGGGATCAGGAACAAGATTTGTTGCGCGGGCTCCCGCGGGCGCAGGCGCCGGGGGGCCTGAAACCACTGCGGCGGGACCGACGGATCGGGGGCCGTCGCGCCGAAGCCATGGGATCGGGTCAGCATCGAAGGGTCGCCACCGGACCGGTGCCGCCGCTGTATGAAGCGATCGGCCGCCGGTCAGGCAGGCGGCCGATCCAGGTGGTCCGGTCTATCCGGGCCGTCAGGGCTACTTGATACGCCCCATCTCGCGCAGCTTCTCCACGACATTGCCCATCATGCCGAAATAC
>DASWON010000376.1:0-18440 GCA_036398735.1 Rhodopila sp.
AAGCGGATGACCGACCGGCCCGGCATGGTGCAGGCAGCGACGCTCGTTCGCCACGGCAGAAAGAACCTGACGGCGCATCGACAGGCCATCCTTCGACATCGCGGATCGCTCAGCATTCCTGCGGCGGCGTCCGGAGCGACGCTCCCCGGCCGCCAGTTACGGGCATGCCGCTGCCATACGCCGGCCGCGGTCACGGCAGTTGGGCCGCCTCCAACCGATGTCACCGTCGCGTCGCACTTGACATCGTTATACTCAGCGTTAGCATATCCCTCCATAATGCTCAGAAAGAGCATTACACGAGGAGGTCCCCGATGTCCGAAACCGCGCTGCTGGAACGCACCGCCCCCCTGTATGACCGGGTCAAGTCACTGATCCCGCCGATCGAATGGCCGATTTTCGCGGACGATATCGACGCCATCCTTGCCCTCAAGCGTGAGCGGGACGCGGTCATCCTGGCACACAACTACATGACGCCGGAGATCTTCCACTGCGTCGCCGACATCGTCGGTGACAGCCTGGCACTGGCGCGGGAGGCGATGAAGGTCGACGCCAAGGTGATCGTCCTGGCCGGCGTTCACTTCATGGCCGAAACCGCGAAACTGCTGAACCCGGCCAAGACGGTGCTCATCCCGGACAGCCGGGCGGGCTGCTCCCTGGCGGAATCCATCACCGCCGCGGACGTGCGATTGATGCGCGAGCGTCATCCCGGCGTGCCCGTCGTTACATATGTCAATTCCTCCGCCGCGGTTAAGGCGGAATCCGATATCTGCTGCACCTCGGGAAACGCCCGCAAGGTCGTCGAATCGCTCGGCACCGACACCGTGATCATGCTGCCGGACGAGTACCTGGCACGCAACATTGCTGCTCAGACACATGTCAAGATCATTGCCTGGGCCGGCCATTGCGAGGTGCATGAACGTTTCACCGCCGCAGAAGTGCGTGCGCTGCGGGCCGACTACCCCGGCGTCACGATCCTGGCGCATCCCGAATGCCCGCCGGAGGTGGTCGCCGAGGCCGACTACACCGGCTCGACCGCCGACATGTCAGGCTACGTCGGGCGCGAGAAGCCGGCCCGCGTGGTGCTGCTGACCGAGTGCTCGATGGCCGACAACGTGTCGGTTAACCATCCCGACGTTACGTTCGTGCGCCCGTGCAATCTGTGCCCGCACATGAAGCGGATCACGCTGCCGAATATCCGGCGTGCGCTGGAGACAATGCAGGAGGAAGTCAACATCGACCCAGCCCTCGCGGCGCGCGCCCGGCTTTCTGTTGAACGCATGCTGGAGGTCCGCTGATGCCCACGTCGGCAACCGTGGTGCCCGCGCTGCCCATGATCATGATCGAGCCGGCGGTCCGCGCCGCGCTGCTGGAGGATCTCGGCCGGGCCGGCGACCTGACGACGGACTCCATCGTTCCGGCCGATGCGCTCACCCGTTGCGCCTTGGTCGCGCGGCAGCCTGGAGTCGTCGCCGGCCTCGATTTCGCAGCGGCTGCGTTCCGGCTGATCGACCCGGCGATCAAGGTGGAGGTGGCGTTGCCGGATGGCAGCCGCCTGCGCCAGGGCGACCTGATCGCCACCATCAGCGGCCCCGCGCGGGGCGTGCTGACGGCGGAGCGGACGGCACTGAACTTCCTGTGCCACCTCAGCGGCGTAGCCTCCGGCGCGCGCGGCATCGCCGATGCCATCGCCGGCACAAGGGCGCAGGTCTGCTGCACGCGCAAGACCATGCCGGGCCTGCGGTTTGCGCAGAAATACGCGGTCCGGGTGGGTGGCGGATCGAACCACCGCTTCGGGCTCGACGACGCCGTGCTGATCAAGGACAACCACGTCGCCATCGCCGGCGGGGTGCGGCCGGCCGTAGAGCGCGCCCGGGCGGGCGTTGGGCACCTGGTGAAGATCGAACTGGAGGTCGACACGCTGGCCCAGCTGGAGGAGGCGCTGACATTGAAGGTCGACGCCGTCCTGCTCGACAACATGGGGCCGGACATGCTGCGCCAGGCGGTCGGCATGGTGGACGGCCGGGCGATTACCGAGGCGTCGGGGCGCATCCGGCCGGATACCGCGCCCGCCATCGCGGCGAGCGGGGTGGACCTGCTGTCGGTCGGCTGGCTGACGCACAGCGCGACGGTGCTGGACATCGGGCTGGACTGGGTCGGCTGACCGCGGGTGCAGGCCTGGCTTGGCCACCCGCCTGATGACGCATTGTATGCTCGGCTGGCAGCGGTGCGCGCACTGACCCGCCTGTACTATGCGGGGGTGCTGCTCAGCGCCTCGGCGGCCGCCTCAGGCGCACAGGGTGACTGCCAGTTTCCGCCCCGATGCTTCCGGAATTTCAGCGTGCCATCACCAAAGCGCATCTCAGAGGCGGCGCGCCCGAGACCAAGCACATTTTGGGCAAGATGTTTCTTGCCTCGTTTCTCACCGGCGCAGCGCCGCCAGGGCTGGAAGCCGCCATTGATACCGGTCAGCATCCAACGCTGACCGGTATCGCACCCGCGGATCCTCGCGACCGCCCGGCGGACGCACCAGCCACGCCGCGGCGCAGACCGGCACACTCGCGTCGAGCGCGACTCGCACGAGCCCTGCCCTATCCCAGTTCAAACACCGGCAGAGTCAGATCGTCCTTCACCTTGTCGAACGCCACCACGACCGGCAGCCCCGCCCGCAGTACGGACGCATCGATGCCGCGGGCCTGCGCGTTCATCCGCACGCCCTCCGGTAGATCCACCGTAAGAAGAATGTACGGCAGATCTCCCTTGAATCCGGGGTGAAACGCGTAGTGGGTGATGGTCCAGCTATGCACTGTCCCGCGGCCGGCCGCATCGACCCAGCCGGCATTCATTGACCAGCAGGCATCGCACATCGGTCGCGGATAGTGCCGGATCTTGCCGCAGTCGGCACAGCATTGCAGGCGCAGGCGTCCCTCGCGCAGTCCGTCCCAGTATGGCTGCGTCTCCGGGCTCGGGGACGGCACCAGCTTGTCGTAAACCGCGTCCATCGCCTAGGCCCTCCGCATGATCGCGAGCGCGCCGTCGCCCATGTCGCCGTAACCGGTGACCAGCCCGACCTCGGCGTCCGCTACCTGCGCCGCGGCCTCGCCCCGCAGCTGCCGCGTCAGTTCGACGATGTGGTTCATTCCGGCCATGTGCGCCTGCGACAGCAGTCCGCCATGGGTGTTGACCGGCAGGCGCCCGTTCAGGCCCAGCGCGCCGTCCTGCACGAAGGCCCCGCCCTCACCCTTCTTGCAGAAGCCGAGATCCTCCAACTGGCACATGACGATGTAGGTGAAGCAGTCGTACACCTCGGCAACATCGATATCGCCGCGCTCCACCCCCGCCATGGCGAAGGCTTTCGGCGCCGCCTTGGCCAGGCCGAGCGTCGTAAGGTCGGGCCGCTGGGTGATCGCCGACGGCGAATCGGGATGGCCCTCGGCAACGCCCATCACCATGATCGGCCGCTTCGCCAGATCGCGCGCACGCTCAGGGGCGCTGATCACCACGGCCGCGCCGCCGTCGCTCTCCAGCGAGCAATCCAGCAGGCGCAGCGGATCGGAGATCATGCGCGACGACTGATGGTCCTCGATGGTGATCGGGTTCTTCATCGTCGCGTTGGGCTGCAGCGAGGCATGATACCGTGTCGTTACGGCGATCTCGGCGAGTTGTCGGGACGTGGTGCCATACAGTTCCATGTGCCGGCGCGCCATCGGGGCATACAGTTGGGCCGGCGCGATGGCACCGAGCGGCATCTCGAACTCGCCGATCACCTTGAACTGCGGCATCTGCTGCACGCGCGTGCCGATCCGGCCGCCGGAATAGCCGGTGCGCCCAAGTGACAGCAGCACATGCTTGCAGATGCCGGCCTGAATGACCGCCAGGGCACACTGGATCGAGGCGACCGCCGATGCGCCGCCCATTGGAGTGGTGGCGGAAAACCGCAGGTCCTGGATGCCGAAGTTGGTAATGAAATCTTCGGCCACGGCGCCATGGCCGTAGGGGATCAGGCCGTCGATGTCCGAGGGTTTCAGGCCGGCGTCGCGGATCGCGTTCAGCGATGCTTCCAGCTGAAACGACAGCGCCGTGCGATCGGTGCCGCGCAGATATTTCGTTTCACCAACGCCGGTGACGGCGCCGGCTTCCCGCAGCGGAAATTCGTCTGCCATGGGCGGTTTCCTTCCTTGGATTGGCTCAACCGCGCTCACATGCTTCGCCCCCGATCAGCGGTTCCGGGCACCGGAGGTATGCGTGGATCGCCGTCCAAGCCTGTTATTGGAGGCCATTTGACGTCAAAGGACGAACCATCCGGATGGTTCGTCCTTTGACCGCTCAGGCTCTCAGGCTACGCGATATCGGCGGGAAGGCAACCCGGCCGCCACACGGCGAAATCGTAACCTCGCGGCGGCCGGATGTGCGCTCCCCCGCGCTTCGTTATTCCGCGGCGATCGCGGTACCGTTCTGGTACGGCGCGCCGGGGAAAGCGTGCATCGCATCCAGAGCGTCCTCGTAGACTTCCATGTTCTTGCCGTAGGAGATCGCCGCCGCCTGGGCGCCGCACACCAGATGCATCCAGCGCCACGGGTCCCGCGTGTTGCGGAATTCCTCATAGATCGACTGGTGATGCTTGAAGGCATGCATTTCGGTGAAGCTGTCGTGGCAGACGATCTCGGCCAGGCGCTTGATCAGCACGTCGGGATCGTAGCGCAGGTCCACGTATTGCTGCGCCAGGTTCACGGTATCCCGTACCTCCGGCACCGCGATCATCTTCCCGAGATTGGTCACCGTCGACCAGTCGGTCGGCGGCTGGTGGTAGATGCTCTGGGTGATCGCCTCCAGCAGTTCGTCCTGGGAGCGATGCGGCAGGGCGGCCACCTCGGCGGGGTTGGGCTGTGGTGCCGGCTCCATGCGGTACTGGGTCGACATCACTTCCGGCCCGGTGTGCCACAGCAGCAAGGTCAGCAGGCGGTTGCGGCGGCTGAGCCCGTCCAGCTTCAGCAGCCAGCGGCGCAGATTGGCGCTGGTGTGCATGTGCACATCCATCGGGTTGCCGGTCTGCGAGCGCAGGAACAGACCCGCCGCGCCGATCGACAGAGCCTCGCCCGCGCCTTCGATCGACAACCCGTCGACCAGGGCCTGGCAGAGCAGTCGCGGGATTTCATTGTATTTTTCGACCCGGCCGATCGCCTCGCCAATCCGGCCGATCTCGGCCGTCTCGTCGTCACCGGTCTGCTCGCGCAATTCGATGTTCATCAGGTTATGCTTCTCGATCAGCGCGTCCACATCGGGAACGGAGCGATGGGTCGGGAAGCGGGCAACATAGCGCACTGCCGGGCGCATCAGCACCTTCAGATGCTCATCGCCATAGATCTGCAGCGCGCGCCAGGTATAGGCCGGAAAGATGAAATAGTGATCGTCCAGCGAGTTCTTGGGGATGGCAACGCTCATCAGCAGATCGAACGCTTCCATTTTCGGAATATTGTCCCACAGCCAGAGGAACAGGTGATCCGCCTTGTTGCTCTCGCCACGGCTGCACGCCTTCAGGAAGGCGGCCTTGGTCGCCTCGACGCCCACCGCACTCGACACGTCGCCCGAGCCGTCCGCCGCCAGATCCTCGGTGCGGCTGACCACGGCCCCACCGGCGTCGATCGGCTTGAAATCCAGCAAGGAGAACGGGCCGGTCACCGGGTCATGGATGTGTTTGTTCGCCAACGCAACGTGCTGCACGACAGGCAGAAAACGCTCCTCGCCTTCCAGGCGACCGGCCAGTTTGGTGATCGCGTACAGCCCGGCCACGGGATGCAGCGGCCCGCCGTGATGGCCGGGGGGCAGGTCGGCGGAGCGCGACACCGCGAGCGCCGAGGCGGTCAGCATCGTCGGGATCGGAATTCCCGCGCGCAGCTTGGCAAGCGTTTGATCCAGGATTTCGGTGGGAGGCGTTTCCTCGATGAACTGGACCAACGGCTCTATGGCCTCGGGGAATTGTACGCGTTGCGGCATTTTACAGGCTCCTTCGGTAATCAGCAGAGTCGATTGCGAGGCAATTGCGGCGCGGGTTCAGCAGCGATGCGATGGTCCGGCCTTCGAGATGGACATCCGGACGCGGCGGCGGACCGCCTCGACGAACGGCGAAACAAAGCTGTCGCCGTTGCACTGGCGAGGCAGCGCCCGCTCGGTCTTCCGTGATGCCACCATCCGGGGTAAGCAACGCCCTGGCCTGCAATCTGCGGCTTTCAGCGCGGTCATGGCCCAGTGAAGCAGACATCTCCAACACGGTTCCCGCTGACGCTTGATAGTCATATCGGACAATCCGGGACTGCCGGCCTCGCTTGAGCGCGATCCGAGCAACACCAGGACGTCATTTGATCTCCACGCCATCGTCATACGCGATGAGCAAGGTGTCAATGTTCACAAGCCGCCGCGGCGGCCGATTCACGGAAAAAGATGCAGGATTTCTCGGCGTCGGCGCAACGGACGCCCGTATATACAGGGCCTGTGGCGGCAAAATATGCGCGCAGCCGCAACGTAACGCGGTCGTAAGTACAAGTCCGCGCGAGGTCATGACCACGCGCCACGCGCCGCACTGGCACCGCTGGTGTCACGATGCGAGTCGCCGCTCCGCCGGCCGGGACGCGATGCCACGACCAGGGTTTTGATCCCGTGACGGTCACCGCCCCCGCATCCGCCCGCGTGCTGGTGCGTTACCCATGCCACCGGTATCAGATCCACCACCCGTCGGGCGATGCGGCCCGAAAGGAAGGAGCGTCCCATGAAGTCTCTGCTGGCCCTGGTCACACTCGCGCTGACCGCGCTGATCTTCGAGGAGAAGGCGCGCGAGGTCGCCGGTGATGCACACGACGCCATCGACCAGGCCGTGGTACAGGCGCGCGAGGCGAAGCAATCGCTCGCCCTGCAGGTCAAGCAGCAGCCGGTGATCTCGCTGCTGGTCGCTGGCGGCCTCGCCTACGCGCTGGCGTCCATCATACCGGTTCGTGGCAAGCCGCGGCGGTAACGGGGGCGGCTACAGCAGGCACAACACGCGCAACTCGTGCCGAAGTGCCGGCGGTAGAGCGTCCAACCCGACGATCGCGCCCATCGCCGGCATATCGGGCGGCGCGTCGTCGGCCTCCAGATACCGCCAGCCCTGAAACGGCCTGGTCGGGCGCCCTGCCAACGGCACGAGCTCCGAATCCAGGATGAAGGCCGTGCACGCGGTGCCGTCGTCGCGCTGATCCTCGACGATATCGACGATACGCTGCCGCGCCAGCATGGTGCCGCCGATGACCCAGTACATGGAGCCCCCATCGATCACCTCCGCTCGCCGGCGCGGGAAGTTCCGCGTGCGATGGCGCAGCGGTGGATGATCGCGCAGCCGCTCGGCCTGCAACGCGCGAAGATGATCGGTGTCGCGCACACCGACGGCCAGTTTGGTCACATGCAACATGTTCGGGCGACTCGGTTGTCCGCTAATACGTCATGCCAGTGTAGGCGCAAACAGCGCGCCGCAGCAGCGGGCTGAGGCTGCGGCCCGGTTGATTCCATGCTGCGGTGCAACATATGGGTCTGGCACCTCGAAAGCCTGCTGCATGAAATGGTCCGGTAACCTTCGCTCCCTTCGCCAGGGCATCAAGTTGGCGACGCGCATCGCCAAGGCGAAGCTGGAGGGACCGAAGGCTCCGCCGCCACCGCCGCCCCCGGTCGAGCCCAGCCGCTTGGTCGAGTACAATGGCTTTGGCGACAATCCCGGGCGGCTGCGCATGCGGGCCTATCTGCCGCCCGGCGTGGCTGGTCGCCCGCTGGTGGTCCTGCTGCACGGCTGCGGCCAGGATGCCGCCGGGTTCGCGGTGGATTCCGGATGGACCGAGTGCGCCGACCGGCTACGATTTCCGCTGATCCTGCCGGAACAGGCCGAAGCCAATAATGCGGCGCGCTGCTTCCAGTGGTTTCATCCGTCCGATACCGCCCGCGGCGCGGGTGAGGCGGGATCCATCGCTGACATGACGCGCGCCGCGATCAGCCGCTTCGAGAGTGATCCGGGCCGGGTCTTCATCGTCGGGCTGTCGGCGGGCGGCGCGATGGCTGCCGCGTTGCTGGCCGCCTATCCGGACCTGTTCGCCGCGGGTGCCTCGGTCGCCGGTCTGCCCGTCGGTGCCGCGCGGTCGGGGCTGCAGGCGATCCTGCGGATGGCCTCGCCTGGCCCGGAGCAGAGCACGGAGGCCTGGGCCGCCCACGTTCGCGCCGCCGCGCCGGCCGGATTCGCCGGGCCGTGGCCGCGATTGTCGGTCTGGCAGGGACAGGCGGACACCACCGTCGCCCCCGAGAACGCCACGTTGCTGGCGACGCAGTGGCGGACACTGCACGGCCTGACCGCGCCGGCGATGACAGAACAGGTGCGCAACGGGGTCCAGCATCGGATCTGGCACACCGGCAGACAACGGCCGGTGGAACTGTGGTCGCTGCCGCATCTGCCGCACGCTTATCCGGTCGGCACCCGCGTCGTCGCGCCTGGCCGCTTCGTGGCACAGGCGCCCGTCGACGCAACCGAGGAAATACCGCGGTTCTTCGGGCTGGACTGATCAGCGTCGGCCATGCCTACTGGGGCTCAGGGAGAAATGGAGCACCAGGAACATGAGTGCCGTCGTCGGCAATGACGTGGCGGTCCCGCAATCGGGATCGCTTGAGGAACGCTACCGCCGGTCCGCTGCGTTCAGGGCAGCGTCGGATCAGACGCGGGTGACTCGCACTCACATCCACATCGCGGTCGCCAACGGCCTCGGCTGGGGCTTCGACGGCATGGACGGCATCATCTTCGCCCTCGCCTCGCCCCTGATCATCAAGGAATTCGGGCTGAGCGTGCCCGACTACCGCTCCGGCTTGCAGATCGCGCTGTTCGTCGGCATCCTCGGGATGTTCGTCTGGCCATGGCTGGCCGACCGCTACGGACGGCGCTCCCTGCTGGCGATCAATATCGCGTTGTTCTCCCTGATGATGCCGGTGCTGGCGCTCTGCACGACCTGGACGGCGTTCGTCGTGGTCCGCTGCGTGGTGAACTTCGCGCTGAACGGCGAATGGTCGCTGGGATCGATGCTGGTGGCGGAAACCTGGCCGGCCCGCCTGCGCGGCCGCGTCATCGGCATCAACCGCGGCACCTGGTGCTTCGGGGCCGCCCTCGCCGGCGCGATCGCAACCTACCTCATCGCCGATTTCGGCTGGCGCGTCGCCTTCGCGGTGCCGGCGGTGGTCGCGCTGATCGCGGTCTACGTGCGGGCGAAGTGCCCGGAGTCGCCCTACTGGGTCCGCATGCAGGATCGCAAGGCCCGCATCGCACGCGCCCAGGCCATCGGGCTGCCGCTGTCGGCGGAGGACCAGGCGTGGGTCGAGAAGGCGAAGCGCCTTCCGCTGCGTCAGCTGTTCCTGCCGGATATGCGGCGCAATACCGCGGTGGCGACGTTCATCGCCTGCTGCTCCACCACGATCTACGGCACGGTCGGCGGCTGGATGCCGCTGTACCTGTCGCAGGAGCGGCACTGGGCCACCGCCACCTATGGCCAGTTCTACATCTGGTGGGGCCTGGTCGGCTTCCTCGGCCTGCTCGCCTCCGGCTGGATCTCCGACCGCTTCGGCCGCCGCCCGGCCTTCTACGTCATGCTGGCGGAAGGGGCGTTGTTCATCACCCTCTGGGTGTTCGCCAAGACCGACACCGAATTATGGATCTACGGGCTGCTGTGGAGCATCGGCTTCCTGGGCTTCTGGGGCCCCAGCATGGTCCTGACGGCGGAGATCTATCCGACGCGCATCCGCGGCGCCGGCAACGGATTTTCCTGGTCGATCGCCTGGGTGTTCGGTTTCGTGCTGTGGCCGTTCCTCGCGGTCGGCCTGCAGCAGCGCACCGGCTCCTTCGCGGCGGCCTTCCTGCTGATCCCCGCGGCCATGGCCTTCATGGCGCTTGGCGTCTGGTGGTTCACACCCGATCATGCGGGTCAGGATCTGGATCAAATCGCAACCTGAGAACGGAGGGCAACATGGCCAAAGGCATCCTGCTGGTGGCGTTCGATTTCACCAACGCGCACCAGGACGAGTTCCACGACTGGTATGACCTGGAGCACGTTCCCGAACGTCAACGCGTGCCGGGCTTCGGCCTGTGTGAACGCTGGATCAGCGTCGCCAACCCCAAACAGGCGGTGGCGACCTATGACCTCGAAAGCCTCGCCGTGCTGTCGAGCGAGCCGTACAAGGCGATCGCTTATGAGAACCTGTCGGTCTGGTCCAAGCGGGTCGGCCCGATGTGCACGCGCCTGCTTCGCTTTGACGGCGAGCAAACCCTTCCCGGCGATGCCGACAGCCCCTCCGGTGCCGGCGGACTGCTGGTCAACGCGATGAACGTCGCACCGGAGCACGATGCCGAGTTCAACGAGTGGTACAATCACGAGCACATCCCCGCTCTGTCGGCGGTTCCCGGCGTGCTGGCGGCGCGGCGGTTCAGGGACCCCAAGGGCACCCACCGTTACCTGGCGCTGTATCACCTGAAAACACCCGAGGTCGCGATGGGTTCGGCGTGGAAGGAGGCGGCCTCATCGGCATGGACCGACCGCCTGCGGCCGCATTTCCGCGACCATCTGCGCATCCTGTCCCGCCGCTACGTGCGCGAGAACGACCGGTAAGCAACGGCGAGGCGCCGCCCCGCACCCGGCCAAGGGCGGAACCCCTTAATTGGCGGATGGCCGGGAGGGAGCTACCCGGACCCGTCAGCCGCCTCGGTCCCGCCCTGCCGCCGACCCGCCATCCATGGGATCAAAAGGGGGGGCGTCCCCTTTGCGGGTTCGGGCAGCCCCCGACCTTTACCGAGCGCCCCAGCAGACGAAGTGGGGGTTATCCCAGCCTGGCTTGCCGTAGCGCAGCGGGTGACCATCGAGTGTCTCCACCGAACCGCCGGCCGCCACCAGGACGGCGTGGGGGGCACAGGTGTCCCATTCCATGGTGCGCCCGAAGCGCGGGTACAGGTCCGCCTGTCCCTCGGCCACGCAGCAGAACTTCAGGCTGGAGCCGAAATTGACGATGCGTGCGACCGCACGGTCGGCGAGGAAGGCATCTAGCCGCGCCTGGTCCCCATGATGCCGGCTGGCGACCACCGTCAGCCCCTCCGGCGGAGGCTTGCGCGCCGCGATGGGCGTGCGCTGGCCGTCCTTGTCACGCCATGCGCCGACCCCGACGATGCCGCCGAAAATCGCGCCGGTCGCCGGCACGCCAACCACGCCCAGCACCGGATCACCGTTTCGCACCAGGCCGATATTGACGGCGAAATCATCGCCCCCGTCGGTGAATTCGCGCGTCCCGTCGAGCGGGTCCACCAGCCAGAACTCCGCCGTCGCGGCGGTTAATTTGCCGCCGGCGGCCTCTTCCTCGGCGACGACCGTGCAGCCGGGCAACGCCTGGCGCAGCCCCGCCAGGATGATCGCCTCCGCCGCGCGGTCCGCCTCGGTGACCACGGAGTGGTCCGCCTTCCGCTCCACCTTGAAGCCGCGGTTGCGAATGGCGCGAATGGCAGCGCCCGCCTGCTCCGCCAGACCGGTTGCCAGTGCAATGAGCGCGCGATCATCCATCACGCGGGTTCAGTGGCGCGTTGCCCGCGTTTGGCTCTTGCTTTGCGGGCCGCCTTCGGGGCGCCCGGACGCGGACGGGCGCCCCCTCGCGTGGCGGACGCGACGTCGGACGATCCTGCGACGCCGGCGTCGGCTTCGGCGATCGCCTCAGCCGGCGCGACGCCATGTGTGCTCGCCACGTCCTCGCCTCGGGCCGGAGGGCTGTGCGGGTCGACGGTGTCGATAGCGACCTCGACCGTCACCTCGGTGACCGCCGAACCGTCCTCACCAGAGCCTGGCGTCGCGACATCGCCGGGCGCGGTCCCGGCCGGCGTGGTCTCGGCCGAGGCGGCTTCGCCATCGGCCGGAGCGGTGCCGGAAACCGCGATCCCGGCCGGCGACGCCGCGACCTCGGTGGCCGCCGTGGCGATCGCACCGGACCGCTTCAGCAGGATGTCCGCCGTCTCGTACACGAGGTTCGGCTCCAGGAACCGCAGGCACGCCAACGAACGCGGACAATCCTCCGCCCTCGCCAGATAGCACGGGCTGCAGGTCATGTTCCGCCGCAGCGCCACCGCGCTCGGTCCGATCGGCCCCCATTCCACCGGATCCACCACCCCGGAATGGATGCCCACGGTCGGGATACCGACCCCCGCGGCGATGTGTTTGGGGCCGCTGTCATTACCGATATACAACGCGCAGTTCTTCAGCAGCCGAGGCAGGTCACTGAGCGACGTCTTGCCCGCCATCGAGGCGATCGCCTCGGGGTGCTGCACGTGCAACAGCAGCGCATTGGCGACCGCGACCTCATCCATTCCGCCGACCAGCAGAATGTTGACGTTACTCTTCTCAACCAACAGGTCGATCAGCGCCGAGAAGTGTTCCTCCGGCCATTGTTTCGTTACATTTCCGGCGCCCGGATGGACGGCCACCACCGGCTTGGCGAACAGCGCCTGGATATTCTCCGGAAGCTCCGTCAGCGGCATCGCAGTCGGGCCGGGCTGCATGATGACGCGGTCGGTTTCGGAGGCGTGGCCGATCGCGTTCACCAGTGCCAGCAGGTCATCGACGATGTGGCTGCGCTTGCGCTGCAGGGACCTGTCGCCGTCCCAGTCGAGTGCGACGTCAAGGTAGGGGTACTGGCCAAGGTAGTCGAAGCCCGCCAGGAAACGAGCGCCGGTGTACTTCAGGACGTCGCGCGTTGAGATATGCTTGCGCAGATCGACGGCCAGATCGAACCGGTAGGGCCGCAGCTGTTCGGCAAGCGCCGTGAAATCCTCCTGGCTCAGCTGGCGCTCCCCCAGCTGGGAGCGGGCATGGAAGAAGGCGAACGGGATGAATTCGTCGATGCAGGATTCCAGCGCGACGAAAGCCCGCGACGCCGGGCCGGCCAGGACCGTGATACGCGCCGCGGGAAACAGCTTCTTCAAACGCCGGATCGGCGGCAGAGCCGTCACGAAATCGCCGATGTGATCGAGCTTGACCACCAGGATCCGCTGGATGTCCTCGGGATGAAACAGCGGCGCGCCCGAAACGACCCACTGCACCGGCTCATCGTCGGGCCGGTAGTCGTCGGCATGTCGCGACAAACGCGGACTGAAATACGGATCGCCCGCCGCGAAGGTCGTCTTCCACGCCGCATTGAAGTGCGTCAGGTCGAACACATCCTTCATGTTGGCTCGGCTCGCCAGCTCGAAATGGGTCAGCCTTGCATAGGGGGTGAACACCGTGAGCAAGCCGGCACGATGCACCCGCAGGCAGAAATCCAGGTCGTTGTTGACGATCTCATGCGCTTCGTCGAAGCGGCCAAGCTGCTCGAAGGTCTCACGGCGAACCAGCATGCAGGCGCCGGTGACCGCCATGACGTTGCGCTGGGTCAGCGCCAGACCGAAATAGCAGGGGTCGTCAGCCGCGGCAAAGCGGAAGGCATGCCGGCCGATGCCGTTGTTCGCCAGGAACATGCCGGCGTGCTGCACCTTGCCGTCGCGATACAGCAGCTGAGGTCCGGTGATGCCGACCTCGGGCCGGCGCGCATGTTCCATCATCGCGTCGAGCCAATCGTCCTGGATGATCTCGACGTCGTCGTTCAGGAACAGCAGGAACTCACCGTCGGCGACCTCGGCCGCCCGGTTGTTGAACGTTGACCAGTTGAACGCGGCCGGAATGTCGACGACCTTGTCGGATACCCGCTGCAGCCAGACCTTCCACGCCACGTCCGAGGCCGGAATGTTGTCGATACAGATTATCTCATAGTCTTTGTACGTTGTCCGGGCGCGCAATGTGTTGATGCAGGTCTCGATGTAGCCGTTCGCGGCACAGGTCGGGATGATGATCGAAACCTTCCCGGCCGGCGGGACGGCGCGCTTGACCCGCCAGGTGCCGAGGATCGGGGTCGGCAGCACTTCGGCGACGATGCCGCGCCGCTCCAGCGTGCCTTCCAGGGCGGCCCGCTCCAGGGCTGGGTCATCGAGTTCCTTGACGACCCGCTGACACAGCAGCTTCGGAATGTGGCGTACCCCGCCGGCCGCTTCGACGCAGCGGAGCAGAAGGTCGTACTCGCCGGCCGCGACCAGGCTGGCCGGCGTCGCGCCCGTCGCCGCCAGCACGGGACTGGTCACCACCCAGGGGCGGCCGATGTAGTTCGTCGAGAATAGCAGGTCCGGGGAGAAATCGGGCTTGAAGAAGGGCTCGCTCTCGTCACTCACCGGGCTGGGGCGGACTTCGTCGCCATACACCAGGTCCTGTTCAGGATGCCGCCCGCTGGCCACGGCCAGTTCGAGCAATGCATCCGCGCCCGGCTCGTCCCCCGGCGACAGCAGCATATGCAACACCGGCGGTGCATCGCCTGCGGACGCGACGGCCACCCCGAGCGGTGCGGACCAGGCCTCGGCATCCGAAGGACTGATCACGGTAAACCGTCCGGCCAGTTCCGCCACCGAATCCTCGATGATGCCTTTCACCGCCGCGGCGGTATCATCGTCCTCGGCCAGGACCAGCACCGTCCATCCTTGATAAGGCTGCAGCCGCAGGGCATCGAGCGTCACAAGCAGCCGATCGGGCTCAACCGGCGCGCTCTGGCGCATGATGAACCGAAAGACCGGATGATAGTCGAGGTCGGCCAGAAACGCCGACATCATGTCAGCCTCGACCCGCGGAACCCGCCGGCGAATGCCGACGCTGTCCTTCTGATCCTCCGCCTTCTTTACCGTGATGCGAAACGAGCGAATCAGTTCCGTGCCGCTCTCGGCGCGGATACGCAGTTGCACCGTGTGATCGCCATCGCGCAGGCTGCGCGGCGGGCAATGGAACGCGTAACCGCTACGCAGGGCATTCGGCCAGTCCGGAAAGGCCGCTCCGACGTCCTGCCGCGCCAATCCGTAGTGGGCGTCACCCAGGCGCTGGTCGTCGAGAAAGACCTCGAAGCTGGCGATGCCGCTGCGCGTAAGCAGCCATCCGTCGATCGTCAGCCGGCCGGTGACCACCGCGACCGCTGCGCCGTTGGAGACCTCCGGGCTGTCCAGCTCGAAGCGAAACTCAGCCGTCTGGTCGGCGGTGAGAACCGGGCCCTCGGCGACCGCGAGGTCCGGTGGCGGCTGACCTTCGGCCCGTTCGGTGGCAACGACCGAGATCAGCGCTTCCTCTTCGTCGTTGCGCATGTTCTGCACGATGACGCGGACTTCGTGCTCACCGGTGAGCCGTTCGGCGAGGCGCCGCTCGAAACGGAACCCCGACAGGCTGGAGCTGGGGATCTCGCTGAAAATGCTGCCCACGTCAGGCCGCTCATGGCCGAAACTCGCCAGGCCGACATCCTCACCGTTCAGCACCACGCGTACGCGGACAATGCCGACGCCGCAGACCGCCCAGCCTTCCACCGAGAGAATGCCATCGTCGGTCAGAGCGGCGATGTCGCAATGCATCCGAATGGCAGCAGACGGCTCCGGCGGCGAGGCGGCAGGGGGGTGGGCGGTTCCGGCAGACGCCGCACCGCCGAATGGCAGTGCGGCTGGTGCGCCGAGCGCGCCGGGCAGCGCCAGCCCGAACACGGGGTCGTTCGCAATCCGGAACTCCGCGTTGAGCTGATAGGATGGGGCCTGGTTGATCAATGAGAAACCGCCCGGCTCGGCCAGCCCTGGCGCTGCGGCCGCAGGGCGCGGCAGAGGCCATGTGCTCCGCCGCTGCAGACGCTCGACCGGAATGCTCTCCTCGTGGCCAAAGCCGTGCGGACAAACGATCTGGGCACGGATCCGGCTGGCATCGCGATCCGCGTCGTCGAGTTGCACCGTCAGGCTGAAGCCGGCGAGCCGCGCATTCGGATAAGCCGGGAAGACCCTGGCGACGTCATCTCGTTCGCCGCCGATCCTGGCCTTCGAAATGCGCTCCTCATCGGCGAAAATCTGGACCGCCAGCGTTGGGCCCAGCGAAACCGCCCACCCTTGCACCGAAAGCATGCCGTCGGAATCGATGGTGCCGCGCTCGAGGTACATAATGGTGTACGGGCGGATCGAGCCGGTCGCAATACGAGTCGGGCCGGAGACGACCGCAACCGGGTCTCCAGCAGTGGGATCGAGTTCGATCTCGAAGTCCTCGGCGTACTCGAAGCCTTCTTCCGTGCGGGCGATGATCTGGAATGCGCATCTTTCGGTGCGGCCATCGCCCGGACGCGGCAGGTTGAACTGGAATCCGCGATGACGGGCCGGGGTGCCATCCGGCATGAAGGCGGCAGCGGCCCGCTCCGGTTCGCCAAAGGATGCCGTGCTGGTGATCCAGTCATCAACCTGCAGCCTGACTTCGACGATCGGAGCCGGACTGAGGACGCGCCCGCGGATCATCACGTCGAACCGGCCATGCACATACCCGCCCGAAAGCGCCGGATCGATCTCTATGATGATTTCGGGCTCAGCCAGGATCTCGGCCGATGCTCCCGACCGGGCCGCCGTATCCGGCCGGGTTTCGACGCTGGGCCGATCCAGAACCGTCTCGGCCACGCCTGCAGCGGGGGCCACGGCTGCAGCGGGGGCCAGGGCTGCGGAACGAGGCCGGCGTCCGGACCGGGCGATCACGGCGTGGGAAGTCAAGCCAGCCCCGCCCGGCGGACCGTTGTCCGCGCCGGTCGCAACATTGGCGGCCTGCTGTTGCACTGCCGCGGCATGCGGACGCCTCGCCGCACGCTTGCGCGTCTGAGTGGCGTTTTTCTGGGGTTCCAGCCGTTTACGCGTCATTCGGACATCGATTCCGTTGCTAGCATGTGCAGACGTTCGTCAAGACGGTGATGGTTTCCGGCCGCTGGCGCCGAAGCCTCGGCGCCTCCCGGCCGGTTCAGTCGCAGACCATCACATCATAGACCGAAAGGAAGTCGACCCTCGCGATAGCCATCTTTATCGAAATGGTCCTGAGCCGAAGTGATCACCCCCTTGCGAATGCTTTCGGCGACGTCAGGATTCTGAGTCAGATACCAGCGCTCATCAACCACCATCGAAAACGGCAGGCGGCCCTCGAAATAGCCGTCATCGACAAAGTGCTGCTTGGCCGAGCGAATGACGCCTTCTTTTACGGCGTTGCCGATATCTTCGTAGGCTCGGGTATACCAGGCCTCGTCGATCTCGACTCCGCTTATCATAGTCCTCAGTATCTTGACGAAATCCTCGTAGGAAACGTTGACCCGGAGTTCACCGCGCACGGTGGATATCTCGATCGAGCGACGGATCAATTCGAAAGGCGGGAGATATTTCACGGTCTCTCCTTAGCGGAACATCAGACGGCAGGGTATCGATTAGCTACACTTCCATAGCGATTTCGGGCGCCGGATGGAACAATGTTTAGCGGCTTTTTGCACGTGCAGCAGCGGAACCGTCCTGCTATTGAATCG
Source organism: Rhodopila sp. (assembly GCA_036398735.1). Taxonomy (GTDB): domain Bacteria; phylum Pseudomonadota; class Alphaproteobacteria; order Acetobacterales; family Acetobacteraceae; genus Rhodopila. Next base: position 17,437 of record DASWON010000376.1, read on the forward strand.
CTTCGTTCCGTGGCCAGCCGAAAGGGTGGCTGACCGCGAGGGATCCCAACCGACAGGAACCGCCGCATGAACCTGAGCCTGGTAACCACCGGCCGGATATCCCCGCCGACCGATATCGAACTTGCCAATATCGTCCGCGCCTTCCATGCGGCCAGAGTTCTGGTGATCGGCGACATCATTCTAGACCGCTACGTCACCGGTTCGGTCCATCGCCTGTCGCCCGAAGCGCCGATCCCGGTGCTGCGTCCGGCGGATAATCGTTGCACCCTGGGCGGCGCTGCGAACGTCGCGTTGAACATCGCCACTCTGGGTGGCCAGGCGATCCTGGTGGGCGTCATCGGTGCTGATTCCGCCGGCGACGACGTTGAGCGCCTGGTGCAGGCGACACCCGGCATCACCTCCGCGCTGGTGCGGATCCCCGGCCGGCCCACGACTGCGAAAACCCGCTTCATGACTGGCTCGCATCAGTTGCTCCGCCTCGACGAGGAAACCACCGCGCCGCTCGACCAAGCCGGGCTGCTGGCGGTGATGGACGCCGTCGAAAACAGTTTGGACGCCGCCGATGTCATCATCCTCTCGGACTACGCCAAAGGCGTGCTGTGCGACGGTGTGTTGGACGCGATTTTGTCCCGCACCGTCGAAACCGGACGCCTGGTCATCGCCGATCCCAAGCGGCCCGACTTCGCCGCCTATCGCGGCGCCACCATCCTGACCCCCAACGAGCTCGAGGTTCGCGTCGCCACGCGGATTGATGCCGAGCACGATACCGAGGCGAGTCGCGCCGGACGCATGGCATTGGAGGCCACCGGCGGCCAGGCCGTGCTGGTGACGCGTTCGGCGAAGGGCCTGACGCTGGTTTGCCGCGATCAGGACGCGCTTCACCTGCCGACCCGGGCGCGGGAGGTGGCCGACGTGTCAGGGGCCGGCGACACCCTGGTGGCTGCGCTCGCGGTCGCGCTCGGCGCCGGCGCGGCGCTGCCGGACGCGGCGATGCTGGCCAACGC
>DASWON010000377.1:0-15239 GCA_036398735.1 Rhodopila sp.
CGTGGCGGCCTTGCCGAGGACTTCGTGAAGATGTCGCCGTACGGGCCTGCGCTGCCCCCGGCCGGTCGCACGAACGTCGACGCGGTCAAGGCGGAGATCATGAAGGGCGGCTTCGCCGTCTTCAAAGGCCCGCTGAAGGACAACAAGGGCAACGAGGTTGTCGCCGCCGGCAAGGCCTATCCGGAAACCGCGATCGAACTCGAGTCCTGCAACTACCTGGTTGAGGGGGTGGTGGGCGCGATCGCCTGAGGACAGCGGCATGAGCACCGCGTCCAGCGTGACGAGCACCCCGGCGCCGAAACCCGCCACCGCGCCGATGCCGGCCGCCGATCAGTGGTATCCGATTCGCCGTTCGGCCGAGGCGGTGCTCGCACCGCTGGTGGCGCTGATCGGCGCGGCCGTGCTGTTCTCGATCTTCCTGCTGTTCCTGGACGCCTCACCACTCGACTTCCTTGATCTGGTGTGGCGCGGTGCCTTCGGGAGCTGGTTCTCCATCCAGAATACGGTGCAGCGCGCATCGCCGCTGCTGCTCACCGCGCTGTGCGTGGCCTTGCCCGGACAGCTGGGGCTGGTGATCATCGGCGGCGAGGCGGCAGTCGTGCTTGGCGGCCTCGCGGCCACGGTCGCGGCGCTGCCCCTCGTGAACACCAGCCCGATCCTGGTCTGGACGGTCATGGCGGTTGCCGGCGCCGTCATGGGGGCGTTCTGGATCGGCCTCAGCGGCTGGCTGCGGGCCAGGCTGAACGTCAACGAGGTGATCGCCAGCCTGGTTCTGTCCTATATCGGCCTGGCGCTGTTCAATCACTTCGTTGAAGGCATGCTGCGCGATCCCGCCAGTCTGAATAAACCCTCCACGTACGGGATCGGTGATCAGAACATGCTCGACACGGTTCCGTGGCTGGACCTGCATCCCGGGTTGCCGGTGGGGATCCTCGCCTGCGTGCTGTGCTGGGTGCTGATCTATCGCACCAGTATCGGGTTCGCCGCGCGAGTGACCGGCGGCAACCTGCGGGCCGCTCAGCTGCAGGGCCTGCCGGTCAACAAGCTGATCCTGCTGGCCTGCGCGATCGGCGGAGGATGCGCCGGGCTGGCCGGGGCGATCGAAGTGGCCGCGGAATACGGCCGAGCCAACGCATCGCTGAACGCGGGCTACGGCTATACCGGAATCCTGATCGCCTTCCTGGCGCGGTTCAATCCCCTGGTGATCATGCCGATGGCGATCCTGCTGGGTGGCCTCGGCGCCGCCGGCGGCCTGCTGCAGCGGCGGATGGGTCTGCCGGACGCGACCATTCAGGTCCTGCAGGGTCTCATCTTCGTCTCGATCCTGGCGAGCGACACGTTGTATGGCCGCTTCCGCTGGTTCCAACCCAGGGAACACAACTGATGGGCAGTGGCGCATGATGCACGCCATCGGCACCGTCCTTCTGGCGATGCTCGCGGGCAGCCTGCGGGTGAGCACGCCCTTCCTGTTCGTCAGCCTCGGCGAGTGCCTGACCGAGAAGTCCGGCCGCATCAACCTGGGTAACGAAGGGGTGCTGGTGCTTGGCGCAATGGTTGCCTACGCGACGTCCTACGAAACCGGCAGCCCGTGGGCCGGCGTCGTCGCAGCCGCGCTGGCCGGGCTGCTGCTCGGCGGGCTGCACGGCGCGGTCTGTTCGCTGGCCCGGGTGAACGACGTCGCGATGGGCATCGCCATCATGCTGGCGGGCACCGGGGTCGCCTTCTTCCTGGGCAAGCCCTACGTGCAGCCGAGCGCGCCGCTGCTGCCGGGCATTCCGTTCGGATTCTGGTCGGATAATGCGCAGGTGAAGAACGCGCTGTCGGTCTGCCCGCTGTTCCTCGTGGGGATCGCGGCTGCGATCGCCATGGAGTGGTGCTTCGTCGCCACCCGCGTCGGCCTGCGCATCCGCATCGTCGGCGACAGCCAGGACGCCGCGCTCGCCCTCGGCCTGCCGATCGATCGCACGCGCTTTCTGGCCACCGCCTGCGGCAGCGCGCTGGCCGGCGTGGGCGGCGCATTTCTGTCGCTGTACTACCCGGGCAGCTGGAATGAGGGCCTGTCGTCCGGCCAGGGCCTGATGGCGGTGGCGCTGGTGGTGTTCTCGCGGTGGAACCCGATCAACTGCATCTACGCGTCATTACTGTTCGGCGCGGCGGGTGCCCTGGGACCATCACTGCAGACGGTCGGTATTACCTGGGGCTACTATCTGTTCTACGCGGCCCCTTACATCGTGACCCTGGTTGTGTTGATCATCACCGCCCGCGGCGGCCGAGCCCTGCGCGGCATGCCCGGGCAATTGTCGATCGGACGGTGAATATGGCAACGATCGCTTCCGACCCCTATCCCTGGCCATTCGACGGCTCCCTCGCGCCGCACAACACCGCGTTGATCGTCATCGACATGCAGACCGATTTCTGCGGCGTCGGCGGCTATGTCGACAAGATGGGCTACGACCTGTCGCTCACGCGCGCGCCGATCGGGCCGATTTCGGCTGTGCTCGCGGCGCTGCGGCCGAAGGGCTATACCATCATCCATACGCGGGAGGGGCATCGCCCGGATCTGTCCGACCTGCCGGCCAACAAGCGCTGGCGGTCGCGCCAGATCGGCGCCGGCATCGGCGATCCCGGTCCCTGCGGCCGCATTCTCACGCGCGGCGAGCCGGGTTGGGAGATCATCCCCGACCTGGCACCGGTACCGGGGGAGATCGTCATCGACAAGCCCGGCAAAGGCAGCTTCTACGCCACCGACCTGGAACTGATCCTGCGCACCCGCGGCATCTGCAACATCATCCTGACCGGCATCACCACGGATGTCTGCGTCCACACGACGATGCGCGACGCCAATGACCGCGGCTTCGAATGCCTGCTGCTGTCGGACTGCTGTGGCGCCACCGACGCCGGCAATAACGCCGCGGCATTGCATATGATCAGGATGCAGGGCGGGGTGTTCGGCGCGGTCAGCGACAGCGCGACCTTCCTGGCCGGACTGCCATGAGCCAGGCGGTACCCGACGCCGACACCAGCGGCATCGGCGTCACGACCCACGCCATTGTCGTTACGACCAACGCCATCGGCGTTACGACCCACGCCATCGGCGTCGAGGCGGTCGGCATCGGCAAGCATTTCGGCAGTTTCCACGCGCTGTCCGACGTCTCGCTGAAGGTGACCCCTGGCACCGTGCACGGCCTGCTCGGCGAGAACGGCGCCGGCAAGTCGACCCTGGTCAAATGCCTGCTGGGTTATTACCGCGCCGACGCGGGCAGCTTTATCGTCGATGGCCGGGAGGCAACGATCGAACGCCCGGCCGATGCCGACGCACTGGGCCTCGGCATGGTGTACCAGCACTTCACGCTGGTGCCCTCGATGACGGTAGCGGAAAATCTGGTGATGTCGCGGCAGAACGTGCCCGGCGTGATCAACTGGCGGACCGAGATCGACGGCCTGCGGCGGTTCATGGAGCGAATGCCGTTCAAGGTGCCGCTGGAGGTCGAGGTCGGCAGCCTCGCCGCCGGAGAACGGCAGAAGACCGAGATCGTCAAGCAGCTTTACCTCGAACGAAAATTCCTGGTGCTCGATGAGCCGACGTCGGTGCTGACGCCGCAGGAAGCGACCGAGATGCTGGGGCTGGTGCGCGGCCTGGCGCACTCGGGTGCGCTGACCATCGTCATCATCACCCACAAGCTGAAGGAGGTTGCCGCCTTCGTCGACGAGGTGACGGTGCTGCGGCGTGGCCGCATGGCCGGCACCGGCGCGGTCAGGGATCTCGGCCCGGCGGACCTGACGGCGATGATGATCGGTGAGCCGCACGCCCCGAAAAACCCCGAACGCAAGGGTGGCCCGTCGAATGAGATCCGGCTCGCGGTCTCTGCCTTGAAGACGGCGGAGGACGGCGGGCGCAAGGGCCTGTCGATCGACCGGATCACCGTGCATGCGCACGAGATCGTCGGGATCGCCGGTGTCTCGGGCAACGGCCAGAAGGATCTGGTCGAGGTGCTTGGCGGGCAGCGCGCATTCGAGACCGGCTCGATCCTGGTCGACGGCGCACCCTATGACGCCAGCCGCGTGCAGTCTCAGGCGCATGACGTCCGGGTACTGCCGGAGGAGCCGCTGCGCAACGGCTGCGTGCCGCCGATGACGGTCGTGGACAATCTCAATCTGCGCAGCTTCGACCTGGGGCCTGCCAAATCGCGGCGATCTTGGCTGGATCGCGCCGGGATGGCGGCGCGGGCGCGGGAGATGATCGCCGCGTATGGTATCCGGACACCGTCGCCACAGGCGCCGATCGGCGTGCTGTCGGGGGGCAATGTGCAGCGCTGTGTTCTGGCGCGCGAACTCGACGGCGACGTGCGGCTGCTGATCGTCGCCAACCCGTGCTTCGGCCTGGACGTGAAGGCGGTGGCCGAGACGCGCGCCCGGATTATGGCCGCCCGCAACGCCGGCAGTGCTGTGCTGCTGATTTCCGAGGATCTGGACGAGATCCTGGAACTCGCGGACCGGATCGTCGTGATGCACGACGGCCAGGTCGCCCATGAGATGCCCGCCGAGGGCGCCGACCCGCAGGAAATTGGCCGCCACATGCTGGGGCACCACTGAGCGCCGAGGCTTCGGTTCGGCGTGGCGTGACCGGGGCGTAACGCCAAGTAACACCGCGCTTGACCTTCCTTGTCATTGTGCTCTGCTGCCGGGCGGAAGCGCCAGAGAGCGCGCCACGACAGGAGATCGGCCATGGAACTCGGCTATTTTTCGATGCCTTCACACCCGCCGGAGCGCGGCCTGAAGGCGGGTGTCGACTGGGATCTGCAGACCATGCGATGGCTCGACGAACTGGGCTACGTCGAGGCCTGGATCGGCGAGCACCACACCGCTCCGTGGGAACCCAATCCGTCGCCCGACCTGCTGGTGGCCCAGGCGCTGCTGCAGACGAAGCGGCTGCGCATCGGGCCGGGCGGCTTCCTGCTGCCGTACCATCACCCCGCCGAACTGGCGAACCGGGTGGCGATCCTGGATCATATGTCCGAAGGCCGCCTGATGTTCGGTGTCGCGGCCTCCGGTCTGCCGAGCGACTGGGCGATGTTCAACGTGGACGGCATGTCCGGGGTCAACCGCGAGATGACCCGCGAGGCGCTCGACATCATCCTGCGCCTCTGGGGCGACGAGCCGTCGTTCCAGTTCCGTGGCAAGTACTGGAACGTTGACAAGCCCGAACCGATGTTCGGCGTGTTGCGGACGCACATCAAGCCGTTGCAGCAGCCACATCCGCCGATCGGGGTGGCCGGGCTGTCGCGGAACTCCGACACCCTGAAGATGGCCGGCGAGCATGGTTTCCTGCCGCTCAGCCTGAACCTCAATCCGGCCTATGTGGGGACGCACTGGGCCGCGGTGGAGGAAGGGGCCAGGCGCTCCGGCCGCACCCCGCACCGCCGCGACTGGCGGATGGTGCGCGAGGTGTTCGTGGCCGAGACGGATGAGGAGGCAATGCGCCTGTCAGTCGGTGGCATGATGGGACGGATGATGCGGGAGTACTTCCTGCCGCTGCTGGGCCAGTTCGGCTTCCTGGAATACCTCAAGCACGACCCCTCGGTGCCCGATTCCGATGTGACGCCCGAGTATTGCGCTCAGCATAACTGGCTGATCGGCTCGCCGGCGACCGTGGCCGAGAAGCTGGAGCGGGTCTACAACGACGTGGGCGGCTTCGGCAGTCTCCTGGTGTTCGGCTTCGACTACACGGAGAATCCATCGGCCTGGCACAACTCCCTGCGACTGCTGGCGCAGGAGGTGGCGCCGCGGATCAAGCACTTGACGCCCCAGTAGACGCGCCTGTCGGGCCATTGAATGGTCCGGACGGCTTGGACCGGACCATTCAGCTGGCCCGTGCGTGCATGACCTCCATTTGTCACCACGGACGGACACGATCCTCGCTTCCGGTGTCGCTGCGGCTATGGCGCGGCCGGCCGGTCAGAAGCAAGCCAGACTGTTCGACCGCACCCGCTGAGCGATCCACGCGTAGGTCCGCTCCAGGCCCTCACGCAGCGGCTGGGTCGGTGCCCAGCCGAGCTTCGCCCGGATGAGCCGGTTGTCGGACCTCCGGCCGCGCACCCCGGTCGGCCCGGGCACATGCCGCTTCTCGACCGTCTTGCCAGCGATGTCGGCAATCAGGTCCACAAGCTGGTCGATCGTCACCATCTCCTCGGAGCCGATGTTGACCGGCACGTCACACGTGGTGGACCGCATCAGCCGCAACGTGCCCTCCAGGCATTCGGTGATGTAGAGGAACGACCGCGTCTGCGCGCCATCGCCCCAGACGTCGATCGCCTGGCCTGGCTCCGCCATCGCGATCTTGCGGCAGATCGCGGCGGGAGCCTTTTCTCTGCCGCCGTACCAGGTTCCTTCGGGGCCGAAGATATTGTGGTAGCGCGCCGCGCGGTTCCCCATCCCGTAGTTGCGGTTGTAAGCAAGATAGAGGCGCTCACTGAACAGCTTCTCCCAGCCGTATTCGCTGTCCGGGGCGGCGGGATACGCGCTGTTCTCGGCACAGTTCGGGTTGTTCGGGTCGTCCTGGTTATGGGCCGGATACATGCAGGCCGAAGAGGAATAGAAGACGCCATGGATGTTTCGCCGCCGGCACGCCTCAAGCATGTTGAGGTTGATCGTCGCCGAATTGTGCATCACCTCGGCGTCGTGTTCGCCCGTAAAGATGTAGCCTGCGCCACCCATATCCGCCGCGAGCTGGAAGACTTCGTCGAAGTGACGATCCACGGTCTCACGGCACAGCAGCGGATCCCGCAGATCGCCAAGGATGAAATCGTCGGCCTCCGTCTCCATGTGCTCATGATACTTGATGTCGACGCCGCGAACCCAGAACCCTTCGCGCCGCAGGCGCCTGACAAGATGGCCGCCGATGAAACCGCCCGCGCCGCAAACCAAAGCCGCTTTCATCTGCAATCTCCTCATTGCCGGTTCCTTCCCGGGCAGGTCGCCGCGACATCGTCGAGGCGGCGGGCTGTGCTCGCTAAATCGGAAGATGCGAGACGCCGGGACGATCATTGGCATATCCGTCCGCGACCGCCGCGCTCGCGGTCAGGCCGATCAGACACACTTGTCCCGATGCCACGCGCAGCACGATCTCCTGCGAATGCAGGCCCTCCGCCGTGAAAGGGAGGTCCATGACGATGTCCGGCTCCAGCCTGGTCGTCGACAGCCGCGTTCCATCGGAGCCAAGCAGATGCAGTTCGGCTCCGGTTACCCCGGCATGGAGCAGCAGGCCGACCGTCGACCCGAGGATGGACACGCTGATCCGGCCCGCACCCGTCAGTCCGAACGGCCCCAGGCCCTGCAGCCACGTCCGGTGCCAGCTCCCCTCGAGCCGGACAGGCTCACGCGCATCAGGAGCGTTCACCGCCACAAGCAACTGATGACAACCGATGAGCAGCCGGCTGGACAGCGGTGACGCCTGAAAGCGCGAAAAGCAGGGCGGGTCATTCGTGATCTGCCCCGGTTCGGTGATCAGCGACCGCAGTTCCGGCAAATGCTGGCCCGCCGAGGTGACAAGCCTGACCCTGGACAAGACGGTCCCATCGATCATGCGAGCATGCGTTACGGGCGGTGCGACCACCACATAGCCGTGCAGATACAGCATCAGATCATAGGTGAAGTCGGCGGAAAGCCGCCAGGAGGGCTCGAACTCCACGGTGGCCGAGAAATCCTTGCCCGTCCGTTGCCGGATCTGCTGGAGCAGTTCCTCACCATCCAATGTCCGGTAATTGGCCATGACGATGTCGACTGCCGGTGGCGTCAGGGCGATGAAGCCCGCGCCGGCGTTCAGCATCAGGCAGTAGGTGTCGTTGAAGCTCAGAACGCGCCTGTCGAACACGCGGACGGTGGCGCCGCCGACATTGAAACCCGCGGCCTTCGCCTGCGCGACCGCGGCATGCATTGCTCTGAGCCAGTCGCCCGACAACAGGACATCGTTCTCGACCAGGATCAGGTAGTCGTAGGCCTGTGCGCGCAGGGTCTCGAGCGCGTACATGATGGCGCAGTCGGGGCCGCCAACCACACCGAGATGCAGCTGGCAAATGGCCGCCCTCCCGGCACACAGCTCCGCCGGCAATTGCTGACCCGACGCTGTCGTGCTGCCATCGAACCAGTAAAGATCGATATTGCGATCGTCGATCAGCGGCGCCGCCGTGAGCCGCGTCAGTTCGGTGCGGTCCTTGGTACGGTAAGCCACGGCGACGCGCGCGCGGGGCGCCCGGTAGTGATCGATCGTTGGGGCCGGCATCAGGATCGCCGACCCACTGCTGCCAGCTTGCCGGCGATCTCCCGATATTCGAGGAAAGCGGCGACGGCGAACCCCGGCAGATAGGTGAACATCTCGCGTGGGTCACGGCTGAGGCTGTGCAGCAGGGGGAGCGTTCGCTCGTAGCCGATGACCTCCCGGCTGAAGTCCCCGGTGAGGTCATGGGCATTGCGCCGCTGTTCGACACTGGGTGCGCAGAACACCGGGCGGGCACCGGTTACCGCCTGGAGGTAATAGCCGCCCCATATGTCGTCCATCCGGCCGATGCCGGGAAACATGAAGTATTCCGGCAACAACCTGGCGTCGAGGAAGGTGTTCTGCGAGTTGAACGGCGCAAAAGCCGGGCAGGTGAACGGGAACCCGGCGGGATCGAAATTGCACGTTGGCCGGCTGATCATGCGGCAGACCGCGTCGACGTCGGGATCACCATTCCAGAAATCCGCCTGAATGCGCACTGTCGCGACGGCTTCGTCGTGAACAGAATAATTGCGATCCGCAACGAGCTGGATTGGAAAGCCACGATGCCAAAGGGATGGATGATTGCTGGTGCCGATCGGATCGAACGCCACCGCATCGCACCGGTACCGGCGCATCGGCACCGACCGGCCGATCAGCAGGCCCTGCCCCCAACCCGGCAGCGGGATATTGTCGTCGTCCACCACCGCGACGATGTCAGCGCCCATCTCCAGCGCGATCAGCAGGCCGATGTTGCGTCGCTGGATGCAGTTCCAGCCAAGCAGGCGGGAAAGCCGAGGATAACGCCGTTCCTGCTCGTCGGGACCGACGTACAGGCCGCGACGCAGCCGATAATCGCCGGGCGTCTTACGGTCGCCGATGACGACGAGGTCGAACCCCTCGATATCGTCGAAGCATTCGATCGCTTCGGTGGGATGATTTATCGTCGTCGTGACGATAACGTGTCGCATCAGCCTGTCCGTGTCTGGTTCACGAGCCGTCGCTGTTCCCCGCGCTGCCGGATGCGGCGATGCCGAGACGGCCAGGTGTACCGTCCGGAAGTTAATAACGGGTTAACGCTGCGGCTCCGAACTCAGCGCGGGTGTGCTGCCAGGACTGCCGTTGGCCCCTGGCGGCGCGGGAAGGTGAAGCCGACCGCGCGGCACGCCCCTACAGCGCCCGGAACCACGTTGACTGGCCGTGCGCCATAAGCGCCGGGAGATCCGCCGGCGGGCCATGGGAGGGTGAAAGCGATCGTCCGCTCATCGTGGCGTGGCAAAGGGTCAGGGTATGGCGCGCAGCCTCGATTGATATTGGACCGCGCCTGGGCTAACGAAACGGCATCGGCTCCGGCAGGCAATATCATGACATCTGTAACGACACGCCTTGGTCTCTCCTGTTGCGCTTATGGACATTCCGGCCTCTGGAGAACGCACGCTGGCGCAAGCGGCCGCCGCGACAATCCCAGCGCTTCGGTCGTGGCACCGAACCCCCGCCATGGCCGCCGGATAGATCGCGTAATCCGCCTTGGGACCGCCGCATGAGCCGCGTCCTGCACCGCTCCGGCGCCATCCCCCCGATCGCCGTCCGCGGCGAGGGGATCTACCTCCACACCGCGGACGGACGCCGCATCATCGACGCATCCGGCGGGGCCGCCGTCGCCTGCCTCGGGCATGGCAATCGCCGGGTCGCCGAGGCGATCGGGCGACAGGCCGCCGCGATGGCCTACAGCCACACCGGGACTTTTTCGAACCAGCCGGCCGAAGACCTGGCGGACATCGTCCTCCGCGATGAGCCCGGCGGGCTGACCCGCGCCTGGTTCTGTTCGTCCGGATCCGAGGGCAACGAGGCGGCGATCAAGCTTGCTCGGCAGTACTTCCTGGAGATCGGCCAACCCCAGCGCACGCGCACGATCGCGCGCCGCCAGTCCTACCATGGTACCACTTTGGGCGCGCTGGCTGCCGGCGGCAACATGATGCGCCGCGCCTATTACGAACCGATCCTCAGCCAGCAGCACAGCCTCGTGTCGCCGTGCTTCGCCTACCGCTTCCGGCAGGACGGCGAGACCGATGCGCAATACCTGGATCGCCTGACCGAGGAACTGGAGAGCGAATTTCAGCGTCTCGGCCCGGACACCGTAATGGCGTTCCTGGCCGAACCGGTGGTCGGCGCCACAACCGGCTGCGTTACGGCATTGCCGGGGTATTTCCAGCGCGTCCGGGCGATCTGCGACCGCTATGGCGCGCTGCTGATCCTCGACGAGGTCATGTGCGGCATGGGCCGCACCGGCACGATGCACGCGTGGGAGCAAGAGGGCGTGACCCCGGACATCCAGGTGATCGCCAAGGGCCTGGGCGGCGGATATCAGCCGATCGGCGGGATTCTGATCGCCGGCCGCATCGTGCGTGCTTTGGCCGAAGGATCCGGTGGGTTCCTGCATGGCCAGACCTATCAGGCCCATCCTGTCGCCTGCGCCGCCGCGCTGGAGGTGCAGCGCATCATCCGCGAGGACGACCTGGTCGCCAACGTCCAGGCCATGGGGCAGCGGCTCGAAGCCGCCCTGCAGGAACGGTTCGGCAATCACAGCCATGTCGGCGATATTCGTGGGCGCGGCCTGTTCTGGGCACTGGAGTTCGTGACCGACCGGGCCTCGAAACAGGTCTTCGACCCGGCGCTGAAGTTGAACGAACGTGTCAAGGCGGAGGGCATTGCGCGCGGCCTGGCCACCTACCCGATGGGTGGGACGATCGACGGCAAGCACGGCGACCACGTCATCGTTGCGCCGCCGTATATCAGCACGGCCGACGATATCGACACGATCGTGGAACGGCTGGGCGAAGCAGTGGACGCGGCGCTGAAGAGCATCTGAGAAGCATTCGCATCATTACGATACCCACTTGACGTGGTGGCCTTCCCGGCCACATTTCCGCGTCCATGCGCAATTTCTCAGAGCTGACCGAACGCGAGATCCTTGCCCTGGCGATCGCCAATGAGGAAGAGGACGGACGCATATACTTGGACATCGCGGAGGGCCTTCGGGCCGAGTATCCCGGGAGCGCCAACGTGTTCGCCGAGATGGCCGGCGAGGAGCGCGATCATCGCCGCCGCCTGTTGGAGGTCTACCGCGGCAAGTTCGGCGAGCACATCCCCTTGATCCGGCGCCATGACGTCCGCGGGTTCATCCACCATAAGCCGGTCTGGCAGATGTATCCGATGAACCTGAACGCGGTGCGTAGCCTCGCGGAAAGCATGGAGACCGAGACCCAGGGCTTCTACCGCCGCGCCGCCGCCCGCAGCGAGGATGTCACCATCCGCAAGCTGCTCGGCGATCTCGCGGACGCCGAGGTCGAGCATGAGCACCGCGCCGACCAGCTGGTGGAGGAGAATCTGCCGTCCAACGTGCGGCGTGCCGAGGACGCCCACGCCCGTCAGTCCTTCGTGCTGCGGGTGATCCAGCCAGGCCTTGCCGGGTTGATGGATGGTTCGGTTTCAACTTTGGCACCGGTTTTCGCCGCAGCGTTTGCGTCCAACAACACATGGGAGACGTTTCTGGTCGGCCTCGCCGCGTCGGTCGGCGCCGGTATCTCGATGGGTTTCGCCGAGGCGCTGTCCGATAACGGCAGCCTCACGGGCCGCGGCGCGCCGTTGATCAGGGGCGCCATCTGTGGCCTGATGACGGCGGCCGGCGGGATCGGGCATACCCTGCCGTTCCTGATCCCCTCGTTCTGGACGGCGATGGCGGTGGCAATCTGCGTCGTGATCGTGGAACTGGGCGTGATCTCCTGGGTGCGCTGGAAATACATGGACACGCCGCCCGTCTCCGCCGTGCTTCAGGTCGCATTTGGCGGCGCATTGGTGTTCGGCGTCGGCATCCTGATCGGCAGCAGTTGAGGCGGACGGCGATGACCTGGAGGGCGGCTTCATGCCCGTTGCAGCACTTGCCCCATCGACTGGAAGCGCCGCTCACCGTGAACGTGCGTCGTGGCTCGACGAAAGTTCGTCGTGCCATGGATCAACCCCGAATGAAATTCCGGATCGGCCGGGACACGAGCAGACCCCGGCTTTTCTAGAGTGGTTCACGGTCCCGAAGTCGGGCTTTGGCGTGAATCCACAGTGGCGGACTTCAGAACCACCAGACCAGTCACATGTCGTGCTTCAGCGATCCTGAGGATTGGACGCTCGCGCAACGGGACCTATGGCCGGACCGTGCCCGCGCCCCGGTAGCGCCTCCGGGCGCCGCGCAATCGAGGCCGGGGCCAAAGTGGTCTGGCGGCAACCACGGCATTTCACCGCCACCGCTGCGTCCGCGCGGCTGGATAGGCGCAACGGCCGGATAGCCCGCCGCCAGGCCGGACAAACCGAGCGGCGGCGGGGCGGCTACGTGCCGAACCGCGGCAGATGTGCCGCAAGATCGGTGTATGCCTCGTCGTCCGTCCGGTCATAACGCAGCGGGGTCACGACGATCTTCCCGGCGCGCATGGCACTGTAGTCGCTCTCCGGTCCCTGCTGGATGTCGCCACGTTTGAAGTTCAGCCAGTGGTACGACATCCCGCGTGGATCGGTCCGCGTATCCACGTGCATCCCCGCCACGGCACCTTCGCCCTGGCGCGCCAGCGTCATAGGTCCGGCCTCGGCCGCGGGGACAGGCGGGAAGTTGATGTTCAGCACCGCGCTTTTCCCCCAGCCGACCGCCCACAGCCGCTGGATTGTCGCCGCGCCCAGGGTACGGGCAGTGTCCCATGGCACATTGTTGCGATTGGTGAATGCCTGGCTCAGCGCCAGCGCGGGACATCCGAGCATCATGGCCGTCATCGCGCCGCCAACGGTGCCGGAAAAGACGGTCTCCATGCCCAGGTTCAGTCCCCGGTTCACGCCCGACAGGACCAGTTGCGGCGGGGCGTCCTTCAGCAGGTGACACAGTCCGATCGCAGCGCAGTCTCCAGGCGTGCCCGTCACCCCGAAGCGCCGCTCGCCTCGCTCGCTGATGCGCAGCGCGTGATGCAGGCTGATCGCATGGGACTGGCCGCTCTGGTCATGTTCGGGTGCCACAACCCAGACTTCGCGCGCGATCTGGGCGGCGATTTCCTCCAGCACTCGCATGCCGGGCGCGTCGATTCCGTCGTCGTTCGTGAGCATGACCCGATCCAGCACCGTTCGCCCTCCATTCTGTCGTCCCTGTTTGACCCGGTTGCATCGCAACCGGCAAGAGGCCAGCATCCCCGAAAGCGAGAGGAGGAACGCCATGCTCATCATCGACGCACAGGTGCACATCTGGGGCAGCGGAACGCCAAGCGGACACCATCGCCAGACCTCGGTCTATACGGCGGAAGAACTGATCACGGAGATGGACGCCGCCGGCGTGGACGGCGCGGTCCTGCACCCGCCAAGCTGGGACCCCAGATCGAACGAGATGGCGATCGAGGCGGCGGTCAAATATCCCGAGAAGTTCTGCAGCCTGGGATGGTTCGCGCTCGACGATCCGTCACAGCGCAAGCGGATCGAGACCTGGAAGGAACAGCCCGGAATGGTCGGCCTGCGTTGGGCGCTGGTCCGTCCCGAACAACAGACCTGGCACGAGGACGGGACGATGGACTGGCTGTGGCCTGCGGCCGAGAAGGCGGGAACACCGATCGCGACGATGGCCGGGCGCTTCCTGCCGGTGTTCAAGCAGATCGCCGAACGGCATCCGCATCTGAAGCTGATCGTCGATCACCTCGGGCTGGCGCGGGCCGAACAAGGGCAGGCCGCATTCACGACCCTGGACGATCTGCTGCCGCTGGCAAAGCTGCCGAACGTCGCGGTCAAGGCCACCGGTGCACCGGGCTACTCCAAGGAGGCCTATCCGTTCCGCGATATCCAGGACGGGCTGCACCGGATTTTCGACGCCTATGGGCCGGACCGGTTTTTCTGGGGCACAGATATTACGCGGATGCCGTGCAGCTATCGGCAGTGCGTGACGTTCTTCACCGAGGAGTTGCCCTGGCTGAAGGGCAAGGATCTTGAGAAGGTGATGGGACAGGGTGTGGTCGACTGGCTGGACTGGAAGCGGCCGTAACGGCAGCCCGCATCTGTAGGCGCGAACCAGTGAACTCCGATCGCTACGCGCCCGCCGTCGCAATCACCCGCCCGGAGGGATCGAACGGAGATGGCCGCCATCGAAATCCTGCTGCTCCGCCACGCCGAAAAGCCGGGAGACCCCGACGCCGGTCCCGGTTTGACGCCGGATGGGCGAGAGGACGAGAAATCGCTGACCGTGCGGGGGTGGCAGCGGGCCGGCGCCCTGGCCGGTTGTCTGGCGCGGAACGCACTGTCACGCCCGCGTCTGCCCGCGCCTGACCGGATCTACGCGTCGGCCTTCCGGGAAGGGGGAGGGCACAGCCGGCGACCGGAGCAGACCGTCCTGCCGCTCGCGCAGGCGCTAGGCCTGCAGGTCGATCTGACCTGGGCACTGCATCAGGAAGCGGCGTTTGGCGCTGCGCTGGCGGCCAGCCTTGGCACCGCCCTGGTATGTTGGCAGCACCAGGGCCTGGCGGACCTGGCTCGTGCGGTCGCCGCGCCGCAAACCATTTCGGACCTGCCTGCCGGCTGGAGCTGGCCCCCCGACCGCTATGACGTGATCTGGTCGATGCGCCGGGAAGCGCCTGGTGAGCCATGGCGCTTCACCCAGTATTGCCAGTCGCTCCTCGCCGGCGATCGCGACCAGGCGTTCAGTCTGCGGCGGGCGGGCAGCCATGGATGAGCACCGCCCGCCAAGGACCGGGAATGGGCGCTTCGATGCCGGGGCCCCTGCCGGAGCGGCGACGGCCCGTTGCCGGGATCGCCGTCGGCCAGAAGCTTACGGTCAGCCCAGCTGACACCTGCGGCAGACTGCCATCGCGGAGCCTGCGGGTGCTCGCCTCGTCCGCGTCCTGATAACCCTGCATCGGTACTTTATAGATATGATATTGGTCGAGCCACGGAACCTCGCGGCATAGATATGATATTGGTC
>DASWON010000378.1:0-10030 GCA_036398735.1 Rhodopila sp.
GCGGGGGATCCGTCACCCGACGAATGCGGCGGCCGTTCCTGATATCCGCGTCAGAAGCGAATCAAGCATAGTGACATTTTCGTCCGGTGCGTCTTTGATGCGTTGATGGACGCCGCCCCCCTCCCCTGGCCAGACGTCGAGGAAGCCGCCCCCTACCGGCTCCTCGCGCCGGAGCGGCCGTTCTCGCCCGTAATCTTCACGTCGGCACATTCCGGCCGCGCTTATTCGGCCGATCTGATGACGGGGGTCCGACTGTGTCCGCTCAACCTGCGGCGCAGCGAGGACTGCTTCGTCGATGACCTGTTCAGCGCCGCTCCGGCCCACGGCGCCCCGCTTCTGGCGGCGAATTTCCCGCGCGCCTTCTGCGACGCCAACCGCGAGGCGTGGGAACTGGACCCGAACATGTTCGCCGACCCGCTCCCCGACTGGGTCAACTCCACCAGCTCACGGGTCAGCGCGGGGCTGGGCACGATTGCGAAGGTGGTGGCTTCGGGCGAAGCGATCTATTCGATCAAGCTGCCGTTCGCGGAGGCTGAGCGGCGCATCTACACATACTGGCGACCGTTTCACGACATGCTGGCGCGGCTGGTCGGCGACATCAAGGACCACTTCGGCTACTGCCTGGTGATCGACTGCCACTCCATGCCGTCCGGCAGCCAGAGCAAGCGAGGCACCGTCCGGCCCGCCGATTTCGTCCTCGGCGACCTGCATGGATCGGCCTGCGCGTCGCGCGTTACCCGGGCGGCGGAGTCGCTGCTGAGCAGCAAGGGGTTCCTGGTGCGGCGCAACGACCCCTATGCCGGCGGCTTCATCACCCGCCACTATGGCCGGCCGGCGGAGGATGTGCATGTGCTGCAGATCGAGATTGCCCGCTCGCTATACATGGATGAAGCGCGCATTGAGCGTCTGCCCGGCTTTCCATCAATACAGTCCCAGATCACCGACCTGGTTGCCGCGATGACGCTGCAGGTGCATGACCTGATCGGTTGACGCCCGTGGCCGCCCGCACCGGCTCCTCGTCGAACAACCCGGCCGCCGGTATCCTGCCATCCCGCGCGCAGCCGCCACACCAACCTTGCGCGTACCGGACGCCCCTTCGCGCCGCCGGGATAAGCCATCAACGCGGCCACGCCAGCGCGAGCCCGCACGGGAGAAACGAATGAGCGACGTCGCTGTCACCCGGTCCGGGCCGGTGCTTGAGGTCCTGTTCAACCGGCCGGAAAAGAAGAACGCGCTGACCCAGGCGATGTATGCGGCAGTGGTGGACGCATTCCACCGCGCCGATGCGGACCCCGCGATTCGCGTGGTGCTGCTGAGTGGCGCCGGCGACACGTTCACCTCAGGTAACGACATCAAGGATTTCCAGGCGCGTGCGGCAACCGGCGAGGGCTTGCATGCCTCGCCGTTCCTCGATGCCCTGTCGTCGCTGGCCACGCCTTTGATCGCCGCGGTGAACGGGGCCGCGATCGGCGTCGGCACGACGATGCTGGCGCACGCCGATCTCGTCATCGCGGCCCGCTCGGCGCGGTTCGTGATGCCGTTCACCAGTCTCGGCCTGGTGCCGGAAGCGGCCAGTTCGCTGCTGTTTCCGCGCCTCCTCGGGCACCAGCGGGCCAGCGCGCTGCTGCTGCTCGGCGACCCGATGGATGCGCAGACGGCGCACGAGTGGGGCTTCGTCAACCAGGTCGTCGCCGACGCGGACCTGATGACCACCGCCCGTGGCATTGCAGCCAGACTGGCGGCGCTGCCGCCCACGGCGGTGCGCCAGACCAAGTCGCTGATCAAGCACGGCCGCACCGATGTGCCCGGGCGCATCGAGCAGGAACTGACGCTGTTCCATGAGCGGTTGCACTCACCCGAGGCGGCGGAGGCATTCCAGGCGTTCGTGGAAAAGCGCAAGCCGGATTTTTCGAGACTGTCCTGACCTCGGCGTCCGGCGCGCTGACCGAGACACCGGCGCAGACCGCAACGAAGCAAGCCGCAGGGCGACCGGAACGCCGGCTGGCCCGACCGCTGCTGGGCCGAACGCTGCTGGGCCGAACGTTGGCTGGCCCGAACGCTGCTGGCCCGAATGCTGCTGGGCCGAACGCGGCTGGGCCGAACGCTGGCTGGCCCGAGATCGCTGACCGGCGTAGGCGGAGTGATCGCGGCTTCAGGCGCCGCGACGGATCGATCCGCGGGCCGTCGGCAGCGGCCGCTGGCGTCATTCTTGCTTGCCCACCCGCACTGAACCATCGAGCGAGGCCCGCGTGAAAATTGGCGTCTTCATTCCCATCGGCAACAACGGCTGGCTGATATCCGAAAACGCGCCGCAGTACTGGCCCAGCTTCGCCATGAACAAGCAGATCACGCTGACGGCGGAGCGCTACGGGCTGGATTTCGTGCTGTCGATGATCAAGCTGCGCGGGTTCGGCGGCAAGACGGAGTTCTGGGACCATAACCTCGACTCGTTCACGCTGATGGCCGGCCTCGCCGCGGTGACCACCCGCATCAAGCTGTTCGCGACCTGTCCGACACTGGCCATCCCGCCCGCGATCGCCGCGCGCATGTGCTCGACGATCGACTCGATCTCCGATGGCCGCTTCGGGCTGAACCTGATCACCGGCTGGCAGAAGCCGGAATACTCCCAGATGGGACTGTGGCCGGGCGACGAGTACTTCGCCCAGCGCTACGAATACGTCTCGGAATACATCCAGATCATGCGGGAGCTGTGGGAGACCGGGACGTCCGACTTCAAGGGCAAATTCTTCCGGATGGATGACTGCCGCCTGAGCCCCCGCCCGCAGGTGCCGATGAAAATCATCTGCGCCGGCCAGAGCGACGCCGGCATGGCATTTTCCGCGAAATATGCCGACTACAATTTCTGCTTCGGCAAGGGCGTCAACACCCCGGTCGCGTTTGCCCCCACGGTCGCCAAGCTGAACGAGGCCGCGGCGAAGACCGGCCGCGACGTGAGCGCCTATGCCCTGTTCATGATCATCGCGGATGAGACCGACGAGGCCGCGCGCGCGAAGTGGGAGTCCTACAAGGCCGGCACCGACCAGGAGGCGGTGCAGTGGCTCGTCGATCAATCGGCGGTCGACAAGTCCTCGGGCAGTGATACGAACGTGCGCCAGATGGTCGACCCGGTCTCGGTCGTGAACATCAACATGGGCACGCTGGTCGGCTCCTATCAGACCGTCGCCCGCCTGCTCGATGAGGTCGCCACCGTCGAGGGGTGCGAGGGCGTGCTGCTGACGTTTGACGACTTCATCAAAGGAACCGAAGACTTCGGCGCGCGCATCCAGCCGCTCATGACATCGCGCCAGCACGTGGAGATTGCCTGATGACCGCCCCTGTTGCTTCCGGCTATGCCGCTCCTGACGAACGCAGCGAAAGCGTCACGCTGCCGGCGCGTCCCGAACCGCTGCGGCTGAAGCCGTCCGAGACGGCGGTCATCGTGGTCGACATCCAGAACGCCTATGCCAGCGTCGGCGGCTATATCAACATCGCCGGTTTCGACGTGTCCGGCGCGCCGGCGGCGATCGCGAAGACGAAGATCGCGCTCGATGCCGCGCGCGCGGCCGGCATGACGGTGATCTACTTCCAGAACGGCTGGGACAAGGATTATGTCGAGGCCGGCACTCCGGGCTCTCCCAACTACCACAAGTCCAATGCGCTCAAGACCATGCGCGCCCGCCCCGAACTGAAGGGCACACTGCTGGCGAAAGGAACGTGGGATTACGCCATCGTCGACGAACTGACGCCGCAGCCGGGCGACATCGTCATTCCGAAGCCCCGCTACAGCGGGTTCTTCAACACCAACATCGACAGCGTGCTGCGGGCGCGCGGCATCCGCAACCTGGTGTTCACCGGGATCGCGACCAACGTGTGCGTTGAGTCCTCGCTGCGCGATGCGTTCCATCTGGAATACTTCGCGGTGGTGCTGGATGATGCGACGCATCACGCCGGCCCCGACTTCGTGCAGAAGGCGGCGATCTACAACATCGAGAAGTTCTTCGGCTGGGTCTCCACCGTCGCCGACTTCTGCGGCGCGATCGGGCAGGCCGCCCCGCTGGCCAGCCCTGTCGCGGCAGCAACCTCCAGCACCTGAGGACCATCACCATGCCCAAGACCATCGTTCTGCCTCCGGGCACCGGCACACCGATCGCCCCGTTCTCCCCGGGGACGCTGGCGGACGGGATCGTCTACGTCTCCGGCACCCTGGCCTTCGACAAGGACAACAACATCGTGCATCCCGGCGACGCGGCGGCGCAGACCCGCCATGTGCTGGAGACCATCAAGTCGGTCGTCGAGACCGCCGGTGGCACCATGGAGGACGTGACCTTCAATTCCATCTTCATCCGCGACTGGTCGGACTATGCCGCGATGAACAAGGTGTATGCCGAATATTTCCCCGGCGAGAAGCCGGCGCGCTACTGCATCCAGTGCGGCCTGGTGAAGCCGGACGCGCTGGTAGAGATCGCAACGATCGCCCACGTCGGGAAGAAGTAGCCGCCGGTGTATTATGAAATCCACGGGCGCACCGATCCCGGCGCGCCGACGGTGCTGCTGTCCTCCGGCCTGGGCGGGGCGGCGCATTACTGGGCGCCGCAGATCCCCGCCCTGGCGCGGGAGTTCCGGGTGATCGCGTACGACCAGGCCGGGACCGGACGCAGCGGCGGGATACTCGCGGACGGCTATTCGATCGCCGACATGGCCGCCGAGGTCGCCACCCTGCTGCGCGGGCTCGGCGTGACGAAGGCGCATTTTATCGGCCACGCGCTGGGCGGCCTGATCGGGCTGCAACTGGCGGTGGACCAGCCGGGGCTGGTGGACCGGCTGGTGCTGGTGAACGCCTGGACGAAGACGCATCCGCATACGCTGCGTTGCTTCGCCGCGCGCAAGAGCCTGCTGCTGAACACCGGCGTCGCAGCGTATGTGCAGGCGCAGCCGTTGTTTCTGTATCCGGCGGCGTGGCTGGCCGACCGGCAGGACTGGCTGACCGAACAGGACGCCGCCGGCGTCGCGCACTTTCCGCCGGCCGAGACGGTGCTGCGTCGGATCGCCGCGATCGAGGCGTTCGACCTGACAGCGGCGATCCCGACGATCCAGGCCCCGACGCTGGTGATCGCGACGCGGGACGACGTGCTGGTTCCCTGCACCTGCTCGATCGCGCTCGCCGACGCATTGCCGCAGTGTCGGCTGGAGTTGCTCGGCGAGGGCGGCCACGCCTGCAATATCACCGATCCGACCGGGTTTGACGCGATCGTCGCGGGATTCCTGCGTGGAGGGTGAAGCGAGGCGTTCCGGTTCGGAGTGTGCGCGGCGCTGCTGTGCGGTGCACGTCAGCTTGGGTGGGAGGACCTCTCTCCGGGCGTAATTCCGCGGTCGAAAGCGACTTGAACCTTCGCCTGGCAACGCCGGTGGAAGAGCCTCAGGGCGGTCTCATATGGGGTCTGTCTTCTATTGGCCTGTCCCATGGCGGCCTGTCCCATGGCGGCCAGTCCCATGGCGGCCAGTCCCATGGCGGCCTGTCTCATGGCGGCCTGTCTCATGGCGGCCGGTCTCATGGCGGCCGGTCTCATATTCGGTATCGGGCGTTACGCGGTTCCGGAAGATGCGGTGCAGCGTCTTTCTAGAACGTTACGGTAAAAGTATCGCACAGAACCGCTGATCACGCCAAATTCTTGCAAATCCGCCGGCTTCGCGTGCCGATCGGTTGCGGCGTGGCGAAACCGATGCGTGGCGGCCGCACGGATACGCGAGACCGGCGTGACGAAGCCGACGTCCGCCCTGTCGTGGCCTGCGCCAAAGCGGATCCAGGACCCCGAGTCATGTCGGAAAACATTGGTTTGCCGAAGAATTTGGTCTTGGCCGGAACTATTGCCGGAGCCTCGAGCCCTCGCCGGGCCTGGCCACTCACGGCCGCGAGGCGGACAAAAGAGTTCCGGCCCTTCTACCATACAGACATCATGCATGATAAAGGATGTGTTGATACAGGATGTGCATGCTTTGAGGGATGGGAACATGGGGTGTCAGCGGCCAAGCCCGGCACTGTAATTGCATTAAAGGGGCGCTGGGAAGCCAATGCCCGCAGGAGAAGTGGATGAGAGTCGGCGTTTTTTTGTTTCATGAATCCCGCGATCCGTTGGCGGACGACCGGGTCATTGACGAGGCGATCCGCGAAGCCAAGCTCGCCGAGGATGAGGGCATGGATGCCGTGTTCCTTGTCGAGCACCACTTCGACGGCAATTGCGCCTACGTCGATCCGGCGACGTTCGCCGCGGCTCTGGCGATGGCGACCAACCGGATCAAGATCGGCTTCGCGGTCCTGCAGACGTCGCTGTATCATCCGCTCCGGATGGCCGAGCAGATTTCGCTGATCGACAATTTGAGCAAGGGCCGCCTGATCGTTGGCCTTGGACGCGGCAGCCTCGTCAATACACACGAATACACCGGGTATCAGATCGATCCCGACAGCGCGCAGGAACGTTTCGAGGAAATCGAGGAAATCCTGCGCCAATGCTGGACCAGTGAAAAGGTCGTGCACGCGGGTAAATACTGGAATTTCGAGATCCCTATGCTACGGCCGCGGCCGTACACCAAACCCTATCCGCAGGTCCTGCGCAGCGTCGCGTCGGAGGCCTCCCTGGCGGCTCAGGCGCGTCAGGGCCGTCCTGTCCTGATGGCGGCGGCGACTGCGCCCGGGGCGGCACGCAATATCGAAATCTACCGTCGCGCCGCGCAGGAAGCCGGCATCAGCGCCGACAAGATCGATGAGGCCATTTCGCAGTGCTGGGTTGCCCGAACGGTCGTCCTTGCGCCGACCGACAAGGAAGCGCTCGAGGTCGGGCTGCCGTATTTCCAGCAGATGCAGACCTATCGCGCGGCCCAGAGCACGGCCTTCGAGGCGATGGTCGCCAAGGCCAAATCGCAGCCTGGCCTACCGGTTTTGTGCGGCTCGCCCGAGAGCATGCTGGAGGACTTCACCAGCCTCGAGAAGACCGGCATCGGCGGGGTCTTCGTCCGCTTCCGAACCGGTCCCATGCCCGCGGAGTTCTCCTCGCGCGCGTTGCAGCTGTTCATGAAGGAAATCGCGCCGCACATCCGTGAAAGCCGTTTTGCGCCCGCTGCTTCGTGAGTCGGGATCGCGAATAGTATTTCCACGAAAATGAGCGGTGGTTAGAATATTTTCGCCCTGACCGGCCGCATTTTGCGCCTGCGCTGCGTCAGCGCCCGAGCGGCGTCCGGCGATCTGCGGGATTTCAAACTGCAGGTCGCGGGTCGGCGGGTCGGAGCCGGCGATGACGCGGCATTTGGCGACCCGGCGTTTCCGGTCGTGAAACTGCTCTCGATCCGGCAACCGGATGGATGCCCGGCGTGGCCTCATCGCCGGGGTTCGGAAGCATCGCGGCCCCGGGGCACCGCGCGAGATATTTGTCTTCGCGCGTCCGGCCGTGTTGAATTTCGGCGGTCCGGTGCGCGGCGCGCCCGGCTCAGCCGCGGTGCCGGTGTGCCCGCGGCCCATCGCCTACTTCGCCAGGATCCGTGCCAGTTCGACCAGCTCGGTGTCCATCGGCTTGGTGCGGCCGACGATGTCGGCCAGCGGCGTGCGCGTGACCTCGTTCCTCTGCACGCCGACCAGAATCCCGGTCTCACCGTCGCTCAAGGCCTTGACGGCGTTGACCCCGAGCCTCGTCGCCAGCAGGCGATCGAACGCACTGGGCGGCGCGCCACGCACGACATGCCCAAGCGTGGTGGCGCGCAACTCGAAACCCGTCCGTTGCTTGTCCGCGTCGAAATAGGCAAGAATTTTCGCGGAATTCTCCTTCACGCCCTCGGCGATCACCACGATCGCATGCGTCTTGCCGCGCTCAAACGCCGCGCGCAGCCGCTGTGAAATCTCGCTGGCCGACACCTCGGATTCCGGCGTCGAGATGACCTCGGCACCGCCCGCCAGGCCAGCCATCATCGCCAGGTAGCCGCAGTCCCGCCCCATGGTCTCGACCAGAAACGCGCGATTGTGCGAGGAGCCGGTCGTGCGCAGATAATCGATCGCCTCGAGGGTGACGTTGATAGCGGTGTCGCAGCCGATCGTGATGTCGGTCCCGAACAGATCGTTGTCGATGGTAGAGGCGATGCCGACCACGTGCACCCCGAGCTGGCTCAGCATGTAGGAGCCGGTCTGCGACCCGTTGCCGCCGATCACCACGACGCCGTCGATGCCGCGCTGGGCCAAATTGCGAAGTGCCTTGGACCGGCCGCTCTCCGCGCGGAACTCCGCGGACCGGGCGCTGCCGAGGAAGGTGCCGCCGGCCTGGATGATCCCGCCCACGTCGCGCGCGCTGAGCTGGCGGAACTGTCCATCGACCAGTCCCTGCCAGCCCTGGCGCACGCCGTAGACCGTCATGCCCTGGTCGAGCGCGCTGCGCGTGACGGCGCGGATGGCCGCGTTCATGCCGGGGGCGTCGCCGCCGCTCGTGAGTACTGCAATATGCTTCATAGGCTCAAAACAATGTTCATATACCGATCACCGGGCAAAAGCGACCCAATCCCGAGGTTCCAAGGGCTTTCCGCCCTTGGTGGGGTTCGCGGCAAGGCCCCGAGACCTCAGTCCGCTTCCGCCGCGGCCTCGTGCAGATCGATCGCCATCGGGTGGAACTCGGCGTATTTGGCGCAGTAGAACAGGATGCCCGCCACCGCCAGATAGGACACGGCCACCGCCGGGGACTGTCCGATCCCGATGCCATCGGCGCCATGGATGAAGCCGAAGAACGTCAGCACGGCCCCCGCCAGGGCAAAGCACGCCGCCTTCTCGAAGGCTCGGTCGATGATGAACACGGTGACCGCCCCCAGCATGATGCCCGCCAGCGTGGCCCCGCCCCCGAGTGTCGCCAGGCCATCATACAGCACGCCGACCTGTCCCAGCTTCGCCGTCCCGACCGTTGCGACGTTGGTGCCCGCCGCGCCGAGGGCGTTATCGATCTGCGTCTTACCCCATTCGGCGATCTGCGGCAGCATCGCCAGGATGATCGCCGGCGCGTGTCGGTGCGGCGATTCCTGGAACGCCTGGGAGCCGATCAGCATCCCGATGTACAGCAGGATCGGCAGGATCGCGACCACCGGGATCAGTGCGCTGATCACCGCGATGATGCCGAACCAGGTCAGCACCAGCACGATGACGCCGGTCATGGCCGAGTAGCCGATCCGTCCGCCCATCGCCTTCCAGCCCGGATGGCCGATATAGACCGCGTTGATGAACGGATTGCCTAACAGGCAGCCGATCAGGCTGATGACGCCGTCGGCGGTCAGCACGCGCGTGGTGGGGAAGCTGTCGCCGGCGGCCGAGGCGCTCTCGACGTTGTCCAGCGCCTCGATCAGGTCGTAGATGCCGAACGGGATCGCGGTGACCAGGATGATACCAAGATACTTGAAGCCGCCGAACGTGTAGCCGACCGCCGGGATCGGCACGGAAAAGCCGAAATTCGATACCGACCCGACCAGTTTTGCCACGGTCAGGTCGCCGTAGCCCAGGCCGAACGCGGTCGATCCCCAGGCGATCACGGTACCCACGGCGATCGCCACCAGTCCGCCCGGAACGTCGCGGTAGTAACGGACGCCGCCGAACCAGTTGGCCAGGATGACCGCGAAGCAGACCACGCCGATCACCGGGGTGGTAAAGACCTGCGCCGCCGGGCTCATGGCGATGAAGGTGATCGAGATTCCGGCCAGCGAGCCCAGAAGGGCGGCGCGAGGGGTGATCTTCCGGATATAGGGGCCGATAAACCCACCGGCCATCAGGACGAAGCTTTGGATGAACACCCAGGTCAGGCCGGCTTCCCAGGCCTGGACCGGGTCGTCGGTGGCGAGCTTGATCGGCAGCATTACCACGAAGGTGACGACGAACATGTGCGGCACGCTGATGCCGGACGGCAGCGCGCAGACATCGCTGCGGCCGGTCTTGCGCGCCAGGTTCCAGGCAAGAAATGCATAGTATCCGGTGCTGAGGCACAGCATCAGGCCGAGCGCCGGCAGGATGCGACCGAAC
>DASWON010000379.1:0-4316 GCA_036398735.1 Rhodopila sp.
AACCGCACTTGCACCCGGTCACCCTGGTGGATCTTCGGTAACTTGGTTTCCTCGAAGTAGCCTTCGATCCGGAGCGTTGCGCGGTCAACCAGAGCCATGACGCCTTTTCCTGTCGTCACGTAGTCGCCCGGTTCAAGCGCGACATTGGTGACGGTGCCGTCCACCGGACTGGTCACCAGCGAGCGCTTCAGATTGAGCTGTGCCAATGCCCGATCAGCCAGGGCCTGCCGATACGCCGCGGCCGTTGCCTCGGCATTCGACAGTCGCTGCTCCTGTGTTTCCTTCGAGACCGACAGCTGGTTCAGTTGTCCATAACGCGTCGCTTCGCGCTCCGCCTCGTCCATCTGCGCCTTGCGGCTGGCGACGACGGCCTCGGCCTGCGCGAGCGCAAGCTCGAACCGCTCGGGGTCGATGCGGAACAGCGGATCACCGCGCTTTACCGATTGATTGTCGTGCACCATGACCTCGTTCACCAGGCCTGAAACATCCGGCGCGATCGTCACAACGTCAGCTCGAACACGCCCGTCCCGGGTCCATGGCGCCTCCTGGTAATAGGCCCACAGGCCACGCCCGGCGACGACCGCGACGGCCACGATCAGCAGCGTCAAAGCCGGGCGCCCGGAATTGAGGATCAGCCGGCGCAGGAACGGTTTCATGATGCGATCCAGAGTGGCATGGCGGCGGCGATCGCAGCCATGACGATGACAAACAACGACAGGTCCACCAGGGGCCGGTGCCAGACCAGGCGGTAGAAGCCGATGCGTGCCAGGCCGCGACGCAGCAGCGCGGTGATCGGCAGCGCGATCAGCGCCCACACCAGCAGGATGGGGACGAACACGCCATAAATGTCGACCTCGCCGATCATGCGGATGCGCTCGCGGATGCGTCGGCCGGCACCACGTCGTCGGGTGATGGCGGCCGGGGCTGATACGGTGGGGCGTCAGCGAACAGGCCGCGGCGGATGCCGACCAGTTGCAACAGCAGATCGTGGGCGCGTAGACCAGGCACCTCGACCGCTGCGTCCAGTGCGCGATCGATATCGCGCAGCAGAGTGGCCGGCGGTGCGAGTACCCGGCCCGCGGTGGCCTGCGCGGCGAACTGGCGGGCGGTGCCAAGCAGGACGTCGTCGACCGCGGCGCGCACCGGCAGTGGCATCGACGCCCGGTCCCGTTGCAGATCAGCCATGTTGATGCCGATGCGCAGGTCGGACAAAGCATCCACCGCGGCCAGATCGTTGCCGGAGCCGACGGCCGCGAGCCGCGGCACCAGGAGCCCCATGCGATCCAGCAGCAGACCGGCCAGCGCGGTATATTCATGCGGCGTCTGGCTGCGCGGAATCGCTGCGAGATCACGCCAGTTGGCCCGTAGCAGGCGGCGTGCACTCCATTCCGCGCCGACTGAGCGCATCAGCGCGGTCATGATGGTGGCGCTCGCGACGCCCAACAGGGCGGCGAATCCGCCATCCGCATAGCTGACGAAATCAGCCTCGTACATACTTTGCAGGCTGAGCAGGGTCGCGGTGAGGAAACCCAGACCGGTGCCGATTGGCTGCGTGGCGGGCATCGCGACCAGCAGGCCCACCGGGATGAAGAACGCCGCGAGCACCAGCGCCAGAATCTCGAAGTCATGCACCAGCGGGAGGATGCCGAACAGGCCGATGCCGACAGCCCCCACGCCTGCCACGGCGATGAGGAGGAAGCTTTTCAGCGCCGGGGTGGGGTCGTCCAGCGCGGCGAACAGGCAGCACGATGCCGCCGCCAGGGCCGCGGCCCCGCTGCCGGACTGCCAGCCGGTGGAAATCCAGAAGGCGCATACCAGCAGAATGGTGGATGCGGCCGCGAGCCCCGACAGCAATGCGATGCCGTGGTCACGATGCAGCAGTTCCTGCCCGCGTGTCTGCACCGTCAGCGGCGTGGGGAGCGGGCCACCGCCGCGTTCGATATGCCGGCGCAGGTCGCGCATGTCCTGCCGCAGGTCGACCAGTTGCCGCAGGCGGCGCAGCACGCTGACGCGCATCACCTCGTTCCAGCCTTTACGCGGGTCGCTCTCGGCCTCGCAACGCGCGATGGCAGCACGCATGCGGTCGGCCTCACTGCGCGGCGGTGGCGACCCCGCCCGCACCCAGACGGACATATCGGCCAGCAGGCTGCGCAGCGCCGGGGTCACCGCATTCGCTGCCCGCAGCGCGGCCAGGCGGTCGGCGATCGAGGACAACAGCGGCAACAGCAGCACCATCCGCCGCTGCAGTTCGGCCACCCAGCGCGTCGCCGTCTGGAACTGCGATGTGTCATAGGCGAGGTGGGACGTGAGCATCCGCAGCTCGACCGCATCCGCCGCGAGCCGGATGTGGGGATCTACCCTGGGCTTGATGTCGGCACCGCTGAGCACCTGTTCGGTCCAGGTGAAGGCATCCCCAACCCAGGCCAGGATGCGTTGGCTCAGCATCGGTCCCAGCGGGCGGGGGAATACGACGGTGCCGATGACCGTCGAGCAGATGATGCCGAGCCAGATTTCCTCCACCCGGCTCAGTGCGATGTCCCAGATCGCGTCCGGCGTAGTCACTGCGGGAAAGCCGATCAGCGCGGCGGTGTAGCCGGCCAGCATGAACAGGTAGCTGCGCGGGGTGCGGTCGAGCAGCGCGACGTACAGACACAGTCCGGTCCACAGCGCGAGCGCGGCGCTCAGCAACTCGGGGGCGTTGACCAGGTTGGGCACCAGCACCACCGTCGCCGCCGCGCCGAGGGCCGTGCCGAGCAGACGGTACATCGCCTTGGAACGGAGCGCTCCGGTCAGTGGCTGGGATACGATGTAGACCGTCGCCATCGCCCAGTACGGTCGGTCCAGGCCGATCGACATCGCGATATACAATGCGATCATCGCGGCGGCGAAGGTCTTCACCGCGAACAGCCATTCGTTTACGCCGGGCCACGTTCTCATCGCGCGCCGGTCCGGACGACAAAGCGAACCCCACCGGGCGGCGCCGGGTGAGGCGATTGCAGCAGGTTGAGCATCTGGCGCCACATAACATCTGCGGGCTGTGTGTCACCGTCCATCCGCATCATGGCGGAATAGCATGCAACTGGGGTTGAACCGGTGGCTCGGCGACCAATGGTGCCACGGAGTACAATCGTGCTGCGGCGGTCCGCGCCGGCTGCGCAGCGCGCCTGCGGCAGCGTGTCCGTCGACGGGATCGGGATCCGGCGCCGCGCCGCGATCTCTAATTGACCCGCCCTCCGTCGATGCGCCGTTTCGTCCAGCAAATCGTGAGCTCCCTCTGTCGGGTCCGGCACCCTTCCGAGGACCGAAGGCACTCTGGCCCGGGAACCACGAGCGGATATCCCGACACCACGGCGGGAGTGACCGTGAGGTCATTGGAGCATATGGGAGCCAGTTCCGGCTTGTGCGAAACTGGCGCATGATCCCCCGGAGAATTCGATCATAAGACGGGGAGATGACACTCATGGCACACGACACCCTGCGCACCATCCTGCCGAACGTCGGCTGGTCGCCTGACCGAGCGGATGGCGTAAGCTTCACCGGCGGTTCGGACCCGATCCTGCCCACGCCCTTCCGTATCGGCGAGGCCGGTGCAGCGACACTGGCCGCCACCGGATTGGCGGCGGCCGATCTCTGGGAGCATCGCACCGGACGCCGCCAGAGCGTCGCCGTCGACGTGCGCCAGGCCACCGCATCGCTGCGCAGTGGTCACTATATGAAGCTCGGTGACGGCGAGGTCTCGGCCGGCCGCAATCCGATCATGGGCGTCTATCCCACGAAAGACGGCCGCTGGAGCTACATCCATGCCAACTTCCCCAATCATCGTGCCGTCGCATTGAAGGTTCTCGGGTGTGCCGAAAATCGCGAGGCGGTGACGCGGGCGGTAGCGACCTGGAATGCGCTCGACCTGGAGGAGGCGATCATCGCCGGCAAGGGTGCCGGCGGCATGGTGCGGACTCAAGCGGAATGGGCGGATCATCCGCAGGCGGCCGCGATCGCCGCGCTGCCGTTGATGGAGATCGCGCGGATCGGCGACAGCGACCCCGAACCGCTGCCCGCCGGCGCAAGACCGCTGTCCGGCATCCGTGTGGTCGACCTGACCCGCGTGCTCGCCGGGCCGACCTGCGCTCGGACGCTGGCGGAACACGGCGCCGACGTGATGAAGATCTCCGCCGCACATCTTCCCAACCTGGGATACCAGGAATTCGACACCGGCCATGGCAAGCTGTCCAGCTATCTCGATTTGAGAGAGAAACGGAATGTCGAGACGCTGCGGGGCCTGGTGCGCGAGGCGGATGTTTTCTCGCAGGGCTACCGGC
>DASWON010000380.1:0-3198 GCA_036398735.1 Rhodopila sp.
GCTTTGGCGAGGACTGTCTTGAAGTTGTCCAGGGAGAAATACTTCGTATTGGTGCCGTAAATGCCACGCAGTGTGTCCTGGGGACAGAACGTGCACTTCAGTGGGCAGCCAACCATCAGGGTGAATTCAAGCGACGGCACGGATATCGTCTCCCACGGATCTCATCACGACCCTGAGCCGTTGTATCGCCAGTTGGTTGCCATAACGTTAACGGAATGCCGTTGATCGCCCCGAACGCGGAGGTACAACTCAGTCCCTGATATCTCCGAGCACGTGCCAAGGAGACGCGGACCGTCTCCGGAGTGCGGCCCGCGTTAGCGACCGGTTAACCTCTCACGCGTAGCATGTCGCCGGTTGGACGGAGAAGTGTGTGCCCCACGCGAATCGCCCGTCGGGCGCGCCGCGCGTGATCGCCCTGACGATGGTCAAGAACGAACAGGACATCATCGAGCCGATGCTTCGGCATAACGCCCGGTTGCTGGATGCCTTGATCGTGCTCGACAACGGGTCGGTCGATGACACCCGTATGATCGCGCTTTCTCTCGCCCGTGAGCTCGGCAACATCGTCGTCACCGACAGCGCCGGGTTCGGCTATACCCAGGGCGAGCGCATGACGCGGCTTCTGCACGCAGCACAGACCAGCTACTTCGCCGACTTCGTTCTGTTTCTGGATGCCGACGAGTTCATCGGCAGTGCCAGCCGGACGTCCTTTCATCGCGAACTCGCCAAAATTCCACCGGGTGGTGCGGGCGCGGTCACCTGGCGCAACTTCGTGTTCACCGGCGGCGCCGCCGAGGTGGATCCGTTGTCGGGGCTGACCCAGCGGCTGGCCAACGAGGCGCTTCCGATAACCAAGACCGTGCTGCGGCTGGACGGCCGGTTTCAGGCGGACCTTGCGGTCGGTCGGGGCAGCCATCTCGCCACCCATGGCGGAGTGCCGCTTGCGGTCCTGCCGCTGCCCGAACTGCCGCTGTGGCACTTTGCCGTGCGCAGCCAGGCACAGCTGACCGCGAAAGCGCTGGTCGGCTGGCTCGCCTGCCTGGCCGCCAATCCCCATGCGGCGAAGACACCGCAGTCGTACCACTGGCGCGACATGTTCAGGCGCATCGTCCATGGACCCGGCTTCGGTGTGTCCGATCTGCGCAGGCTGTCGCTGCACTATGCGGATCCAAATCTTGCGTCGGGTCAGTCATGGCCAGCCGAGCCCGCTGTTGTTGACGATTCGCCCGCCATTGACAGAACACGTCGCTATTCCACGGGTGAATTCATCGATCCGCTGATCCTGCTCGCCCGCTCGTGGGAGCAGGCATTGCGCGCGCGGGATCCGCTCTTCACAGCCGACGAGGCGGTGGACGCCGTGATCGACATACCGCCATTCCGCTTCCTGCGGGAGAAGCACCGGCTGATGTCCGTGCTCGACGTTGGCTGCGGCATCGGTCTTGGCCTCGAGTTGTTCAGCCGCCTCGGCGTCCTCGACCTCGCCGGCGTCGGGACCTTGCCGCCGGAGTCCCTGGTGCTGCGTCGGGGCGGGTATGTCAGACACGATCCGGCAGCCGGGTTCACCCTCGGGCGGCAATATGACCTGGTCCTGTGCCTGAACACTCCGGCCGGCGGATCGGCGCGGGATGCATTGACCCTGATGGCCAACGTCGACCGCCATGCGCGAACGATGATCGCCTTCTCACTCGACTCGCCAGGCCTGAAAACGATCGCGGAATGGCTGGCGAGGTGGCGCCAAATGGACTGGGTGCCCGACCTCATGGAGACTCTGGCGCTGCGGTGTCTCAGTTCGTCGGCGGCGCTGCGGCGGGGTCTCGTCATTTTGCGGCGAACGTCCGCTCGCGTCAGCGACGGACAGCAAGCGGACATGCACCACCACGTGGTTCACGACGAAGCCGCCCAGGACCGCTCATCCGGCAAGCGCGCAATGCCCGGAGGTGCGACGCCGGACGGTGCGGCCTGCGACGATGCGGGCGGGCGCCACGCGACCGGCGAGCATCCGGCCGCTGACGGCACATCCGGTGATGATGTGACCGTCCACAACGCGGCTCATGATTACGCGACCGCGGAATTGCTGGCCATTGCCGAGCGCCCTTACCGGATGCCGGCCCCTGTCGCGGGCGTACATGAAGAGGCGCTGCTGGATGCTGCGCAGTCGAGCTGGCTGGGATACGCCGTGCCGGCGTGAGGCGCCGCCGCGTCTGCCACGGCGCGCGGATGCATCCCTGCCAGACGGGATGCGGCGGTGTTTTCAATCCTGCCGATAGTTCGGCGCCTCGCGGTCGATCGCGACGTCATGGACGTGGCTCTCACGCAGGCCCGCGCCGGTCACCCGGCGGAATCTCGTGTTGGCCTGCAGCGAGGCAATGTCGGCGCTGCCGGTGTAGCCCATTCCGGCCTTCAACCCGCCCACCAGCTGGTGCACGACGTTGCCGACGGGGCCCTTGTAACCGACACGGCCCTCGACCCCCTCCGGCACCAGCTTCAACTGGTCCTTGATATCCTGCTGGAAGTAACGATCGGCCGAGCCTCGCGCCATCGCGCCGAGGCTGCCCATACCGCGATATGATTTGTAGGAGCGGCCCTGATAAAGAAACACCTCGCCCGGTGCTTCATCCGTGCCGGCGAACAGGCTGCCGATCATGCAGCAATCCGCTCCCGCCGCGATCGCCTTCACGACGTCGCCGCTGGTGCGCATACCGCCGTCGGCGATCGACGGAATACCGTGTTCCTTGCACGCCGCCGAGGTCTCCATCACCGCGGTGAACTGCGGCACGCCCACGCCGGCGACGATGCGCGTGGTGCAGATGCTGCCGGGACCGATGCCGATCTTCACGGCATCGACCCCCGCCTCGATCAGCGCGCGGGCGCCCTCTGGCGTGGCGACGTTGCCGGCGATGACCTGCGTGGTGTTGGACGCCTTCTTGATCGCCTCGACCGCCCGGAGTACGCCCGATGAGTGGCCGTGTGCGGTATCGACGACGATGATATCGGTCTCGGCGGCAATGAGTGCGCGGGCCCGTGTCTCGCCATCCGGCCCCACCCCGGTCGCCGCGGCAACACGCAGACGGCCAAGCTCGTCCTTGTTGGCCAGCGGGTGCGACTCGGCCTTGTCCATGTCCTTGACCGTGATCAGTCCGATGCAGCGGTAGGCGTCATCAACGACAATCAGCTTCTCGATGCGGTGCTTGTGCAGCA
>DASWON010000381.1:0-15543 GCA_036398735.1 Rhodopila sp.
GCACGAAATAGATTGCCGCGGCCGGCCAAGTGGGGCGGAACAGGGCGCACATCAGCAGCATGATGCCGGACAGCGCGCCATTCCAGATCAGCGTGTCGCGGAAGCCGAACGCCCGCAGCGCGTACTGCGCCGCCGGCTTCATCACCAGGGCCCCGGCGGAGCTGGCGAAGGTGATCAGACCGCTTTCCACCGCCGCGTCGCCGAAGCCGACCTGCAGCATCATCGGCAGCAGAAACGGGATGGCGCCGATGCCGGTGCGAAACAGCATCATGGCGCTGAACGAAAGCCCGAAACAGGGCAGCTTCATCAGCGTGAAATCGAGCAGCGGCGCGTCCATCCGGCGCGCGTGCAGATAGTACAGGAAGGCGACCGCCACACCGGCGGCGATGATCGCCTCGGTCAGCTCGGGCGACACCAGGCCACGTCCGACGGTTTCCAGCCCGAACATCACGCAGACCAGCGAGACGCCGGTCAGGATAAGCCCGCGCAGGTCGAAGGCACCGCGCGGCGGTTCCCGAAAATCCTGGATGAACAGCGTGACCGCGACGATGCCGATCAGTCCGACCGGGATGTTGATGAAGAAGGTCCAGCGCCAGTTGAAATACGTCACGATGAAGCCGCCGATCGGCGGCCCGAGCACCGGTCCCAGCAGCGCCGGCATGGTGAGCCACGCCATCGCGGCCACGAGCTCGGACTTCGCCGCCGTGCGCAACAGCAGCAGCCGCCCGACCGGGACCATCATCGCGCCGCCGATCCCTTGCAGGATCCGCGCGGCAACCAATTCCACCAGGCCGTCCGACAGGCCGCACAGGATCGAGCCGACGGTGAACACGACGATGGCACCGCGGAACACATTTCGCGTGCCGAAACGGTCGGCTATCCAGCCGCTCGCCGGGATGAACACGGTCAGACTGAGCAGATACGACGTCAGCGCCACGTTCATCCGTACCGGATCGTAGCCGAACGCCCGCGCCATCGTCGGCAACGCGGTGGCGATGATGGTGGAGTCGAGATTCTGCATGAACAGCGCGCAGGCTACGATGACTGCGGTCAGGCGGGTCTGTCTCGAGACTCGGGGCGGGCGGAGGGAGGGCTGTTCCGGCATGCCCGGAGTGTCGCGCGGGATGCGCCGGCGGGAAAGCCCCACGACCGCTTGGGCCGGCATGCGTTGCCGTGTAACAGGAGGGGACCGGCGGGCATGTCCGGTATGCGCCGGCCGTCCGGAGGGGGCGGCCCGCCGACCCCGGTTACAAGCGGCAAAGCACTTTCACCACACGCATGTGGTCTGCATTCATCGCTTGTTCATCAAATCAATGCAGATTGGGAAGCGATGACCCCGAGGAGCCCGAGGGACATGCGATGGCGCAGCCAACCGACGATGTGAAAAACTGGATGAACATGTTCCGCTGGATCGTGAAGCTGATCAGGGACGAGTACGAGGTCGACGAAACCACCCTGACACGCTCCGCCGTGCTGGAGGCTGATTGCGGCCTCGCCATCGAGCAGGTGGAGGTCGTTCTCGATACCATCAGCGAAAGTTTCCAGATCCGCTTTCCGACGGGAACCCTGGACGAGGTGGTCAAGCTGGAGGAGCTTTGCATGCTCGCGGCCTGGATGAAGGGCCTGTACAAACGCCCCGAGTTCATCTCCGCCGGTTTCGAGGAACTCTGTCGCCTGGAAAATACCACATGCGGATGAACGACGGCGGGACATCGCGTTCGCCGGCGAACACACAACTCATCACTGGCCTGGAACAGGAGGCGCGGCGGTATTTCATTCGTTCCGGGTGGATCGGTTACGCCCCTGCAGGCCCGTAACCGCCGACGGGCGTGGGGCGAAGCCGGCGTTGGGGCAAAGCGGACGTGGGGTAAAGCGGACGTGGGGCAAAGCGGGCGTGGGGCAAAGCGGGCGCCGGGGGAGAGCGGGCGCTGGGGCGAAGCAGACGTGGGGCAAAGCGGACGTGGGGCAAAGCGGGCGCCGGGGGAGAGCCGGCGCTGGGGCGAAGCAGACGACGAAACGCAGCCACCCAACCGACGAGCGGCGCATCGCCTCGGCACCGCGGGCGGTTTTCACGGTGGCGACAGCGAGACCGCTCCGGCGGCGCACCGGGCGCCGCCACGGAACAGCCGCGCCGCCGCCCGGTTGGCTCCGGCCGGTTCAGCGCATGAAGCCCTCCAGTTCGCCCTCCGCCCAGTTGACCACCTGATCGATCGACTGGCCCGAATGCAGCTTGGCCAGCATCGTGGGATGGATGGCGCGATGATACATCTGCACCGCGACATCGGGGGGCGCCGGATAGGCGGTGATGCTGGGTTCCGATCGGTGCCACGGTCGTAGTGGATAGTTGTAGACTGTCCCGGTGGGCGGCCCGACCTCGGCCCAGATCGGAAAGTCCGACATGCTGATGAATGGGGGCAGGTCATAGCCGACGGAAGCGATGCACCGCTGCTCCACCTGCGGCCGCTCCTGCAGATAGGTCACCAGATCCTTGGCCGCGCTCTTGTTGGGGCTGAAATTCCAGATGCCGTAGAACGCAAAGCCGTACGGTATGAACCGCCCGGCCGGACCGCTCGGCATCGGAAAATGCCAGATATCGCCCGCGATTGCCGGGGCATCGCGCTTCGCCACCGCCCAGGCCGACGGCGGATTCATGATCAGGGCCGATTTGCCCGAGATCAGGGTGCGGTTGTTCGACGCGTCGTCGTAGCTGACGGTGTCCGGCGGCAGGACCTTCACCAGTTGCTGCGCCCATTCGAGCATGTGGCGGACCCTCTCGGAGCGTACCTGGATGGTCCCCTTCGCGTCGACCAGTTCCGCGCCGAAGGCGGCGAACAGACAGCCCGTGTTGTTGATCGAGTCGTTGGTTGACCCGAGACCCAGCCCGAACGGATAGCCAGCCTTGTGACAGGCCTGGGCGGCGGCGAGGAACGTGTCGTAGGTCCAGTCCACCCCGAGCGGAACATCGGACGGCTGCGCCGGGTACAGTTTGCGGATGTCCAGGCCGGCATGCTGCTGCAGCAGGCTGATCCGGCCCTCGCAGGTCAGGTTCAGCGACCCCGTGCTGGTCGGCACCGCGCGCCAGTGATGGTCGACGTGACCGAGATAGCGGTAGGTGTCGCTGTAGGCGCCGTACCGGTTCTGCAGATCGGCAACGACCTCGTCCACCGGTTCCAGCCCGTCGGCGTAGTTGATGATGTCCCAGTTGCCGATCGGCAGAACGTCGTGGCCGGCGCGCGCCTGATACTCCGCGGCAGCGGTCAGCATCAGCTTGCCTCCACTGGACGTGATGAAGTCGATCCGGGTATCGACCTTGTTGCTGGCAGCCCAGGCCTCGACCTGCTGGCGCAGCGTATCGTTGGCCTGGGGAACCCAGTGGTCCCAGAAGCCGAGGGACAATTTTCCCGCCGCTCCGGCGGTGCGAATATGGACGAGCGGCAGCGCGGCAGCGGCCCCTGACAGCAGGACCGATCGCCGCGTGACGTGGCGCGGTTTCGACATGATGGATACTCCCTGTGCGACGCCCGCCTGACGACGGGCATCGTTGCCTTTGTTATCGGCCGCGCATTGCTTGCGCGGTGCAGGCACGTCCGATGACGTCGCCCAAGGCACTCAGGGGGTTGCGGCCACCGCCGTGCGTCGTCATTCTCCGGGCGGATTGTCCTGGAAAGCAAGAAAACATCACATGATCTGTTCAGTGGTAGCGCGGTCCGCCGGCGTTTTGATGCTGGTGGCCACGATGGCGTTCGGTGCGCGGGCACAGGTGCCGGAAGTGCGGATCGCCCGCCAGTTTTCCATGGGCTATCTGCAGTTCAACGTGATCGAGCATGAGAAGCTGATCCAGAAGCACGCCGCTGCCCTGGGCATTCCCGAGGTGAAGGTGTCAGGGGTGCGCTTCAACGGGCCGGCATCGATGAACGACGCGCTGATCTCCGATTCGGTCGATATCGTCGGCGGCAGTCCGAACGGGATGTTCACGCTGTGGGCAAAGGCACGCGGCACACCGCAGGAGGTGCGGGCGATCACCGCGCTGGTGCAACTGCCCTACATGATCACCAGCAACGACCCCGAGATCAGGACGATCACCGACCTCGGGAAGTGCAAGAAAATCCCGGTGCCGTCGGTGAAGGTGTCCTCGCCCGCCGTAACCGTGCAGATGGCGGCGGCCAGGCTGTACGGGATCAAGGAGTACAACCGGTTCGACGCCGCGACCGTGACGATGTCCCCCGCGGATGCGACGATCGCGCTGCTGACCGGCAGCGGTGACGTGAACTGCGTGGTCGCGCTGCCGCCCTACCTGCAGCAGCAGCTGGAGCATCCCAACATCCACGTGGTCGCGAATTCCTTCGACCTCGCCGGCGGGCCGACGACCTACACGGTCGCTTACACGTCGATGCGGTTCCACGACCGGAACCCCAGGCTGTACCAGGCGGTGTATGAGGCTCTGGCGGAGGCGACGGACCGGGTCCGCACCGATATCCGCACCGCGTCGCGCTACTGGATCGAGGACGGCGAATCGAAGCTGAGCGTCGACTTCGTGGCGGCGGCCGGGTCCGGGGCCGGCACGGAATGGACGATCGTGCCGCACGAGACGCTGAAGCAAGCCGCGTTCATGGCCGAGGTCGGGACGATCAAGGCGAAACCGACCTCGTGGAAGGACTACTTCTTTCCGGAGGCCTACGCGCTGCCGGGGAGCTGACCGCACGAACCCGGGCGGGTCGGTATGGACCAGCCCATCCCGGAGCCATCTGCGCCACGCCAAGACGCACGCCTAATCTGAAGCCGCCGTCGCGGCCATGAGCGCGGGCGATCGGCAGCAGCAGATCCCCAGCCGAGATGGACCGAGCGAAGCGCACCGCCTGGTTCAGGCCCTCCCCGTCGAGCGGTAGCGCCAACCGCCCTGCGCCGAGGTCGCATCGCCGCCTGGCTCGCTTCAGGATGCGTGACCGCTCCGGCTTGCTCATTTTGAAATCTGCTCCCCGCCGGATCGGAGGGGCCGATGCGGATGCCGATCCTCCCCCAGCGACCACTCGTGGCGGACCCGCCAGGGATTATCGCCGCGGCCACTGAACCTGATCGAAAAATTTCATCGTCGCGTGAACTTCAATTGAATGGCTATCTGGTCTAACCTGGACCTGTGGGCACTCAGACCCGGCTGTGCCGCCGCTGGGCGATACGCTGGGCTGTGTTCGACTCATTGTCCCGGAAGCTGAAAGGAAACCGTCATGGCTGCGCTCAAAGGTAGCAAGACCGAGGATAACCTGAAGGCGGCATTTGCTGGCGAATCGCAGGCCAATCGCCGCTATCTGTATTTCGCCCAGAAGGCCGATGTGGAAGGCCACAACGACGTCGCCGCCGTGTTCCGCTCCACCGCGGAAGGTGAGACGGGTCACGCGCATGGTCATCTGGAATACCTGGAAGAATCCGGCGACCCGGCCACCGGCCTGCCGATCGGCCCGACCGACAAGAACCTGGCCGCTGCCGTCGCCGGCGAGACCCACGAATACACCGATATGTATCCGGGCATGGCCCGCACGGCCCGCGAGGAAGGCTTCGATGAGATCGCCTCGTGGTTTGAAACCCTGGCGAAGGCCGAGCGTTCGCACGCTGGCCGGTTCCAGAAGGCCCTGAACGAACTCGCTGCCTGACCCCCGGGTTCAGATACGTCCGGCGCACGCTGGCTGAACGCTTGGATTGACGACATCCCCTTCCCGTTCGCGGGGAGGGGACTCCCACCTGAAAGACGACTCAATGAGAGAAGGCAGCCTGGAGGCGCCCACACGTCACCCGATCGCCTGGGAAGACCCGGCATTCTATGATCCTGCCGCGGTCGAAAGGGAGCTGGAGCGGGTTTTCGACATCTGCCATGGCTGCCGCCGCTGCTTCAATCTGTGCGACTCGTTTCCCCGGCTGTTCGATCTGGTGGACGAATCGCCGACCCAGGAACTCGACGGCGTCGATCCCAAGGCTTTCAAGTCCGTCGTCGACGTCTGCACGCTGTGCGACATGTGCTTCCTGACGAAGTGCCCCTATGTCCCGCCACACGAGTTCAACCTCGATTTTCCCCATCTGATGCTGCGTTACCGCGCCATGGAGGAAAAGCAGGGGAAGGTCGCATTCGCCGACAAGCAACTCGCGGCGACCGACCGCAACGGCAAGCTGGCGGGGATGGTCGCGCCGCTCGCCAACTGGGTCACCAGTCGCGACAACAAGACGATCGGCCCGTTCGTGCGGTCCGCCGCCGGATTGCATCCGGATGCGGCGCTGCCGGAATATTCCAGCCAGTCGCTGATCAACCTGTCGGCTGAGACCCCGGTGCTCAACCGGCAGGCGCCGGCATTCGGCCGCAAGGCGGTGCTGTACGCGACCTGCTTCGACAACTACAACTCGCCCGACGTCGGCATGGACACCCGTGCGGTGCTGGCGCGCAACGGTGTCGAGACCGAGGTGGTCTATCCGCGCTGCTGCGGCATGCCGCTGCTGGAGCAGGGCCGCATCGCCGACGTCGCGCATAACGCCAGTGAGGTTGCGCTGGCGATGAAGGCGTGGATCGCCAAGGGCTACGACGTGATCGCCCTGGTGCCGTCGTGCGCGCTGATGCTGAAGTTTGAGTGGCCGCTGATCCTGCCGAACGACCCCGATGTGGCGGCGCTGTCGAAGTCGACCTTCGATATCAGCGAATACATCGTCGATATCGCCCGCAAGGAGGGGCTGGCCCCCGGTCTCGCCCCCACGCCGGCGACGATGACCGTGCACATGGCCTGTCATGCGCGGGCGCAGAACATGGGACAGAAGGCGGCCGAGATGCTGCGGCTGGTGCCTCAGGCCAGCGTCAAGGTCATCGAGCGCTGCTCAGGCCACGGCGGATCCTGGGGCTTCAAGAAGGAATTCTTTGAGATTGGCATGAAGGTCGGGCGTCCCGTCGCCCGTCAGGCCGCCCAGAACGGCGCCGGCTTCGTGATGTCGGAGTGCCCCCTGGCCGGCATTCACATCCAGCAAGGCATCGAGCGTCTTGGCGGCGATGCGCCGAAACCCACATTAGTTACTCACCCGATTCAGATTCTGGCGCGTGCCTACGAAGCCGGCGCATAACGCGAGAGGTTACCATGGCAAAGCGAGTTCTGACCGAAGCCGACATCATCCCCAACACCGAGTATGCCAAGACCCGCTCGGAGTGGCGCAAAAAGATTACTGCGAAAAAACGGAATCGGCGCGTTGATGTCGGGCCTTATATCACGTTCTACTTCGAGTGCTACGAGACCATGTGGCTGCAGGTGCAGGAAATGGTCTATATCGAAAAGGGCGGCGCCGAGCAGGTGCCCGGCGAACTGGAAGCGTACAATCCACTCATCCCGAACGGCTCCGAACTGACCGCCACGTTCATGATCGAGATCGACGAGCCGATCCGGCGCAAGCGCATCTTGGACGGGATGGGGGGGATCGAGGAGAGCGCGTTCCTGCGCGTCGGCGGCGAGACGATCACCGGCGTCCCCGAGGCCGATGCAGACCGTACCAGCGCCGAGGGCAAGGCGTCATCGGTCCAGTTCGTGCATTTTTCGTTCACGCCCGAGCAGATCGCGGCGTTTTCGTCGCCTGACGCCGAGGTCGTCCTGGGCTTCAATCACCCCAACTATCGCCACATGGCTGTCATCAGCGAGGCGGTGCGGGCCGAACTGACGACCGACTTCGGGTAGCGGCAACGCGCCGCTTCGCCCGGGCCGGCGTATGAGCCGGTCCTCGCGTCGGGCCGGACCGTCCTGACGGCCGCAGCCCGCCTCCGGGCAGCCTTTCTCGATGTCGCCGGCCACTTCAGCCAGTCCACCGGCCGTGGCGCCGTGTCATCGGCCGGCCGGCTCGGCGTCGCGCCGATTTTCCGTGAAGTGGAACTGCACTTGCCCCACCAGGTTCCATGCCGGGTTCGCTCTCGGACAGTGCCGCAATCCGCTGCCTGAGACGACGGACACGGGCGGCGGACGCGGCGGCAAAGGCGGATGTCGTCTCGTCCCACAGTTCCAGCGGGACCGCGCCGGTCGAATACCCGGACCGGGCGATCATCGGCGCGAACAGCACCAGGAAGGCACATCCCCCGGCATCAGGGGCCGGCACGACCGGACGTGTAGTGTCCTCCTCCAGGTCCGCGACATCAAGGCGGAGCGCGCCGATACGTGGAGTCGCGAAGCCACGCCACCAGACGAACACCGGCGGCAGGGGCTACCCGACCTCCGCGGCCCCAAGCCGCACCAGCCCGCATCCATTGCCGTGCCCGAACGCCCCGGTGAAACGCGCCAAAACCGGGCTTCGATCGCGGGTGCGTCGTTCTGCTCCTCGGCAAGGAGACGGCCGCGGGGTGTCAGGCGCCGCTCGAATCGCGGCATTACGGCGTGGCAGAGCATGCCCGGGTGGAGCGAAACGGCCGGGCGCGGGCGTTTTCCGGCATCACGCACCGGCTCTGCTGCCGCCGCGACCTGATGGTCAGATCATGGGTGAAGCCGAACATCACAGGGTCCCGGGGTGCCGGATCAGCCTTGACCATTGCCGCTCGGATGCCGGGCTGTAGCATCGGCGGGGGCGTTCTGTTGGAGGCAGCATGGCGGGAAAGCGGCGCTGGACAGACGAGTCGCTTGGCATGGGCCGCGCGATCGGCCGGCGCGATTTCCTCAATGGTGTGGCCGTCGCGATCGGGGCGCCCGGAGCCGCAGGCGCGGCCGCCGATGACGCGGGGCGCGCGGCGGCCCGGAGCGGCGATGCCTGGCCGCAGGACCGGCCGCACTACGATCCTCCGCTGCTGAACGGTTTGCGCGGCAGCCACCCCGGGTCGTTCGAGAACGCCCACGCCTTGCGCGACGGCGACTTCTGGGGAACCCATCCGGGGATCGAGGACACCGGCGAGCAGTACGACCTGATCGTGGTCGGAGCCGGCATCAGCGGACTTGCCGCCGCGCACTTCTACCGGGGCGCCAGACCGGACGCCAAGATCCTGATCCTCGACAACCACGACGACTTCGGCGGCCACGCCAAGCGCAACGAGTTCCACCTGGGCGGCAAGCTGCACCTGCTGAACGGCGGCACATTGGAAATCGACAGTCCGCGCCCGTACAGCCCGGCGGCCGACGGCCTGCTGAAAACCCTCGGGGTGGACCCCGTGGCGCTCGCCAAGGCCTGCGACCGCGACATGCTCTACCCCTCGTTCGGCCTGACCCGGGCGCTGTTCTTCGACCGCGAGACCTTCGGCGAGGACCGCCTGGTCAGCGGGGTGCCCAGGGGACGACGCAAGGCCGACCCCCGCGCCTGGCGCGCCTTCCTGGCCCGAACGCCACTGCCGCCGGCAGTGCGCCGCGACATCGAGCGGATCGAGACCGGGCAGGCCGACAGCATGCCGGGCCTGACCTCCGAGGAGAAGAAAGACCGCCTGTCACGGATCAGCTATCGCGACTATCTGCTCGACGTGATGAAGGTCGACCCCGGCGTGATCCCGGTCTACCAGACCGCGACGCAGGGCGAATGGGGTGTCGGGATCGATGCGGTCTCGGCGCTGGACTGCTGGGGCTTCGGCCTTTCCGGCTTCCAGGGGCTGCGGCTGCAACGCGGTTCGGCGCCGCGGATGGGCTATACCCCGGCCGGCTACGCCGACGGCGGCTCATATACCTTCCATTTCCCCGACGGCAACGCCAGCATCGCCCGGCTTCTGGTCCGCGACCTGATCCCCGCCGCCCTGCCCGGCCACGACTGCCGTGACATCGTCACCGCCACGGCGGACTACGGCCGGCTTGACCGGCCCGACCATCCGGTGCGCATTCGCCTGTCGAGCATGGTGGTGCGGGCGCGCAACCAGGGTGCGGTCGCCACGTCGCGCGGGGTCGAGGTCGCGTAT
Organism: Rhodopila sp.; assembly: GCA_036398735.1. Taxonomy (GTDB): domain Bacteria; phylum Pseudomonadota; class Alphaproteobacteria; order Acetobacterales; family Acetobacteraceae; genus Rhodopila. Next base: position 9,869 of record DASWON010000381.1, read on the forward strand.
GCGCGGGGCGACAAGGTGTTCAGGGTTACGGCGAAGGACTGCGTGCTGGCGTCCTGGAACATGATGATACCGTATCTTTGCCCCGAGCTGCCGCCGGCGCAGCAGGAGGCCCTGCATGCGCTGGTCAAGACGCCGCTGGTCTACAGCAGCGTGGCGCTGCGCAACTGGCGGGCGTTCCACCGGCTGGGCATTGCCGGGGTGCGGGCGCCGAACGGCTATCACACCTATTTCCATTTGAATCCGGCGGTCGATATCGGGGGCTACAGCGCGGAGCGCTCGCCCGACCGGCCGATCCTGGTACACATGGTCCGCACGCCCTGCCGCCCTGGCCTGCCGGAGCACGAGCAGAACCGTGCCGGCCGAACCGAGCTTCTGGCGACGCCGTTCGAGACGTTCGAACGGGCCATCCGTGAGCAGCTCGGACGCACCCTGGCGGGCGGCGGCTTCGATCCGGCGCGCGACATCACGGCCATCACGGTCAACCGCTGGCCGCACGGTTATGCGCCTGAGTATAATCCGTTATGGGAGCCGGACCTGCCGCCGGATCAGCAGCCCAACGTCATCGGGCGCGCCCGTTTCGGCCGGATCACGATCGCCAATTCCGATGCGGGCCGAGCGGCTTACACCGACAGCGCGATCGACCAGGCGCACCGCGCGGTCGGCGAGCTGCTGTCGCTGCCGGCCTAGCCCGAGGAGCTGCGCGTCGGGGACAACGTCGCAGGAGCCTATCGCAGCGGGATGGCGCGCGGAGGGGGCGTGGCCGGTGCCGCGCGGAGGGGTGCCCGCCGGGTTCGACATGCAAGAGCCTGGAACACGTTCACGGTGACTGGAAACACCGCCCGGTAGCCACCCGCGTCTCGTCAGAGGACGAGCAGATCCGCGCCTGCGGGGCCGGCCCCGCCCACCCTGTCATCACCGGGCTCCGGCCCGGTGACCCACGACTTGCGGATACTGCCCACATCGAGGTGCAGAAGCTGGAGCACCAGTCAGCCGACAGTATCCCTGACTCCGACCCCGACGTTTCCTGATCTCCGATCCGACGTCTACGGACGACGGTCGCCCGGTCCCGCTGCTCTATGCCGGAGGCGACGCCGCGAGTTCGTCCAGCCGGTCCGCCAGACGCGCCAGCTCCCATCGGCGCGCGAGACCGGCCGCCCTGTCCCAGGTCGGCACCTGATCGTCGAGCGGCGGCAGTGGCGCGCTGGCATCCATCGCAGCAATCCGCTTGTAGATCCGCAACTGGTCCACCTGCTCGACCAGGCGCCCCTCGGCGATGGCTTGTTCGAGCGTGCCGTAGCGGCGCAGCAGCGTCGCCGCACCTTTCGGACCGATGCCCCGGGCGCCGGGCAGCTTGTCCGACGGATCGCCGCGCAGAGCGATAAAATCGGGCACCTGCGCAGGCTCAACGCCGTAGCGTTCGCGCACCTCGGCCGGACCGATGCGGTCGATTTCGCCGGCCTTGACCGGATGCAGGATCGTCGTAACGGCCGAGGCAAGCTGAAACGCGTCCCGATCGCCGCTGGCAACGAGCACATGGCCGCCGCGGCGCTCTTCCTCCGCCACGGCCGCCGCAAGGAAATCGTCCGCCTCGTATCCCGCGGCCTTGGCGTTCGCGAACCCGCACGCCGCAACGAATTCCGGCAGGACCTCCAGCTGATCGACCAGCTCCGCATCGAACTGCCGCCCGCTCTGGTAGTCGGGAAACAGCTTCTGCCGATACGTAGGCGCGCCCAGGGTGTCCCAGCCGACCACAACCGCGCGGGGCCGTTCGGTCTCGAACAGCCGCAGCAGGAAGTTGGCGAAGCCGACGATCGCGCCGCCACCGTGGTTGCCAACGCGTCGGATCGACTTCGGCAGACCATGGTAAGCACGGTGGGCGAAGGAATCGCCGTCCACGGCGAGCAGCGGCCGGTTCATGGTCTGGTTGTCGCGCGCGCCATGCATCGCCTCGTTCGGTCTGAAGCCGGAGACGCTACTATGGGAAAGAGGTTTCGGCCACGCCGAACCCTTCGCCCGCCCGCCGGGCCCGCCCGCCGGGCCCACTCGCTGCGACTACCCGCTGCGCCCACCCGGCTCGGCCTACCGGCTGGGTCTATCCGCTGCACCACCGGGCGAGCGATGCGCGCGCGCATCGAGTGGGGCGACGATCCGGGCGCCTAGCCGCCAGCCACCGGCTCACCAGCGCCAGGAATCGCGCTCTGTCCGGTGCGCAGGCCCGCGGACGCGCTGGCTCTGCCGGAACCGCGTCGGCGCTGCCCCGCGGCGGGCGCAAGCTTGCCGGAGCCGCATTCGCGCCGACGCGACATGCTGGCGCCGCCGATTGACAGGCGCGAGGCTAGCTGTTCACCTCCGGAACCATTACGTGACGCCCGGACGCCCCCTGCGCGCCGGGTACCCTCCACGATCGAGGCCGAGATGCGGAGCCATTCAGAAGCCGACCTCTCCCCCGAGGAAACCCGGGACCTCTCTTGCATCGCCGGCATGATGATCCCCGCCAGCGCCGAATTCGGCGTGCCCGGGGCCGACGACCCGATCATCGTCACCGACATCCTGCGCTCCCTCGGCCGCGACCGCGACGACGTGCGCAGCGCCCTCGATATCATGCGAACCATGGCGGAGGGCGCCTTGGCCGATCTTGACGCGGTCCGGGCGAAGCGCGTGGTCGAGACTTTCCTCGCCTCCACCGATCCCGCCGCCGCGGTGCTCGGGCGTGTCGTCCTGCAATGCTACTACCGCGATGATCGTGTGCTGCGCTCCGTGCAGCACGAGCCACGCCCGCCGTTCCCCAAGGGCAACACGCTCGAACAAGGCGACTGGTCGCTGCTGGATGCCGTGCGCGGCCGTGCGAAGATGTGGCGCGATTGACCAGAAGACCGAACCGACCAACCGGCGGCCGCAGCGTCGGCCGCCCTGTCCAGGGGACCTGAGATGGCTGCCTCCGACGCCGCGAACGCCGTTCGCCGGCCCAGTAACGAGATTGTCGATGTCCTGATCATCGGTTCCGGAGCCTCCGGGGCGGCGGTGGCATGGAGCCTGGCCGAAACGAAAATGCGCATTCTCTGCCTTGAGCAGGGCGACTGGATGAAGCATTCCGACTTTCCAAGCAACGGACGAGACTGGGAGGCGCGGCGCTACGGCGATTTCGACATCAGCCCGAACCGGCGGGCGCGGCCGGCCGATTACCCGGTCAATGACGACAACTCGCCAATGAAGGTCGCGAACTTCAACGCTGTCGGCGGCGGGACGATCATGTACACGGCGCATTTCCCGCGCATGCATCCCTCCGATTTCCGGGTTCGCTCACTCGACGGCGTCGCGGACGACTGGCCGGTCGACTACTGGGCGCTGGAACCATTTTTTTCCGATAATGATCGTATGATGGGCGTGTCCGGCCTCGCCGGCGATCCCGCCTATCCGTCGCGCCAGCCGCCGATGCCGCCCATCCCACTCGGCAGGACCGGCACCCGGTACGCCCAGGCGATGAACCGGCTGGGCTGGCACTGGTGGCCGTCGGACACCACGATCGCAACGACCGAGTATGACGGGCGGGCGCCCTGCATCAACGTCGGTCACTGCACGCCGGGTTGCGCGCAGGGCGCCAAGGCGAGCACCGACATCACCTACTGGCCGCATGCCATCCGCGCCGGGGTCGAACTGCGCCCGAACTGCCGGGTGCGGGAGATCACCACCAACGAACACGGCATGGCGGCCGGTGCCATCTACTACGACGCGGACGGAATGGAGCGGTTTCAGCCGGCAGAGGTCGTCATTCTGGCCTGCAACGGCATCGGCACGCCGCGCCTGCTGCTCAATTCGGCGTCGGCACGGTTTCCCGATGGGCTGGCCAATTCCAGCGGTCTGGTCGGCAAGAACCTGATGCTGCACCCGTGGCCGCAGGTGTTCGGCTATGTCGAGGACCGGGTGGACGGGCATCGCGCGCCGATGACCACGATGTGGAGCAAGGAGTTCTACGAGACCGACCTGTCGCGCGGCTTCGTCCGTGGCTACACGCTGCAGTTCAGCCGCGGCACCGGCCCCGCGAACGAGGCGATCACCAGCGCCGCCGCCGGGCGCCTGCCGTGGGGCAAGGACCATCACCGTGTCTACCGGCAACTGATCGACCGCCGGCTGCAGATCGGCATCGCCTGCGAGGACCTGCCCGAGGAGCACAACCGGGTGACGCTTGATCCGGTGCTGAAGGACAGCCACGGCATCCCGGCACCGAGGATCGACTACACGATCAGCGAGAACACGCACCGTATGATGGAGCACGGGATCGCTCGGGCGGAGGAGATCCTGATCGCCGCCGGCGCCACCAACCTGTACGCCGCGCGCACTGTCCTCAACAGTCCCGGTCACCTGCTCGGCACGGCCCGCATGGGCAACGACCCGGAACGATCCGTGGTCAATGCATGGGGCCGCTGCCATGACGTGAAGAATCTGTTCATTGTCGACGGCAGCATCTGGGTCACCTCCGGCGGGGTTAACCCGACCTCGACCATCCAGGCGCTGGCGCTGTATATCGCGGACTGTATCAAGCAGCGCCTGGCGACGCTGTTCGACTAGGCACCCCGGGACATCGGTCATCGGCCTCGCCGCTGTCCCGGGGCGGATGGTCAGGCTGGCGGCGGAGACCGGCCGCAGCGGCCTCGACGCAGCCGAGCCGGCGGCTATTTCATCATTCCGAGGAACGTCTGCAGCGCCGGAACCACCACCTCCGGCGCATCCTCCTGGATATAGTGCCCTGCCCGCGGCACCTGGATCACCGGCGCCTTCGGCCAGAGCCCGCGGAAGTCGGCCAGCGCCAGGGCCGGCGGGATCGCGCGGTCCAGCATGCCCTCGATCATCAGCGCCGGTTTCTCACGCAGCGCCGGCACGCCCGCTGCCCCCTGGCGCACGAAGTCGCGAATCCGGCCAAGCGCGAGATCCAGCGGAAAGGCGATCGCCCCCGTGCAATCGCCCGGCGTCGGAAACGGCGCGCCATAGGCCCGGATGAACGTCGCATCGACCCGGTCCAGGCGCTCCAGCCCGACAAGTTGCATCACCGACAGGATCGTGGAGCCGAGCTGCGACAGCACCGCCTCGGTGCGCCCGGTCGGCAGGCCGTCGCGGATCCAGCGAAACCACGGCGTCTCGAGCGGATTGGGCAGATCGCGCCGGCCGGCGGTGCCGTACCCGACGACGGTGTTCATCAGCACGAGGCTGTGGATCCGTTCGGGATGCCGCACCGCATAGCCGACCCCGATCGGGCCGCCCCAGTCCTGCATGACCAGCGTGATGTCGCGCAGGTCCAGCGCTTCGATCAGCGCCGCAAGATTGGCGACGTGGGTGCGCAGCGTGTACTCACTCTCGGGCGGGGTCTCGCTCTTGCCGAAGCCCATGTGGTCGGGGACCACCACGCGGTGGGTCGCCGCCAGGGCCGGGATGAAATTCCGGAAAATATAGCCCCAGGTCGGCTGGCCGTGCAGCAACAGGATCGGCCGGCCCGCACCCTCGTCCACATAGTGCTGGCGGAACCCGGCGGCTTCGGTGAAGTGCGGTGCGAACGGCCAGGTGCCCGCAAACGTCTCATCAGCCGGTACCATCGCCGCAGCCTCCGTTTCGCCAGCAGTCTGCCCGATCGCCGCTACGAGGGGAAGCGTTCGGTGCCGCCGCCGGCGGGCGAAGATATTCCC
>DASWON010000382.1:0-10917 GCA_036398735.1 Rhodopila sp.
GGAGGCGAATGCGATCAGCACTGCCTGGCTGCGTTCGAAATTGATTGCGGGTGACGAAGGGCCGGCGATGACGGCCCTGATCGAGCAGTTTGCGAGAATTGAACTGGCCTATGTCAGCGCCAGTTCATTCGATGTCGAGCCCGGACTGATCGCCCGACAGAACGACCTGCAGCGGCAGATTTGGCTGACCGCCCAGACCATAACCCGGCAGGATCGGTCAGCGATGATGGCATCCCTGATCAATGCCCTGATCAACATGTTCGATGCCGCGGTGTCTGAGCGCTTTGCATTCGAAAGCCGGGTGCCATCCGACCTGTCGTGGATGCTGCTGGCGGGCTCTCTGCTGGCGATCGGCGCCATGGGGTATCATTTCGGCGCATCCGGCACCCGCCACGTTGTGCTGACATCGCTGCTGTTGGTGATGTGGGCCGGCGGCATGGTGCTGATCGCCGACCTCAACCGCCCCCGGATCGGCGAAATCCGCGTGGACCCGGCGCCGCTGCGCTGGGCGATCCAGGGATTCGGCCCGCCGGGGTGAGCCGGGGGCGATGAGCTCCGATGACTGCGCAGCAGGACCGCGAGGTTTCCGCGGATTGCACCTGCGCTGGGCTGGGGCCTCTTCGCGGTGACCGCAAACGCCGGGAGGTCCGCGCTCGCTGTGTCATCACTGAGAAGCGAGCCTACGACCGGGGAACCGGCCCGGTAACGGACTTCCGGCTCGCAAACCCCGCAAGCGGTCGGTTGCACGGCCAGGCGCGACTATCTTTCGACCGGAGTACCGGCCGCCGGATGTCTGCCCGGCTTGACGGTCGTGGGACCTCTAACGCCCGGTCAGCAGCCGCTCCATCAACTGCTTCACCGTCGGGATGAAGCCATTTGAATAGAACGGGTCCTTCGCGAACCGGTAGGCGTTGTGGCCGCTGAACATCAGGTTCCGCTCGACCGCGGCCGGTTCATCGCTTTGATGAGCGATGTCCTGCAAGGTCTTCTGGATGCAGAAGCTGCGCGGATCGGCCTTCTTCCCGTTGGTATAGTCGGGCTCGTGCTGCGCCCAGTTGGAGAAGCGGCACGAGCTCAGGCAGCCCATGCAGGCGGTCTGGTCTTCCAGGATCTCCCTCGCCTTTTCGGGCGTGACGAAGACCAGCGTTGAGTCCGGGGTTCGCAGCGCCTCGGTAAAGCCCTGCCGCTCCCACGCAATGGCGCGCTCGCGATCGCCTGGCGTCAGGTAGACGATCCGCTTGCGTGGGCCGACGCCATATTCCGCGATGTGCTCGCCAATGGCCTCGGTCGTGAAGGCCACCTGGCGCTCGTTGCGTTCCCTCAGTTCCTGGATGAACCCGTTGTTGACGGCGCTGGAATAGAAGCCGGTCGGACTGAACCGATTGAGGAAGACATCGCCCTCTTTCAGGGTCAGCAGGCGCTGTTTCCAGGCGTCGCCGATCGGGCTTTCCTTGGTCAGCAGGGGGCGGGTGCCGAACTGGAAGGCGATCGGTCCCAGGTCGGGGTTGTCGATCCAGTTCTCCCACTCCTCCAGGCACCAGACTCCCCCGGCCATGATGATCGGGGTCTCGTGCAGGCCGAAGTCGCGCATCGTTTTGCGCAGCGCCATGACGCGAGGAAACGGATCCTCGGGTCGCAGTGGATCCTCGCTGTTGGACAACCCGTTGTGCCCGCCGGCGAGCCAGGGGTCCTCGTAGACCACCCCGCCGAGCAGCTCCGCGGTCTTGGAGTAGGCCCGCTTCCACAACGCGTTGAACGCGCGGGCGGACGAGATGATCGGGTAGTAATAGACGTTGAATCGTGCGGCGATGTCCGACAGCCGATAGGGCATGCCGGCGCCACAGGTGATGCCGTTGACGATGCCCTTGGCCTGCTCCAGCACCTCGGTGATGATGCGTTCGGCGCCGCCCATCTCCCATAGGATGTTGGCGTGGATGCGGCCCTTGCCGCTGGTGATGTCCCAGGCGCGCCGGGCTTGTGTCAGCGCCCCCTGAACAGCGTAGTGGATCAGCTCTTCATGACGCTCGCGGCGGGTGCGCCCATGATAGACCTGTGGGATCGCCCGCCCGTTGACATCGAAGCTGTCGGCATTGACCGCGCTGAATGTGCCGACCCCGCCGGCCAGCGCCCAGTTGCCCGCTGATAATCCGTTTGAGATGGATACGCCCTTGCCGCCTTCCACCAGGGGAAGGACGTCAACTCCGCCCATCCGTATCGCGTTGATCGCTCGCATGGCCGCATGTCCCTCGAAAGGCCAGTCCCCTGGGAAGCCTGTGAGGTCGCTGTGACCCCGTTTTTGTTGTGCTCCGTCAGCGGTAGCCTACCGGCGTACCGATAAGCCGCCCGCTGAAGGATGCAAGCATTTCCGTCCTGAACGGGCCGGAGTGCAGGCTGGTTTCCAGCCTGTGCCCTCAATCGCCGGCGACCGGCTGCTGCTGGCCGTCAGAAGAGGGAGACTGGTCGAACCGTTCCCGGCGTTCACCCCGTTCGGGGCGGTCGCCGCCGCGGTTCGGCTTGGCGCCAACCTGCTCCGTGATATCGGCGCCTGTCGCCTGATCGACAACCCGCATGGACAGCTTGACCTTGCCACGGTCGTCGAAACCGATGACCTTGACCTTCACCGCATCGCCTTGGTTGACCACGTCGGTCGTCTTGCCGACACGGCCCTGGGTCAACTCGCTGATGTGAACCAGCCCGTCGCGGGATCCCAGGAAATTCACGAAGGCGCCGAAATCGGCTGTCTTCACGACCTTCCCGTTGTAGATCACTCCAATCTCCGGTTCGGCCACGATGCCGCGGATCCAGTCGATCGCCTTCTGCGCCTGTTCGTTGTCGACCGCTGCGATCTTGATGGTGCCATCGTCGTCGATATCGATCTTGCACTTGGTCTGCTCGACGATCTCGCGGATGACCTTGCCGCCGGTGCCGATCACTTCGCGGATCTTCTCCTTCGGCACATTGATGGTGGTGATCCGGGGCGCGGTGGTGGCGACATCGCCGCGGGCGCCGGTCAGCGCCTTGGCCATCTCGCCCAGGATGTGCATACGCCCGTCACGCGCCTGATCGAGCGCGGTCTTCATGATGTCGAAGGTGATCGAGGTGATCTTGATGTCCATCTGCAGGCTGGTCACGCCCGCCTCGGTGCCGGCCACCTTGAAGTCCATGTCGCCCAGGTGGTCTTCATCACCCAGAATGTCGGACAGCACGGCAAAGCCGCGGTCTTCCTTGATCAATCCCATTGCGATGCCCGCAACCGGCCGCTTCAGCGGCACGCCGGCGTCCATCAGCGCAAGGGACGTGCCGCAGACGGTCGCCATCGAGGAGGAGCCGTTGGACTCGGTGATTTCCGACACCACACGCATGGTGTACGGGAACTTGTCCTTCGCCGGCAGCAGCGGGTGAACGGCGCGCCATGCCAGCTTGCCGTGCCCGATCTCGCGCCGGCCGGGGGAGCCCATGCGGCCCGCTTCGCCCACCGAATACGGAGGGAAGTTGTAATGCAGCATGAAGTGTTCGCGGTACTCGCCCAGCAGCGAGTCGACGACTTGCTCATCCTGCCCGGTACCCAGGGTGGCAACGCAGAACGCCTGGGTTTCGCCGCGGGTGAACAGGGCGGAGCCATGCGCGCGCGGCAGGATCCCGACTTCGGCAATGATCGGGCGGACGGTGCGGGTATCGCGGCCGTCGATGCGGATGCCGGTGTCGAGAATGGCATTGCGGACGATGTCGGCTTCCAGGTCGTGGAACAGGCTCTTTGCCTTCTCGACGTCCAGGCCCTCGGCGGCCAGCGCGACGGCTGCTTCCTTCTTCGCGGCGGCCACCTTCTCGTAGCGGGCCTGCTTGACCTTCTCCTGATAGGCCTCGGCGATGCCGGCGCGCGCCAGCGCGTCAACGCGGGCGGCCAGCGCCTTTTCCTCATCGGTCTTGTCCGGCAGCGGCCACGGTTCCCGGGCGGCGTGTTCCGCAAGTTCGATGATCGCGTTGATCACCGGCTGGAACGCAGCATGTCCGAAGGTCACCGCGCCCAGCATAACCTCCTCCGAGAGCTCCTGTGCCTCGGATTCGACCATCAGTACGCCTTCGGCGGTGCCGGCCAGAACCAACTCAAGCTGGCTGGTCTTCATCTGATCGAGTGTCGGGTTCAGGATGTACGCCCCATCCCGGTAGCCGACGCGGGCCGCGGCGATCGGGCCGAAGAAGGGGATGCCGGACAGTGTCAGGGCGGCGGAGCAGCCGACCATCGACACGATATCCGGATCGTTTTCGTTGTCGTAGCTCAGGACAGTGGCGACGATCTGGACCTCATTGCGGAACCCTTCGGGGAACAGCGGACGGATCGGCCGGTCGATCAGGCGACTTTTCAGCACCTCGGCCTCGCTGGGCCGACCTTCGCGTTTGAAGAAGCCACCCGGGATCTTTCCGGCAGCGAACGCCTTCTCCTGGTAGTTGACGGTCAACGGGAAGAAATCCTGGCCCGGCTTGGCGGACTTTACCCCGACTGCGGTGCAGAGTACGATTGTCTCACCGTACGAGATCATGACCGCGCCGTCCGCCTGACGCGCGATCTTGCCGGTCTCCAGGACCAGCTTACGGCCGCCCCACTCGAGTTCCTTGCGGAAATAATTGAACATTCAGTCGTCCTTAGGATGCGCGGCGGCGGCGGACACCCGGACAGCACGCTCCATCACGTCCCTGCCGTTGGCGGGGTGGCGGCGTCTCGGGTAACACGGAGCGCGCGCTGCGTGCCGTGGAGGGGTCGCAGCCGCGGCCATGTGGCCGGAAACGCCGTCGCTTGTCCCGCGCCTTTAGGGGCGTGCCGGATCGGCGGTCTTTCTGTCCACCGCGTGTCCGCAGTGTTTTCGGGGAACTACCTGCCCCCGCCCAGGTCTTCTTTGCAGTCGACGACCTGGAAATAGTGATCATTCCAGCCGATGACTAGCTTTATCTGCGTTCAGGCCGGCATCCCCGGCTTATCCAGGGATGCCGGCCTGTTGGTGTTCCGACGGATTCCAGAGCCGGGTTCGGCCTGCGATCACCTGGCGTCAATCCGGCCTGCGGTAGCCCTATGACTCCATGCGGCGGACTCTGTAGCGGTGACCCCTGCGGGATCCGGGACCGCCGACGGTCGTACCGCAGCCGGCTACCGCCGCAGGCTAAGCCGGCCGATCAATGTCTGGTAGCGCGCCTGATCCTTCTTTTTCAGGTAATCCAGCAGGCGACGGCGACGTCCCACCAGCATCAGCAGGCCGCGGCGCGAGTGGAAGTCCTTTGCGTGGGTCTTGAGGTGTTCCGTCAGATTGCTGATCCGTTCGGACAGCAGGGCCACCTGAACCTCGGGACTGCCGGTATCGGCCGCGCCCGTCGCATATTCACCAATGAGCGTCGTGCGGCGCTCCGCCGTTATCGACATCAGGCATCTCCTGAACAAAAGGTTGAAGACGACGCGTGCGTGGGTCAGAGGACCCGTTCAGGTTTCAGCATGCCGTCTTCGAGATGGCACAACCCGATCACGCGGCCCCCCGCCATGGCACGCACCAACCCGCCATCGGGATCGGCCGTCGCCGGAATCCGTCCCATCAACGCGACGAGGCTGATCGCCTGGCCATGTCTGAGGTCGGCGGCCTCCTGTTCGGTCAAGGCCAGCGCAGGGATGTCGGCCAGCGCGGTCACGACCGGAAGCAGCAGGTCCGGGGAAGCGGGCGCGGTATCGTCCGGTTCCCGCAGTTTGTCCAGCGGAATCGCGTGATGCTCCAGGAACGGGCCGACCCGCAGCCGGCGCAGCGCCGCGATATGGCCGACAGTGCCGCAGGCACGCGCCAGGTCCCGCGCCAGGCTGCGCATATAGACGCCCTTGCCGGACGCGACCTCGAAGATCGCGGTGTCGGCATCCGGACGCTCGATCAGTTCGAACCGGTCAACCCGAGCGGGGCGGGCTTCCAGCACCGGAGCCCGGCCCTCACGCGCCATGTCGTAGGCGCGTTCGCCGGCGACCTTGATGGCGGAAAAGATGGGCGGCACCTGCATGATCTCACCGCGGAAGGCCGCCAGCGCGGCCTCGATCGCGGCGTCGCCAGGGCGGACATCGCTGGTTGCGATCACGCTGCCGTCCGCGTCGTCGGTATCCCGCGCTTCCCCGAACTTCAGGGTGAAGCGGTACAGCTTGGTGCCGTCCATGACGTAGGGCACGGTCTTGGTGGCGGCACCGAAGGCGACGGGGAGCAGGCCGGTCGCCAGCGGATCCAGCGTGCCGCCGTGTCCGGCCTTCTGGGCGTCAAACAGACGCTTGACCCGGTTGACGACGTCCGTGCTGGTCATCCCGGCCGGTTTGTCGATGATCAGCCACCCGTCGAGCGGGCGGCCGCGGGGCTTGCGGCGGGACATGGCTGGCGTACTCGGTCTGAAAGGGAGGCGGCGGGGTAGGGACTGGATGCCTGGTTGTCAATCGGTTTCCGAGCACAGGACCATGGCATCGAGCAGCGGCTTCCGGATTGGCGTGGTCACGATTGCACCCCGTTGAACAGCAAGCGTTCGCGGAAACCGGCGCGTTGGCCATCTGAAGCGGGTGATCACGCAACACACGCGCTGGCCGCCTTCTGTTACCGCAGGAGCAGCAGCCGGTGCGGACCGTCCGCGCCCCTGCGAACCGGCGGCGGTCGTTGCTCCGGTCGTCGGTCTGGCGCTGTCAAATTTCGGTCTGGCGCTGTCAGATTGATGCGTAGACCGCGCGCTCAAACGAATCGAGCGCCTGCAGCACGCTTGGGTCGGCGAACGGCAGCGTCTGGGTCATGAGCACGCCAGCGATCTGTTGCACCGGGTCCAGCCAGTAGTACGTGTTGTTCAATCCGGCCCAGGCCAGGCTGCCGGCGCTGCGGCCCCCCGGCACCGGCGCCATGTTGATCAGGAAGCTCAGGCCCCATTTCTTCGAGATCCCAGGGAACAGGTCGACCGGATTGGACAGATGCGGGATCTGCGTCGGAAGCTTCTGCACCTCAAGTTCGCCCATGTGGTTCTGGCCCATCATGGTGACGGTTTCGGGCCTGAGGATCCGATTGCCGTCCAGTTCTCCCCCGTTCATCAGGGCGCGCAGAAAACGCAGATAATCGAGGGCGGTCGAGAACAGCCCGCCGCCACCGGGGAAAAACTCACGCTCGGTATCGGCGCTCGTGGCACCGGACGGCTGCGCCGCGATCGGTTGCAGCGATCCATCAGGCTGGCGAGCGTGAACGGTCACGAGGCGGCTGTCCCATTCCGGTCGCTGGATGAAGCTGGTGTCCTCCATCCCAAGCGGCCCGAGGACGTGGCGCTGCAGATAGGTCTCCAGATCCAGCCCGCTCGCCACCTCCACCATGCGGCCGGCGATATCGATGTTGATGCCGTATTCCCAGCGCTCGCCAGGGTCGAAGTTCAATGGCGCACTCAAGGCGGCCAGCTTCCCGGTGCGCGGGGCCGGGAGGTCGACGATCCCGGCGTAGCGCTTCATCTCCTCGTTCCACGTATCGTAGACGAAGCCCGCGGTATGCGTCAGCAGGTTGCGCAGAGTGATCTGCGTGCGTGGCGCCCGCAGGATGGGAATGTCGTTGGCATCGAAACCAAGCAGAACCTTTGTGTCGGCCAGAAACGGCAGGATTTCCTTCGCCGGCTGATCCAGCGAAAGTTTGCCTTGCTCGACCAGCTGCATTGCGGCGGTAGCGGTGATCGCCTTGGTCATCGAGGCGATGCGGAAAATCGAATCGACAGTCATCCGTTGCGGCTGCAGCAGATTCCGCCGGCCGAAGGCGGATGCATAGATCACGCCGTCCTTATCCGCCGCGGCGGCCACTAGCCCGGCGATCTTCTCGGCGGCGACCGCCGCGGCGAGTGTGCTGTCGATCAGCCCGGTGCTGCGCATTAGAAATCTCACTGTGATGAGTACCCTGGTATGTAACGCTACCACCCCTTTGTGACGGCTTGCAAATGCCCGGTGGTCGAATCACACTGCCGCATCTGCAAATTGCTTCGGGAGGATTGGAAAAATGCATGAACAAGACGCAATAGTTACGACCAGACATGGCCGCATGCCGGCTTTTGCTGTTTGCCCGGACGGCCAGGGCCCGTTCCCGCCAGTAATTTTCTACATGGATGCGCCGGGCACACGGGAAGAACTTCGCAACATGGCACGCCGGATCGCCAGACAGGGCTATTTCTGCCTGCTGCCGGACATGTATTACAGGCTCGGAATGGTCCGCTTCGACATCCCCCGCCGCGATGACGCCATGTCGGCCGTGATTCGCGCCTCGATGAACAGCATAACGAACGCCCTGGTGACCGACGACACGGCAGCAATGATTGCCTGGTTCGACGCCAACGACAAAGTGCGACCAGGCCCGGTCGGCTGTGTAGGTCATTGCATGAGCGGCTGCTATATCACGACCGTCGCAGCCAGATTTCCCCATCGCATCAAGGCGGCGGCCTCGCTGTACGGGGTGAACATCGTCACCGACAAGCCGGACTCCTCGCATCTACTGCTGCCGCACGTCGCGGGGGAACTTTACTATGCCTTCGCCGAGCACGACCAATCGGTCCCGGCGCACGTGATACCGGATCTGCGAGCCAGCCTGGCAAAGACTGATGTCGCCAACACGGTCAAGATATTCGAGGGAACCCATCACGGGTTCTGTTTCGCCGAACGCGCCGTCTATAGTCCTGAAGCGGCCGAACAGACCTGGACCGATATATTCGATCTGTGGAAGCGGAGGCTGGTTTAGAGCCCGGGGCGACACGCCAGAATAACGGCCTCAGCGCGGATCGCACGGTCACATCCTGGTCGTCGTCTCTTCCGGCGGGGGTGTCAGCGGGCGATGACCCGCGGAACTCCCAATGACGGAACCCGCCAGGACAGGCCCGCCAAGACCGCCTCGTGGCTGCTGCCGGGTCGCGCAAGCAGAAGCAGATCGTCCGACGCGCGGGCCGGCGCTTATCGCGGTGCGTGACTGCGGTGACGTTCGGCGCAACGCATGCAAGGTCTGCCGCGATTGCCGAAGCAGTCGGCGCGCCGCCCGGAGGGGGATTGGCGCGCCGTAGCCGTGACTTTCAGCGGCGCGGTCCGGGAGCGGATCAGCGCGCCATAGCCGCAGCCTTCAGCGCACCGAGGTGATTGCGTTGCGATTCTGCGCCCAGGCCTCGGGCGTGGAGGACGGGTCGATCGGCCTTGATTTGCCGTAGCTGATCGTTTCGATCCGGCTGCGCTGGATGCCATGGGCAACCAGATAGTCGCGATCGGCCGTGGCGCGCCGCTGGCCGAGGGCAAGATTGTATTCTTCGGTGCCGCGTTCGTCGCAGTTGCCGGCGACCCAGACGTTGACCTGAGGATATTGTTGCAGCCAAGCCGCCTGACGGTCGAGCGTGGCCGTCGCCTGCGGCGACAATGTGTTGCGATCGGTGTCGAAGAAGATGCGATCGCCGGCAGACTGCGTAAGGTCCTCCTGGCTGCCGGGAGCGGCGTGACCGGCCCCGCCGGCGCCGCCCATCCCGCCCGCACCCATGCCGCCGGCTCCCCCAAGTCCGTCGCCCGTGCCACCCGCACCTCCCGATCCGTTGGCGTTCTTGGAGTCGTCAGACGACGAACAGGCGGCGAGCAGGCTCATGCCAAGCAGGAAGGCAATGGTCCGAGGTTTCATCAGGCATCTCCAGTCTCATGATGAGGCAGCGGCGTTGTAGCGGGGCGGCCTCGATTCGCGGTCAGCTTCTATCGCCCATCGGGCAGCGGCGATACCCGCGGTCGGACTTGACCAGAGCATCCGTCGGGTCGAAGCAACCGGACGGTGCAAGAGAAGCAGGCGCAGCGCCCGTGCCGCGGAAGGCGATCGTCGCCCCGACGTCTCTTGCATCCGAAAGCCTTGGCGGATGGGCCCCGAAAGGATCGGGCAGCCGCGCTGGCGTCACAGCATGGTCATACCGGGCGGAACGCCAACAGCGTGTCGACGATCACAGCGAACGAGTCCGTCCGCACGCTTTCGGCCTGATGAAAACGTCCTGATGAAAACGTATAGCTCGTGCCTGATGCCGCGGCCGGGCGAGGGGGCGCGTGAGCGAGGCAGCGTCTCCGGTCGGCGGGGAGGCGCTCCAGCGCGGTGGCTCTGAAGTCCGCGCAATTGTGGATCCGTCGAGGCAGTCTTCAGCACCCTGCACCGTGCTGCAAAACAATGGTTCGCCAGTATCCTCATCAGTTCGAAAGTTCGTTGGCGTTGATCCTTGGCACGACGAACCTTCGAGCAGGGACGCTAATCCGCGACCGCCGCGTAAACCAGGTCACGGAACAGCACGCGATAGTGCTCGCGCTGGACCGGCGCCTGGATCATCAGCACCGCATAGAGGCGTTCGCTCGGATCGACCCAGAATGTCGTGCCCGCCGCACCGCCCCAGTAGTAGTTGCCGACAGATCCCGGAAACGGCGCCATACCCGGCTGGGTGCGGACCGCGAAGCCGAGGCCGAAGCCATGTCCGGGAGGCAGCAGATCGGGTGACCCTTTGATGGTCCCGAGATGGTCCGACGTCATCAGCTCGATCGTCTTGCGGCCAAGCAGGCGGGTGGTGCCGAGGCGGCCGTTGCCCAACAGCATGCCGAGAAAGCGGGCATAGTCCATGGTCGTTGCAACCATGCCGCCGCCGCCGGATTCGAACAGCGCCGGGCGGCGGACATCCAGCAGGGCAACGTCGGTGCCCCCCTCGGGATCCTTGGCAAACGGTTCAGCGATCCGGGACTGACTGGCTTCCGGCACAAAAAAGCCGCTGTCGCTCATGCCGAGTGGGGTCAGGATGCGTTCGGACAGGAAGCGGCCGAGGGTCTGGCCGGAGATCACCTCCACCAGGCGGCCGAGCACGTCGGTGGAGCGGCTGTACTCCCAGACCGTGCCGGGCTGGTGCAGCAGCGGGAGGGCA
>DASWON010000383.1:0-10645 GCA_036398735.1 Rhodopila sp.
GGCCTGACACCGCCGACGCATCTGCCGCCGGTCTTTTGCCGCCGCCTTCCCCCTGCCGCTGTCGCGGTGGCGGGAGGGCGCTCGTGTTCTCCGGGCGGCCCGTCCCGGGGCCCGGACCTATTGAGCCGCCCTCGCAATGAGCGCCCTTCGCGACAGGGCGACCGCCGCGACGGGCGAGCCCCGCGACGTGGCGACCCCGCGGACTGGCGCTCCCGGCGAAGGAGACACCGGTGAAGCAGCCACCCGGATGAGGGCGGCAGCCGGCAGGAGGGGCAATCCGGCAGAACGGGGGTCAGGGTGAAGATGACACCCGGTGAAGCCCGACCCGGCGAAGGGGCCCAGGTTGCAGGTGCCATGCCGGTGACAATGGGACCCGGCGAAGGGGGACACTGGCGAGGCAGCCACCCGGATGAGGGCGGTATCCGGCAGGAGAGGCAATCCGGCGGAACGGGGATCCAGGCGGAAATGGCCCCCCGGTGAAGCCACGACCCGGCGAAGGGGCCCAGGTTGCAGGTGGCGTGCCGGTGACAATGGGACCCGGCGAAGACGTGGCCCTGGGCGGCCCTGGCCATGCGGCGCCGCTTCGGGTTACGCTTTCGTCGGCACCGCTGCATCCGCGGCTCAGGACGGCGGTGTCCGCAAAAGCAACAAGGGACGTCCATGAGCACCCTGGCCAGGCAGATTGCGCAACGCATCAACGCGCTGCGTTATGAAGACATACCCTCAGCGGCGCTGGACTGGACCGCGAGCGCTTTCATCGACACCGTCGGCGTCACGCTGGCCGGGATCAAGGAAGACGGTCCGCGGATCCTCCTGACGGTTCCCGGTGTCGCGGCCGCGCCCGGTCCGGCGCTGATCCTGGGCACCAACTGCCGCACCAGCGTAACGGATGCGGCGCTGGTCAATGGCGTCGCCGCGCACGCGCTCGACTACGACGACGTGGCCGGATCGATGGGCGGACACCCCTCCGCCATGCTGGTCCCCGCCTTGCTCCCGCTAGCCGAGATGCTCGGCAGCAGCGGTCGCGAACTGGTCACGGCGTATGTCGCAGGCTTCGAGACCGCGTGCCGGATCGCCCGCGGCGTGCATCACCATCATTACGACAAAGGCTGGCATCCCACCGCCACGCTGGGCATCTTCGGCACCGTCGCGGGCGCGGCCCGCCTGCTGGGCCTGTCCGACGAGCACACCGCGATCGCGCTGGGGATGGCGACCTCCTTCGCGGCGGGGCTGAAGGCCAATTTCGGCACCATGACCAAGCCGCTGCACGTCGGCCACGGCATCCGCGACGGCGTGTTCGCGGCGCTGATGGCGAAACAGGGGTTCACCGCCAACCCAGGCGCGTTCGAGCACAAGCAGGGGTTCCTCGATGTGTTCAACGGCACGGGCACCTATGACACCGCCCGCATCCTCGACGAATGGTACGACCCGTTCGAGTGCGGCGGTGCCGGCGATCCCGGCCTGAAGCCGTATCCATGCTGCGGCAGCACGCACCCGTCGATCAGCCGGATGATCGACCTCGCCCAGCGACACGACCTGCGGCCGGACCGCGTGGCCCATATCACCGTCATGCCGCACGCCCGACGCCTGCCGCACACCGACAATCCGGACCCGCGCTCATCGCTCGCCGCGAAATTCAGCATGCAATACTGCGTCGCCCGCGCGCTGACCGACCGATCCGTGAAACTGTCGCATTTCGAGGGCGACGCGCCGTTCGACCCCGCGGTCCGCGCGTTGATGCAGCGCCTCGATGCCTACCCGCACCCGGATATGGCGGTGGATTGGGGCACCGAGGTCATCGTCGAGACGACGGACGGCGCCCGGTTGGCCTCGCGTCTGGACGACTACCCCAGCCGGGGACCCGCCGGCGAGCCGATGACGCACGCCGAGTTGTGGACCAAGTTCGCCGACTGCGCCGAACGCAGCCTGTCGCGCGCCCGCCTGTCCGCGGTGTTCGACGCGCTGACGGGGGTGGCGTCCCTGGCCAACGTGCACGACTTGACGTCACTGCTGCTGCCTGGCCAGGACGCCCGCGCCGCCTGATCGTTGCGCGGACGTTCCCAGAAGCTGTCCGTCCACGGTCGGCGTCCACGCGACCAAGGCGCTCCGGCGACGCAAGGCTCGGGTATTCGCGCGCGTTTCTCACAAACGGCGAGGCCGTGTCGTAGTGACGTGGGCCAACCCGGACACTGCAGCGCCTGACACGGCGTCACCCGTCCGGTACGCCGTAATGGCGGGTCCGCCGTGCGCCTCCCGGGACGCCGCAACCGCAGGTGCGCCGTGCATCTTCCTGCGCCCCCACGAGGCCCGGTCCGCCGCATTCCGGGACCCCTGCGCCGCCTGATACGGCGTCACCGCCTTGATGCCGCAGCGGTTGACGCGCCGTCGCCTTCCCGGACGCTGCCAACCCAGTACGTGCCGGAGGAGAGCGCATGGACAACGCCATGCCGGCAACCAGGACTTGCTTCCCGTCGGCGCGCCGGCCTCATCGGCCAAACCATCACTGCCGACCGTTCCGGACACGGCTCGTTGGCATACCAGTCCGCAGTCCAGTCGTTTCTCGGCGGATGCTATGCTCCGCCGACCCGCAAACGGTCGCCGCCGGCTCCCTCCATCGCATTGCGCAGCGCCGACAGCAGCGCAACGATCGACGGCGCGGCTCGGGGCGGGCGCCGCGCCGCTTCCCGTTCCGGGGTCTGATAGAACCACCGCAACGGACGCAGATCGGGATCGGCTCGGGCCACCGTGAACAGGCCGGCCGGGGTCTCGATGGCAACGTCGTGCTCGCGCACCGTTACCCTGCCCGGCACCTCCCACAGTTTCAGGCAATCGAGCAGCAGCGTCCGAAACTGCGCCTCGGTCATCGGGTCACCACCGACACGCTGCCCCAGGCCACACCGCCCCCGGCCAAGCCGCCCGAGGGCAGGCCGCCTGCCACACCGCCCGCACTGCGACACCCGGCCCTCGACATGCCGCGTGCGACACCGGCCGTACCGCGACATCCCACGCTGGGCACACGCCGTCCTGGGGAATCGCCACCCGGGGACCCCCGCCTGCTCACCGGCAGGTTCGCGGTTCGGTCGGCAGCCATCGGGAGTCCCGTCCGACCGGCCGATCGGCACGCGTCCCGGGCGCCGCGGCACAGGCGGTGCCTCCCTGCCCGGCCGCGCCCCCGAGCCGCAGCGAAACATCGCGCGAACCCGAGGTGGCAAGCAAGCCGTGCCAGCCACGGGCGGTTCCGGATGACCAACCGCGGGCGGCCCTGGACCACCGACCGGCGCCGATCCGGAACAGGCGCAAGAGACCCCGGGGACGCAACGCCGGCCTCCGCCGCCCGCTGCTACAGCCGAGGCGCCGAGAACATTTCGCTCGCCACCTTGCGGTGCTGCCACTTGCCGTCGCTCAGGCTGCCCTTGTACACCCCGTTCTCCACGACAACCTTGCCGCGCAGCACCGTCAGGCTCGGCCACGCGTCCATCTTGCGGCCCTCCCACGGCGAGTAGTCCGTTTCATGCAGATCCTCCGCACGGATCACCCGCTGGTCGGCCGGGTCCAGCACGCAGATATCGGCATCCGAACCCGCCGCGAGCGCACCCTTGCGTGGATACAGCCCCATGATCTTGGCCGCGTTGGTCGAAACGAGGTCGGTATAGCGCTGTAACGAGTAGCCACGCTTGCCGACCATCTCGGTATACATCAGCGCCACCCTGGGCTCGACGCCGGCATTGCCGCCGGTGGTGTCGTCGATCCGCACGCCTTGCAGCTTCTGCTTCAGCGTGCAGCAGATTTCGTCGGTGGCGACGCAGTTGATGGAGCCGTCGAGCGTGCCTTGCCAAAGGGCCGCATGATCCTCGGGACCCTTCAGCGACGGGTAGGTATGGTAGATCTGCCCGTTCGGCCTTTTGTAGTCCTCGCTGCTGTACAGCATGTATTGATGCAGGGACTCACCGTAGATCGGCACGCCGCGCCGCCGAGCCTCATGAATCGCCGAGACACCGGTCGCGGCGGATACATGCATCATGTAGAGCGCCGTTCCGGGCACTTTCTCCGCCAGCCGGATGACCCGCCGGAACGATACGTCTTCCGACAACGTGTTGTGCACCTCGGCCATGTTCTCGAACCCGGTGCGGCCCTCGCGGATCAACTTGCCATACATGTGCATGACGATGTCGTTGTCCTCGGAGTGGATCACGCCGAGGCCCTGATTCGCCGCCAGAACCTGGAAGATCTCCCAGATATCGCCGAAGTCGACCATCCGCCCCTTGCGGTTCGGCGTGATGTCGGTGGTGAAGATCTTTACCGTCGGAAAACCCGCCTGGATGGCTTCGGCGACCTGGCCGGGCAGATCGACCGGCAGCGCGCCTTCGACCATGATGTGCTGCGCGTAGTCACAGGCGCAATGACCCTTCCAGTCCTTTTCGCGCAGCTCGATCGCGTTGCGCAAATCCTTGCCTTCGGCGGCGCGGGTGAAGTCGACCACCGTCGTGGTGCCGCCGTGCACCGCCGCCTTGCTGACGACATCGGGGGGCTGGGTCTCGAGGGCAGAGCCGTCCAGGCTGGGCATCGGCCACTTGCAGTGCACATGCGGATCGATACCGCCGGGGATGACGATCTTGCCGGTGGCGTCGATCACCCGCGTGCCGTCAGGCACCGAGACGCTGCCGGGGGCCGCGATCGCCGCGATCGTACCGCCGGCGATCAGAATATCATGCGCGCCCACGCCCTGCGGCGTCACCACCGTGTCACCGCGAATCACCAGATCGATCATCTTGTCCCCTCATCAGCCGTGGTCGACGCCATCGTCGCCTGTCCCGGCCCGATCGGCAAGCCGCGAAACCGCATCAATCGCCCTGCGACCCGGCGAAAATGGCCTTGCAGCCCCCGTGCGGCACGCTACAAACGTGGGGTCCACGGCACAAACGTGGGGTCCACAGCAAAAATCCGTCCGGGATCCGGGAGACGCCGTCCATGCCGCCCAAGATCGAGCCTGCCGAGGTCGCTCCGGCATGACCGCCGCCGTGCCGCCCGACACATTCGCCGTATCGCCCGCCTTGCCCGCCGCCGGCCTCCTCGGCTGGGTGCAGAGAGGGCTGGACGGCGTCAACCTGCTGATGGCGATCGGCAGCGCGCTGGCAATCCTGCTGGCCGGCATCGTGCTGACCTGGGAGGTGATCGGCCGTTACTTCCTCGGCGCCTCGACCGACTGGCAGGATGAACTGTCGGTGTTCCTGTTGATCGGCGCGACCTTCGCCTCCGCCGCCTGGACCCAGGCGAGGCGCGGTCATGTCGGGATCGAGGCCCTGGGGCATCTGCTGCCCCCCGGCGTCAACCGCGTCCGCTGCTTCCTGGCCGACGCGATCGCGCTGATCTTCTGCGGCTTCTTCGCCTGGAAGGCTTACGTCCTGCTGATCGAGGCGTGGGAGGAAGGCCAGACGACCACCTCGGCCTGGGGCCCGCCATTGTGGATCCCCTACAGCTGTATGACGTTCGGGATGGCGCTGCTGTCGCTGCAACTGCTGCTGCAGACGCTGCAGTTCGGCCGGCGCGCATGAGTGGTAACGCTGCCGGCCCGAAGCGCGTGGGCACGAACCCTGCCGGCCCAATGCGCACGCGTGCGAACGTTGCCGGCGCGGAGCGCATGGGCACCAACGCTGTCGGTCCGGCGCGCATGGGCACCAACGCTGTCGGCGCGGAGCGCATGGGCACCAACCCCGTCGGCACGGCCCGCGTGAGCACGCACCCCGCCAGCACGGACCGCGTGGGCACCAACACCGTCGGCCCGGCGCACACGCGTGCGAACGTTGTCGCGCCGGGTGGCGTGATTGCGAACCCTGCCGCGGCAGGGCGCGTGAGCCCGACGCCGCTTGGACGAAGCGCATGAGCACGCTGCAGATCGGCCTCGCCTATGGCGGTGCCACGCTGGCGTTTCTGTTCTCCGGCATTCCGATCGCCTTCGCGCTGGGGGCCGTGGCAACGCTGTTCATGCTGCTGTTCATGCCGCCGGCGTCGCTCGATACCGTCGCCCAGGCGGTCTACGAGGAGTTGTCGAGCATCACGCTGCTGACCATTCCGCTGTTCATCCTGAAGGGCGCGGCGATCGGCAAGACGCGCGCCGGCAAGGACCTGTATGACGCGCTGCACACCTGGATGCACCGCGTACCGGGCGGGCTCGGGCTGGCGGTCACCATCGCCTGCGGGCTGTTCGCCGCAATGGCCGGGTCGTCGCCGGCAACCTGTTCGGCGATCGGCAGTTCGGGCATCCCCGAGATGCGCCGGCGCGGCTATTCGCCCGGCTTCGCCGCCGGCCTGATCGCGGCAGGCGGCACGCTAGGCATCCTGCTGCCGCCCTCGGTGGTGCTGATCCTTTACGCCGTGGCGGCGGAGCAGTCGCTCGGACGGCTGTTCCTGGCGGGGATCGGGCCGGGCATGCTGCTGATGGGGCTGTTCGCCGTGTATGCGGTGCTGCGCTGGCGGGTGGAGTACCGCGCCGCCGCGCAGGCCGGCCGGCCGCACGCAATCCTGCTGCAGGACACGTTCACGATGCGCGACCGGTTCGCGGCCGCGCCCAGGGTGCTGCCGTTCATGATCCTGCTGATCGGCGTGATGGGTGCGCTGTACGGCGGGATCGCCACGCCGTCCGAGACCGCCGGGCTGGGTGCGGTGATGGCCCTGGTGCTTGTCGCGGTGGTGTACCGGACGTTCCGGCTGGCCGATATCGTGCCGATCTTCAGCGGGTCGCTGGGCGAGTCGGGGATGCTGCTGATGATCATCGGCATGAGTCTGCTCTACTCCCAGGTCATGAGCTACCTGCACATCAGCCAGGGGGCGGCGGCCTGGATCGTGGGGATGCACCTGTCGAAATGGTTTCTGCTGACGGCGATCCTGCTGATGGTGGTGGTGCTGGGGTTCTTCCTGCCGCCGGTATCAATCATCCTGATGACCGCGCCGATCGTTCTGCCGCCGTTGCGGGCCGCCGGGTTCGACCTGATCTGGTTCGGCATCGTGATGTCGATCGTGATGGAGATGGGGCTGATCCACCCGCCCGTGGGGTTGAACATCTTCGTCATCAACCGGATCGCACCGGACATCGGGCTGTCGCCGATCATCCGGGGGACGCTGCCGTTCGTGATCCTGATGGCGATCAGCGTCGTGATGCTGTCGCTCCTGCCGGGGATCGCAATGTGGCTGCCCAACGCGGTCTACGGGGGATAAAGCGTCACCCGATCCCGGGCTTCTTCAAACTCTGCGTGTCGCCAACCCCGGGTGCGACAGGTGGTGACACGGCGTTTGGCGAAAGACGCCCCTCCCGCATCCGCCGGGCCGCATAGCGAAACACGTCCGATGCGTGGCATTCGGCTGCGTCGCTGCCGGGGGACGCATCGCTGTCCGGGTCCCGTGATCCAATCGCCGAGCGCTGGTTCGCGCCATCCGCAGGCCGAGCCAGTCGTCGAACCCTGACGGAAAGAACCTTATATGCCTGCCCACCAGCCTTTGATCCGGCGAGCCGACTCACTCAACGACGTGGCAAGCGAGCGCCGCAATAGATATTCCACCTGAGTTCTCTATCGCGCTTGGCAAAGCGTAAA
Source organism: Rhodopila sp. (assembly GCA_036398735.1). Lineage (GTDB taxonomy): Bacteria > Pseudomonadota > Alphaproteobacteria > Acetobacterales > Acetobacteraceae > Rhodopila. The sequence continues at coordinate 7,587 of DASWON010000383.1, forward strand.
ATATCAAGCCCAGGTTTGCAGAAACGTCGTCTTTACCGACCTCAACGAGGGTGATGGAGGACGAGTCTTGGTGTCGACCTCCCCTGTTTGGGAGGCTGCCGCTTAATCGGCAACCGATTGAGGCGGGTCTCAGGCCGGGCAATCGTGCCTGTGCCATATGCACGGACCGGCATCGCAAGGCAGGACTCAGGCCGGAAGATCATCAGCCCGCACGCTCGTAAACCTAGCCGTTCGACAGGATCGATTCCGGATAGGCCTTTTAAACCTGCGTATTTGATGGACTTCGTCTTGAGACATCGCAGCGTTTGGACCGCCATCCGAACGGAGATACCGCAGCCAGCAAACTCATCCACGATAGCCGGTGGTTCGACCGCCCCCACAACCGATTCCCAGTCAGGTCGCAACTCGATACCCCACTGCCAGGCGACGGGCGCCCGGAGATGACCAGCATTATCGGCAGCGAAATCCGCGGCCTTACCGCCATGCTGCGGCCGACATGCGGGGCATCGCCGGGCGGGTCGATCCGTGGGCCTCCTGCTCGTCGATCGCGCGCTCCTTGTTTGGTTGCCTGCCTGGTGCGAGCCGGTCAATCGTCGAGCCTGATGCGAGCCAGTCAAGGGTTGAGCCTGGTGCGAGCCAGTCAATGGTTGAGCCCGGAACGCCGCTCGCAGCGCTGATAGTGGTCGCCGATGACCTCGGCGGCAGTCCCGCGACCCCTCGGAGCATGACATGTTTAGGAAATAATTCTTGACGAACCTCTTCAAGTCATGCTAACAACCCGTCCCTTCATAACAGCCCGGGCAGCATGACGGATCCCCACACCACCACCAGGCACCCTGCCCTCCCATCCGACACTGCCATGCCTGGCTACCGCCCCGAGGTGCTGATGCCCCTCATCGTCAGCCTGCTCGCGCCGATGTTTCTCGCCGCCAGCGGTGGTGACGGCGGCCTCGCTCGGCAGGCTGCCCTCGCGGCGGTGGATGCCTATGGAGCCCGCAGCCACGCCGAACTGATCGCCAGCGCACAGATCGTCGCCTTCGGCCTCGCGGCGCTGGAATCCCTCGGCCGGGCGATGCGCGGCGATGTCTCGCCCGGCATGGCGCTGCGTCTGCGTGGCAACGCCAACGCACTGAACCGCTCGGCTGAACAGAACCGCCGAGCGGTCCGCGAAGGCCGATTGGATCTCGTCACCGAACACGCGCGCGAGACGACGCAAAGCGACCCATCCGTTGCCGAGCATAGCCGAGACAGCGAGATCCCTAGAGCCAAGTTCCGCAACAGCCGCACCTTGAATGGTGACGCTCGGAACGGCGATCCCCAGCTGGGCGACCCTCCCGATGGCGATCCCCAGGTCGGCGCCGCCCTGACGGGCGATCTTGCGGTTGATGATGCCCCGAACGGCGATGCCCCGAATGGCGCCGCCCTGACCGGCGATCTTGCAATTGACGGCGCCCTGAACGGCAGCGCCCTGAACGGCGATCCCGAGTTCGGCGACCCTCCCGACGGCGATCCCCAGATCGGCGCCGCCCTGACCGGCGATCTTGCAATTGATGGTGCCCTGAACGGCGGCGCCCAGATCAGTGCGGCCTGGAATGGGCTGTCCCGGAATGCCGTCGCCCACATCGTCGGCTCGCCTCATGCCGGCCTCGGCACCGCCGCCCCCGTCAATGACCGGCGTCAGGTCACGGCGTCCCCCGAACCGTCCGGAACCCAGCGGGCGAGCGATACCGGTTCGCCCGAGCGGCTTGCGGCCGGCCGCCCCGACCGGACTGCATCCATCCTCGCCGCCCCGTCCGGCGTTCAGCGCCAGGCAGGGCAGCGCCCGGCGCTCTGGGCCGCCGCGATGGTCGAGGTAGCCGGCAGGATCACCGCTGATCTCCCATCGCTGGCCCCAGCGGCGCGCAAGGCGGCCGCCATGCGCGCGACCGCGCTCAGCAGCAGCGCCAGCCTGCTGCTGCGCTGACGGGTCCCCTGCGCCTTCACCCGGCCTGGCGCGCAAGCCCCTCACCCGGCCGCCGCCAAAGCGCCTCGCTCAGCACGTCGCAACCGCCGTCGTCCCACCGCTTTCTTCCCCGGGATCGGCCGCCTCGGTTATCCAGTGGATCTCGCGGGTCGTCCTGCATATGAAGGCTTGATGATCGGACAATGCGCGGGCGCTCACGAACGTGTAAGCGTCGAGCCCGTCAGAAAACTTGACCGGAACCGCTTTGGCAGGATTTGTCGCTCATTCACCCGCCCTCTCACCGGCGGATCACCGAGTCTAACCCCGCGCCCGGTGCGCCCAACAGCCAGGCCGATCCCCCCGGCCGCGAAAATTCCCGCCGGGGCCCCTCGCACCACCAATCACGTAGAAGGCAACAGATTGCTGTTGTCCCGGCTTCGATCAGGATCTTCGCCCTTGCCCGGAATGATGGCCATGCGTTCATTTCTTCTGCGATTGTTCCTCCCGGTGCTCGTCGCATGCTCGCTGGCATCGGGCGCGGCGGCGGCCACGCTGGAGGGCGTAACCGTGCCCGATACCTACACCGTCGATGGGCGGACGCTGGTACTGAACGGCAGCGGGGTACGCACGCTGACGATCTTCAAGATCAGGGCATACGTCGCCGCGCTGTATCTGCCGCAACGCAGTCACGACGCGGCGCAGATACTGGCCGCCGACGAACCGCGGGTCATCCTGCTGACCTTCCTGCGCGACGCCTCCAAGGCTCGGGTCGAAAAGCAATTCAGAGCCGGCGAGGCAACGAATTGCGGCCATGGCGGCTGCGCGCCGGCCGACGCGGCGGATTTTGACCGTCTCGTGGCGGCAGTGCCCGCGGTCAGTCGCGGCGACACCTCCACCTATATCTTCACCGCGGATCGGGTGCGGGTCTTCGCCAACACAAGGTTGATCGGCGACTTCGCCAACAAGGATCTGGCCTATCACCTGCTCGCCGGCTTCATCGGCGATCATCCACCCTCCCAGCAACTGCGCCGCCAGCTGCTGGGCCTGCCGGATGAATAGATGTCCGCGCTGCCGCCATGAGGCCGCTGCCGCCATGAAGCCGCTGCCGCATCAAGTG